>CBRAFL010000109.1:0-15119 GCA_967755055.1 uncultured bacterium
GCGGAAGCGTCGCTCAGCTCGTTCGTGCTGCTGCCACTTATTTCAGATGGCCAGCCGGATGGTCTCGTCCTCGCCGGCTGGCCGACGGCCCGACAAGTCGTGATTGCGCCCGCGAAAGCCCCGCTGATCCGGTCACTCCTCGCTGCCTGCGGTTCGAACCGCAACGCGGCGTAGGTGCGGCAGGCCTCCGTGCCTGCTGTGTTCGGGCTGTAGGTGGCGCGCTCGCCGCGCAACGTATTCGGATTTCGAAATGCGCGCGCGTCTCCGCCGACCGATTCCGCCCGAATCAGAAAGTTCACGGGGTGAACGCCCGGATTGGCGGGGTGGACCCACTTGGCCGCGTTCACCGCTGTACCGTTATTGTTGGTACGCAGCACCGAGCCATCCGGCCTGGCTGCCCAACCTCCAACGACAGCGATTTAAATCCGACATGACCCTCTCATCGAACTCGATCGCCGGCCACCAACGGCCGGATGCCGCAGCACTCTTCAAACGCACCGACGCAAACGGTGATGGAAAAATCACCAAGGACGAACTCACCACCGCTTTGCAGAATGCGCCCAAGGGACCGGACGGTACGAAAGGTCCTAACGTGGACGATCTGTTTTCCAAACTCGACGCCGACGGCAACGGCGAGATCACCGAGGTCGAACATGAAGCCGGTTTGAAAGCGATGGGCGGCGAAAGAGGCATGCCTCCGCCACCTCCACCTCCATCATCAGATTCGGATTCTTCGAGCGAAACCGAGTTGGTTGACACGCTAAAAAAACTTCTGGAAGCACTCGCGAAAAAAGACGCCAGCAGCACGACAACGTCCGATTCCAGTTCCACGGATAGCATGGCGTCAACTTCGACATCCGATGCGACGTCAAGCAGCTCAAGCACCGACTCCGATATCGACACGTTGATCAAGAAGCTCGTGGAAGAACTGAAAAAGAACAGCGAGACGACCGGCGTCCTCCGCGCGACGGCGTGAGCGCGCAAAAGCGCCCGTGCACGTAGCGGCAGGCGTCCCTGCCTGCCGGTCTCGTTCGCCGATGTAGTCGGGGTCGCTGACCCCGATCACTAAAAATCGGACGACACGGAGGTCGTCCCTCCATTCGCAGACGGGCAGCTGCGGGGGCGCTGCCGCTACGTGCTGAAATACACGGCCGCTTTCTCGCTCACGAGGTTTCGAGAAGCGCTTGAATTTCGCGAATCCCCCTCGTGATCGGAAGACGTGTGCCGTCGGCGAGCAGAAGCATGTGTCCACCGTTGTCGCCTTGCACAATTTCCTTCACCCGCACTGGGTTCACCGCCGCGGATCGGCTGATTCGCAAAAAATGTCGCGGCTCCAATCGCGCCGCGAGTTCCGTGAGCGTTTCGCGCAACACGTGAGCGGCCCTCCCCGCATGCAACACGACGTAATTGTTGGCACTCTCAATCCAATCGATCTCCTCGGCCGGCACGACGATCATCCGCTCGCCCGTCCGCACGATCAACCGCTGGAGTGGCAAAAGTCCGCTTTCGCGGGACTCAGCCGGATTCCGCGCCAGCTGCGCGCGAGCCCGCTGCACCGCCTGCCGCAGCCGCGCGGGCGAACAGGGTTTCATAAGATAATCACAGGCTTGGACCGCAAAGGCCGCAGGCCCGTGCGACTCGTGCGCGGTGATAAAAATTATCACGGGACAAAGCGCCCTCGGCTGGAGCAAGCGCGCCACGGCCAAGCCATCCATCTCAGGCATCCGGATATCCAGCAGCACAACATCCGGCGCCAGCGCGGTGATGGTTTCGAGCGCGTCGCGGCCATTGGTACATTCCGCCACGACCTCCACGTCAGGCTCAATACGGAGCAATTGACTGAGCCGCGAACGCGCCAGCGGTTCATCGTCCGCGATGAGCACACGAAGTCGTGGCGCGCCGGTGTCGAGAGGCAGCGAGGTACTCATGAGCCATTCCGCTCTGAAGCCGCCGCAGCCACGGGCAGAAGCCGCACCGTTTGCGTTTCTTTCTTACCCGCATGTCGCACGTGCGTCTCCACGGTGAGTTCGGTGAGGGGATCCTGAAAGGTCGAAGCCAGCGGATCGATCTCGCCGCTCTGACCGGGAGCCAGTGAAAAACGCTCCGGCCGAATCGCGAAATTTCCCAGTTGAGAAATAACATCCGTCACCGCGAAGTTCAGCGTCTCCTTGCTGTTGTTCGTGAGCGTGACGTGAAGCAACGCTCGCGCGATTGCGATATTCGGATGACGCATCGCCGAACCGTCATCGCCGGAATCGCCATCCGGGCCACCTTCCGGCGGGCCACCAACGCCAGGACCGTCACCCTCTTTGTTACGCCGCGAGCGATGGCCTCCACCAGGCCCACCGGATTTTCCGCCGCCTCCCGGCCCGCCGTGAAACGACAAGGCTTCAAACGAGAATTGCGCGAGCAGCGTGCCGTCGAGAAACGTCGTCTGCGCAGCAAGCTTCGGCTGGGCCGGCGCAGCGCTTCTCGAACGCGCACCGCCCGGTCCAGCACAACCAAAGAGCAACGCGACTGATGCGCTGATTGCGAGCGACGCGAGAAACCAACTGAACTTCCCGCGCGTGAACTGAGGTGTGATTACGTTTTTCATAAGAAAAGCATCCTGTCTTGGCAGCCGCGATCGCACCGCCGATAACGTGGGCAATGACGTCCTTGCTGCCTGAAGAAAATCGGGGCGATGCCGCGACCGACAGCTGGTGGCTGCATTCGGCTCTGGGCCGCTGGCTGTTGCTCTCGATCGTGTGGCTCGGGGTGGCGGCGATTTTTGCCGTACAGCAGGTGGCGGGACGCGAGCTCGACTGGCGATTGATTGCCGGCTTCGCCTTGCTCGATTGGGTTCCGTGGATCGCACTCTCTCCATTGGTGCTCTGGCTCGCGAATCGCGTACAAATCGATGGTCACAACTGGCGGCGTACCGTGCCGATTCACATCGTAGCGGCATTGCTCACGGCGGTTGTTTTTGAAGTGAGTAGCGGACTGGTCGTGGCGCGAGTCATGCCGCAACCGCCGAATCGCCGCGAAATGGCCCCTCCTCAGCGAGAGCGAGATCAACCTGACCGGGGCGAGCCCGGCCGGGAGCGGCCTTCGCCACCGCGCTTCGTCCGCGCACGTTTGTCGGTACCCGTTTATTTTCTCCTCGTGGCTGCGGCGCATGCCGTCGCATATCACCGTCGCAGTCTCGAGCGCGAACGCCGCGCGCTCACCGCCGAAGCCCGCCTCGCGGAATCGCGGTTGATGGCGCTGCAAACCCAGATCCATCCCCATTTTCTTTTCAACACGCTCAACGCGATCTCCTCGCTCATTTACACGCAACCGCAGGCGGCGGACGAGATGATCTGCGCGCTGAGCGAATTGCTGCGAAGCGTGCTGGCAACCTCGGAGCGCCGCGAAGTCACGCTGGCTGAGGAACTGGAATTCACTGAGCGCTATCTCTCGATTCAACAAATCCGTTTCGCCGATCGGCTTCAGCTCCGTCAAACCATTGAGCCCGGCCTCGCCGATGCGATCGTGCCCACCTTCATTCTGCAGCCATTGATCGAAAACGCCGTGATCCACGGCATCGCGCCCCGCGGTACCCCCGGCGTAGTGCAGGTGCGGGTACGACGTCAGGGCGAACGCCTGGTGCTCAGCGTCAGTGACACGGGCCGCGGAAGCGCAGCGCTTCCACGCGACGCGAATGGTCGCCTCGATTTTAGCGAAAACGTCGGGCTCGGGAACACCCGGGCGCGGCTCGCCGCGATCTATGGCGGGGACGCTCATTTTGAACTGAGGCCCGCGGAAGAAGGCGGGGTTCTGGCTCGTCTTGATTTGCCGCTTCGCCGGCAGCGCCAATGAAGATTCGCACCCTGATCGTCGACGATGAGCCACCGGCGCGCGCGAAGTTGCGCAACCTGCTGGCGGCCGAGGAAGACATCGAGCTGTGCGGCGAGGCGGGCAACGGCGACGATGCGATCCGTCTTATTGGTGAGCTGCGACCGGATTTGCTTTTTCTGGACGTGAGCATGCCGGCGCCCGATGGACTCGCTGTTCTCCGCGCGGTGCGCGACGAGTGGCTGCCCTGCACGATTTTCACGACTGCCCACTCCGTGCACGCGGTCGAGGCGTTCGCGTTGCACGCACTGGATTATTTGCTGAAGCCCTACAGTCGCGCGCGCTTTGCCGACGCTCTCGAGCGAGCGCACACCGAACTGGCGCGTCGTGCCAACGGCGCCAACGAACGCGTGAGCGCATTGCTGCGCGACCCCGCGATTGGCGCAGCATTCATCGAACGGTTTCTGGTCAAGACCAACGAGCGCTATCAAGTCGTGCGCGCCAGCGACATCGCTTGGGCGGAGGCAGCGGCCAACTACATCGTACTGCACACGGGCACCGGACGCCACATGTTGCGCCGCACACTCTCGGCGCTCGAGGCCGAGCTCGATCCGCGACGTTTTTTTCGAGTGAGTCGCTCGGCCATCGTGCAGCTCGATCGTGTGCGCGAAGTGGAGCTGGTGAGCGCTGGCGAACACCTGCTTCATCTCGACGACGGTGCGCGCGTGCCGCTGACGCGCGGCCTGCGAGAATTTCAGGAACGATTGCAGGCTCCGCGCGAATCGCGGCGATAAACTGCAACGGCAGCGAACTGGCCCACGCGAATTCATTCGCAGCGCAACGCTTCGATCGGTCCGAGCTGCGCGGCCTGACGCGCAAAATAAAAGCCGAAGAAAATTGTGGAGATAAGAATCCACTTCATGACGAACCGTTGTGCGGCCAAAAAAAGCGTCGCGCAAAGTTGCGGGGATGAAACCGCGTTTACCCGTGATTAACGGCGCCGATTCTGGTGCGGACGCGGTTGGCTGCCGCGGTGAATGAAGCGTGTGCCCGGTCCGCAACTCCCAGGGCCTTCCACGGTGATCAGGTTGATACCCGAGTGCCCCGCAATCGCAAAATTTATGAATCCAAATCTCCACCACGGAGGGTCCTCGCCCAGAACGAGAAGCGATCGCACATCAAAAGCATTTAACGCTTACCGCCGATTGGTTACCGCTAAGATCTTTACGCGAAGTTCACGAGCATTCCGTTGCATACACCCCGCCGTTCTCTTGTCTGGAGGCGTCAGCACGTTCGCGGATTTAGCTTCAACTCAACCCCTGCCCCGTACCCCCTATGAGTTCATCAATCCCTTCGGTAGCGCTGCCCAATCTCTCGGATTTCCCCCTCGACAATCTTTCCCTGCTGGAACTGCTCATCGCACGACGAGCCGATGAGCTTTCACGAAGCCCCGGTTGCGGCCCTGAACGAGATTTTTGGATACAGGCGGAACGCGAAGTGCTGGGCAGCGAGTTGAACGCACTGGCGGCGTCGTAAGCCAGGCGGCGTCCGGCGATCGCGCGCGAACACCCTCCATCGCGCGCGAGACTCTGCCGTGAGCGGGAGATCGTTCCTCGCTCTCTCCGAACCTCCGCGTGAAACGCGGTCCAATCGTCGAGCGCGTTCGAGAGAAACAGGACGCCCAGCACCGATTTATCATCGGTGTAACCGGCCCCTTTTATAACGAGAATGCGCCGTTTTCAACGAGGCGCCTTCATTGGTCCAAGTTGGTTTGCGACTGCGGTACCCGCTGGCTCACACATTTCTTCATTGGGGCGTGAACGAGTTGCGTCGCGGCGGGTCTGTTTTCACTGGCGATCCCCCGTCACGGCGGTACCCATTTCCCATGCTACCCCACCCGCCGTTGGTCACACGCTTCGCCACGACCGAGGCCAAGCCGGCTTTCGTCAATCAACTGTTCGACGCCGGCGCCAGGCACTATGACGGAGTAGTCGATTGGGGCTTCTTGAAGAGCGGAGCATCCTATCGGCGTTGGGCCTTGCAGCGCCACGGTCTGAAGCGGGGGCATCAGTTGCTGGATGTCGCTTGTGGCACTGGACTGGTCGCCACGGCTGCCCAAAAGGTTCTCGGCTCTGCTGAATCCATTACTTGCCTCGATCCCAGCGAGGGCATGCTCGGTGTCGCCAGGACCAAACTGGCGGCGCGCTTTGTTCTCGGCCGGGCGGAGCAACTGCCGTTTCCCGACAATTCCTTCGACTTTCTGACCATGGGTTACGCTTTGCGGCACGTGACCACGCTCGACGAGGCGTTTCAAGAGTACCATCGCGTGCTGAAACCGGGCGGAAAATTGCTCATCCTGGAGCTCACTAAACCGTCCGGGCGTTTCGGAGCGTTTCTCTTCAAACTCTATTTTGGAAAAATCTATCCGTTCCTAACCCAGCTTTTCACCCGCAGTCACGATGCTCGCGAGATGATGGTCTACTTTTGGGAAACGATGGATGCCTGCGTGCCACCGGCCTCGGTACTCGAGGCGCTGCGTGCCGCCGGTCTAACTCAAGTCAAACGCGCGCGCTTGCTCGGTCTTTTCAGCGAATACACCGCGGTCAAAGCCTGAGTTTCGGCCAGCTCCATTTTTATGTCTGCCGCGCAGGGTGAGCTTCAGACCAAACTCCTTCTCGAGCGCGCTGCCGTTCCGCCCGGCTACGGCACCGGGACGACAGCTTGCCCTCGCATCGCGCCCACCTCGACCATCGCTCCTGCCTTCCCGCCAAACGCCGCCCCAAGCCGCTGGTATGAATTCTTGCGTCATGCGGATCGATACGTGCCCGCCTCAATTTTCAATGGTTTGTTGCGGATCGGTGCGTGGGTGGCGGTATTCATCATGCCCCGTGGACGCCGCTATTCGCGGGAATATCTCGCCGCCGTTTTTGGCCGTCCCGCGCGGTTGACGGAGATCTGGCGCCATTTCTTCGCCTTCACCGAGATGCTCGTTTTACGCCTGCGGATGGCGGAGGGCCGGCCGCATCACTGCCAGCCGCTGCCTTCCTGTGATGAATTCAAAGCGGTGCTGGCCTCCCGGCGTCCGGCGCTGCTGGGCACGTTTCATTTTGGAAACTCCGATTTGCTCGGCTTTCTCCTCACAAGTTTCGGCTGCCACGTTCATATGATCCGGCTGCGAATGGAAACCTCCCGCGATACTCATCGCCTCGCACAACGTTTCGGCAAGTCGGTCACCTTTATTTGGGTCAATGACCCAGGCAATCTGCTGTTTGCCGTGAAACAAGCCGCCCAGTCGGGCAGTTCGATCGCGTTGAAATGTGACCGGCCCGAGTACAGTTCCAAACTGGAGGCGTTCGAATTTCTCGGCGAACGCCGGCTTTTCCCCTTCACCATCTATCATCTCGCGATCATGTTTCGGCTGCCGGTGGGATTCTGCGTGGCGGTCCCAGGCCGTACTGATGAGTCGTGGTTGCACGGCTCGCCGGTGTTCGAACCGAACGCCGCGTCCAAGGCTGAAAACCTCGAACGCGGTCGCGCTCACTTTCAAGCAGCATTGACCCAGCTCGAAACCTTGGTCCGCGCCAATCCGTTTCTTTGGTTTAACTTCACACCGCTCATCCCCGTAGCCACGACTGTCCCCACCCGCTCCCCCGAGCCGGTCGCTGCGGAGTCCGGCTTATGCTAAGCCGTAACGATGCAGCCTCGGCCGCAAAACGCGTTTGCCCGTGACGGAAAGAAACAGCGGCGGAGGGACCGGCTCCGTCCGGTCCGTTCCGTTGGTCAGGTGATTCCGCTTCGCGGACGCCGGACGACACGGAGGTCGTCCCTCCATCGAAGCAGCTGTTTCCTAGGAGTTGGATTTTAGGTAGGAAGCTCGCTTGCGAGCGAAATCCTGCAAGTGGGCTTCCGACGCGAGCACCTGCTCAAGCCCGGACCGCCCCTCTCCGCGGTATCGCGATCGCGGTTACGATAGCGAGTGCCGCCATGATCGTGAGGATGGAGATGGCGCTGCTGTGGTTCATCCGTTCGATTTCCAGTGTCAGCCCGAGTGGTGCGCTGCCGTCGACTTGAAGGCTGCGCGTAAACGTGAGCACGCGTCCGCGCTCCGGTAGCGTGACGTCGATCGCACTCGGCGCCGGCTCGGCGGCAAGCTGTTGCTCCACGATTCGACCAGCGATGCCGCGCAGCGCGGTGTTTTCCTCGACCGTGTTTCCCATGAGCAACTGATCCACTTGCTGGGGATTGAAGTTGGTTTTGCCCTGCATGAACGGATTGAGACTCGCCGCCTGCTCGAGCTGTTCGTTGCGGACGCCCTCGCTCCGGTTGTCGAGATAGAGGCGCTGACGACGCGTGTTAAGCCCGAGCACCGCTTGCTGGGTTTTTAATTCGCGCAACTGCACGCGAGCATCCTCATTCGATGCCTGATCGAGCGCGCCGTTTTTCACCGCACGGCTCAATACTTCGCCGGCCTGCTGCTGCTCGCCGCGTTGCACGAGTGCATTGGCTTCGTCGAATAGTGCCGTCGCTTTTTTCGCCTCGGCGGAATGGGTGGACACGACAAGAGCCTGATACTGCTCAACGCCGAACGAGCCAGCGGTGCGATCGTCGCTCAGCCGTAGACTGCCGCGGTAATCGTCGAGTTCGTAACCCGGCGGCAACAGGACACGCCAGACGACATTCTCCAGCGGCACACTGAGGCCTGGTCCGACGAGCGCGATTCGGCCTGTGCTCGCGGCCGGCACCGCGTAAACCAATCGCACCGATGCCGAACGATCCGTGCCGGTGTTCGGCGACACGTGGAAAAGACACGCATCGCCTTCGCGCACCACGGACACACTTTCGCCGTTCACAAACGTATTGAACAACCGCGCCCCTTCCGGAAGGCGCACGCGCAACGTGCTTTTTTCAACCACGTCCACCTTCAACTCGATCGCCGTCAGCGATGCTCCTTCGGGTGAAAACAGCGTCGCGAGATTACCGCGGGTCACACGCAGCTTCAACGCTTCCGCCACATCGTGTCGCCGCACGGTGACCGCAAGCGCACGCTCGGGCTCCGCCACGCGAAAGCACAATGTCGGCACGCTCCGGTCGCTTGTGCTCTGCAAATTCGCTGGCACCACGCTCCAATCCGCGCGCTGCCATCCACGTGGGAGATCGCTCGCGTCCAGTTCCAGCCGTCCGCCGCTGCGCACCACCACAAACATCGTCGTCTGGCGCGCGCCCACGAACACGGGCGCGGCAATCGGTGTGCGATCCTGCGCGGGCGTCGTCGCGCCTTGAAATTCGATTTGCACGTCGGTCTCGCCAGCAATTCCGCGCTGAAAGTGAACCTCCCACAGGTCGGTCTCGCCAGAAACCTTGATGAAATCGCTCACAACAGAGCCTGTGGCGCGAACGGTGCGCACCTGATCATCGACGAGGCCGGGCAGCCGGAGACGAATCTGTTTCACCGCCGCGTTTTCGACGCGATAGCGCATCGCGATGCGGGTGAGCGTCTGGCCTTCCCGCACCGTGACTTCCTGCAACGCCTGCGTCGTCACCCACGCTTCGAGCGCCTCGATTCCAACCCGCAGCGCCCAGTCTTCCTGCAGAAGCCGAAACGCCAGCGTGCCGGGTTGTACACCGCCCACCGCGCGCGGATCGAGCTGTGTCGCATTCTGCCGATCGACCGCGCGCAGACGTATTCCTTTTCCGGGCACGACGAGGAGTTCGCCCGTTTGCCGGGTCGCTTCGCGCAATTGAAAACGTGGAATCGACCACGCGTCCTGCGCGTGCGGAGCCGCACCCGCGAGCGTCAGGTTGAAATGTTGTTCGCCCATCGTCCGGCCATTCAGGTGCAGCGTGATGATCCGCTGCGCATTCTCCGTCGCCTCGGTCCAATGATTCAGCGCCGGACCGCTCAACGCTTCGACTTCCAGCCCCGCCGGCAGCGCGAAGCTCAGCTTGAACAATCCGACGCGAGTGATCGCCACGTTCATATCCACCGCGACCACCAGCCGATCGTCGTCGAGCGAAAACAACTGACGACTCGTCACACGAACTTCCGCGGCCACCGGCGCGACTTTCAATTCCACCCGCCCACCCTCGCGTCCATAACGCCACACGTGCTGCACCACCGCCAGCGGTTGACCATCGCGGCCGACCGGCACGAGCCCCGCATCGAAGTCCTCCACGTTAACCGCCGAGAGCGAGCCTGGGCGAACGCCCTCCGGCTGCGCCTCGCCGCCGAAACCAAGCGCGATCATTCCCACTTCACCGGCCGCGTTCAGAATTCGCAGCGGCTCGAGCGAGAGATCGAGCGGCAACGCTCCCGTGCCGAGTTGCATTTCGAGAGTGAAATTAAAAGCACTCGTCTGCGCAGGCTCGACCGCGACATGGAGATGCCGCTTCTCCGGATCGAAACGCCACGCACCGACCGGTCCGCCCGAAACTTCGCCGACGGTGAAGCCTTTCGGCACCTCGAGTTCGAGTTCAGAAACGCGCCCTTGCGCCGGCCGCACCGTCACGCGCGCATAGCCATTCACCACTCCCGGCCCCGGCAAGTATAGATTGGAAGCTTCCGCGAAGAACTGCGTCGCTTCCGCGGCGAGGTTTCGCTGCCGCGGTGTTAGTTCGATGCGCACACCGTCGCCCGGCGTGAGCGTGAGCGTGGCGCCACTGTGGTTTTCCGCGACACCGACGGTCGGAAGAATTTGCACCGCGTTGGCGGACGCGAATTCCCAGCCCGCTTGATCGAGATCCACGGTGACGCGTTGCATCGCCGCCGGCCCGGTGGGCAGAGTTAAACCTTCCGTGAGGTCCGGCGCGGCCATTTCGAATTTCGCCCGCGCGGTGAACGTCCCGGCGCGTTCGAGCACGACATAATAATTCGTCTGCTCATTGCGGTCGACTTTGGTGACACGCAGACCGTCGCCTTTGAAATCTGTCAGCACCGCGGGGGGGTTCAGCAGGAGAAAGCTATCGCCCGCCTCTCCGCGAACGCTCAGCTCCACCTCCGCAAACAACCGCGTTTCACGAATCGTCCAGGTTTGCACGATCGACTGAGCAGACTTCGGGCCGTCGTGATTCCATGTCGGCACCGGTGATTTTTCTTCCGCGTGAATCGTCGGTGCACTGAAACCCATCGCGCATAGTAGTGCGAGCATCGATACGACGGCCGTCGCTCCCGATCCTTCCTCGGGGCCGGGCTCGTCGCCCGTCCGCCAGATCCGGACCAGACGGATGACAACAGGAACGATCATCAGCAGAAACACGGTCATCGCCAACAGCGCAAAAAACAGCGCCGCACCCGGCCGCTGCGCCAGCACGCCACCACTGAGCAATACCGCGCCCACCACCGCCGCCACGCGCGAAGCTCGCACGCGTGCACCGATCAACGCGCCAATGCCCACGACGCCGGCGCCGATTCCCCACCACGAAATCATCGCGCGCCACGCCGTCACGTTGCCCACTTCGATCGAAATTGGTTCGCCCGTGGGCATCATCGTCGCCGCGTACGTGAGCTCTTCGAGATTCATTCGCCGATTCGACAACGCTTCGAGTGTGAGCATCGCCGCGAGTCCTATCGCGATCCCACAGGCCGTGAGTCCAGTGGCGATTTTCCAGCCGGCTGCTCCGCGCAGCAACAGTCCACCGAGTCCGATCAGCGCAAGCAGCATGCCGACCGCATTGCGTCCGCGCCCCCCGATCCACTCGAAGCCAGTCTCCGTCAGAGGTGGCTGGACCAATTCCGCGTTGCCGCCCTTCGGCACGAGCAGTCGCTCGGAGTCGCCGCGCAACGTCCACTCGTCGATGATCACAGGCACCATCATTTTAGGCGCGACGAGATTCACCCGCGAGCCGGACGATGCGGCGGCCTGCCCGAAACGCAGCGCCACCTCGACGGGTTCATTCGGATTCATCTTCGCGGGCAACGGCACCAACGTCTGATCAGCATCGCTGCGCGCGGTGACGATCTCGCGATCGACCCGCGCTTCCCACAATTTCATCCCGGGAGGTAGCACCATGCGGAGCGCCTTCCGTCCGCGGGTCTTCACAAAAAAACGCGCATCGGTCACGACCTGTCCGTCGCGCGAAACCTGGCTCGATAGCTTCGCAAAATCGACAACCTGATCCACCGTCTCCGCCTGCGGATACCACTCAACGCCCATCTCCAGCACGAACGGGCGCGCGGTATATTGATAAACTGCGAGCGATGGCGAACTGGTGAGCAGACGAAATTCCGCCGGCAGCTCCAGCGGTTCGAGTTTCAAGAGCCCGCCTTCCGCCGTGTTGATGGTGTGCTTCACCTGCAAGGGGCTCACGACCTGAATAAATCCGCGTTCGCCTTGTACACCGAGTGGACGTAGCTCACCGGGATGAATCGTGCCTCCACGAGCACTCATCGGCTGCTCGAACGTGATGAGTAACGTCGCCGCACCAAGCACCGGTTGATGCAGCGTCACGATCAGCTGATTGCCTTCGCGCCGCCAGTCACGCCGCACATTCTGGCCGACGACTTCGATGTTACCGACCGACTCCGGAACTTCGATACGCCATTCACCCGCTGGCGCGCCAACCACGAAATAGTTGAACAGCACACTCCCATAAACGACGCCTTCCTTTAACGAATAGAGGTGAAACACGTCCGCGAGCACACTCTGCCCCAACGCTTCGAGCCGCACCGTCGCCGTCCAATCCGTCTCACGTAACCGCCAGGCCTGTTGCAAACCCGGCGTTTGCCGCGGGAAGAAGCTCAACGGCACCTCGACCAGCCGCTCCGCCGCAATCGGTACAATGCGATAACCCGGCGCCGACACCGCGCCCAGATGCCCACGCACTGACTTCGCGCCCGGAAATACCAGCGCGGCCAATCGCCACTCTCCCGCAGCCGCCGGCTGATTTTTTTCGAGACGAAGTTTCAACAACTGCCGGCCTTCGATCGCGCGACCGAATAAAATCTTCAACGTCCGATAGCCGTCCTTGGCTTCCGACTCAGCCGCGTGATCGACGACGTCGTTACCCGTGATCGCCACGACCGCGTAATCCGCGGGAATTTTCAGCGACCAATCGCGCAACGGCGCTTCACGCACATCGAGCTCCAGGTCCGCGTTGATGACGCGATCGGTTTCCGTCAGCTCGTACGTGACCACCTGTGAAACGCCGATCTCTGACTGAATCTGATTGGCAACGATTCGGTAGTCGTAACTCGCCGATGGAAACCGATAGACGAAAATCTGCCGCGCGCCCGCCTCGATTGCGGCGCCCGGAAATTGCGCCGGTGCCAGTTGCATCATCCCGCTGACGTCGACGACTTCCAGCCGCACCGCGCCATTATTGGCCACGCGCACGAAACCCGAATGACGGACCGCGCCTTCCGGCGTCAGCCGCAGCGGTTGCGCGCGCACGGGAAATCCATCGAGCGCGGACTGGCTTCGCACGGCGAGCGAACCTTCACCTTCGAACGGCCGACTCAGCCGAACTTCGAGCATGCGCCCTTCGGATCCGGCGCCAGGAAGTACGTTCCACCCGACGACATTGGTTCCCACTACGCCGAGAATTTCGCCGGGGCCATCAAGTCGCAGTCGCACCCCACCAAGCTTTCCCTGGAGAATGCGAAACGTGATGGATGATTCCTGCCGCAGCAGCCCCGCGCCGACCCTGACATCCGCCTGCTCGAAGCTTGTGAAAAATAACGTTCCTTCAGCGGCTTTGCGCGTGTGCTTCCACGCCACGGACGCCGCTCCGCTCGCCGGCAGAAAACCCTGCCAGCCCTGCGGCGTGGAGTTTGGCACGACCTCCGCCGAGGCATCGAACTCGATGCCATCCGTCAGTCCTTCGAGCCGCAGCGGAACCACGGCTCCCGCCGGCATGTGAAAATCGAGTTTTCGCCAGTCACCCTTTTCTCCCACCGCCGCGGTGAAGCTGAGATCGAGCGGCAACACGCCTTCGCGATCACCGACGAGTTCGTAGAAAAAATCATCGCCGGACGCGACGAGCTCCACGTGCCAGCCATCGCCCGCAGTTTTTTCGTTCAAAGCCGCATGGCCCGACAACACCCGCAGTCGCGTACCGGCTTTCTGGACACGCAGTTGACCACGCAGCCGAAACTCCACGCTCTCCGTAGCCTCATTCACGCGTCCGGTGAGTTGTGCGCCCAGAATCTCCATCATCGCGATCGCCGCTCCTCGCTGCGTGAGCATCACCTCGATTTTCCCGTCAGTGGTGGACGAGAACTGAAGTGGTGTACGCGAGCCGATTGTCTCCCCGACGGGAGTCATTCCGATCGCCGAAGTCACGCGGAGATCGACCGTCGGTTCTGACCGGAGGGTGATGTTCGAAGCAAAACCAACCGCGTCTCCGCGGGTAATGATCAACACCGTCGAGGTTCCCGGCACGGTGGGCTTGCGCAATCGAGTGTGCACGACGAGATCGAGTTCCCGCGGCTCGAATGCGCCGGGAGCGAGAAGCGGACGCACGTCGAGGAAGCGCTTGCCATCGGTCCCCTGCCGCACAGCCCAATCGCGCAATCCGCTTCCAGAAACGTCAACGATCGCACCGTCGCCGGAGAGTCCGAGCGAAAGCACTTCCGGCCGGCCCTGCACGACGTGCAGTTTCAATTTCGACTCACCGGTGATTTCGGCCGAGCCGAGCCGAAGCACCTGATCCACCGTTGCGGAAAAAAATAGCGGCACGGGCGGCGGCACGCCCACGCCTTCGATGACAATGCGTCCGCCGTCAGGAGGGGGCGTCGCAGACGACTTGGCGGTGTCCGTTTTCGCCGGGGCGCCGAGTGCGCTGCCGATGGCGCCGAGGCAGGTGAAAGTAAAGAAGACGAAGCGGAATGAGGGCGCGGGTTTCCCAGGGTCCGCCAAGCGCTTAATTTTGCGTGCGATCAACTGAAGTAGCGCAGGCTTCCAGCCTGCATCTGGCAAAGAAGGATGCAGGCAGGATGCCTGCGCTACGTTGGCCGACGGGCACCGATAGCTGGGGATTGAGTTCATGTTATTTTCTTTGAAAGGCCGGATTGGATTTCCATCGCTCGATTCTCGCACACGTCGTGATCGAAGTTGTCAGTGGGGAGTCACGGATATGTCAGGGGTTTGTCATGCGAAGTGGGGCTGAATCATTCTGCATGCGCGTCGCATCTCCGCGCGTAGCGGCAGGCCTCCGTGCCTGCCGATCTCGAGCGCCAAACACGGCAGGCAGGGACGCCTGCCGCTACGTTGCGCGGCGAGCGCGCAACCTACTGGCCGACGGATCCCTCGTGAGATTGAATCTACACTCGTCATGTTCAGCTCATTTTCCCTCTCGCCGGCGGAGTT
>CBRAFL010000110.1:0-15043 GCA_967755055.1 uncultured bacterium
GCACTCCCGATCATCGAGACGCAGGCGGGCGACGTGTCCGCCTATATTCCGACGAACGTCATCTCGATCACCGATGGTCAGATCTTCCTCGAAACGGATCTCTTCAATCAGGGTATTCGCCCCGCAGTATCGGTCGGTCTCTCTGTTTCACGCGTCGGTTCCGCCGCGCAGATCAAAGCCACCAAGCAAGTCGGTGGTAAATTGAAGGGCGAACTCGCGCAATTCCGCGAACTCGCTGCGTTCGCCCAATTCGGCTCCGACCTCGATGCGAAAACCAAAGCTCAGCTCGAGCGCGGCGCTCGCATTGTCGAACTTTTCAAACAGCCCGCGTTCAGCCCCGTACCGATCGAGCTGCAAGTCGCCGTATTGTTCGCGATGCAGAAAAATTTCTTCGACCCGATCGACACGAAAAAAGTGGTCGCCGCCGCTGCTTCGGTGAAGGAATTCTTCGTTTCCCGCAAAGACGCGCTTCTCACCGAAATCCGCAACAAGGCCGCACTGGATAAGGATCTCGAAGCAAAACTTCAGACCGCGTGCGAAGAGTGGAAGACAACGTTCACAGCCTAAAAAAGGTGCGAGCATCGAGTAGCGAGTACTGAGCATTTTCCGTATCATCTTTCGCTAACTCCTACTCGCTACCCCGCTACTCACTACCCGCTACTTTTCAGCCATGGCCTCCACCCGCGACATCCGCCGACGCATCAAGTCGGTCAAAAATACCCGCCAGATCACCAAGGCGATGGAGCTGGTCGCTGCTTCAAAGATGAAGAAGGCGCAGCAGGCCGCCCTCGCTGGTCGCCACTACGCGCAACTGATGGTCGAAATGCTGGCGGCCCTCGCGACGCGCGTGGAAGAATCGCAGCATCCGTTTCTCGCCAAGCGGGCCGTGAAGACTCGCGGAATTATTCTGATCACTTCCGACAAGGGTCTCGCTGGTCCACTCAATGCGAATCTATTCAAGGTCGTAACGGAGATCAAAACGCCCGCGAAATACGCGGTCATCGGGCGCAAGGGCGCGCAGTTTATCGCACGGACTCATCGCGATCTGCTGGCCGATTTTCCCGCGAACGACCGCGTGCGTTTCCTCGATATCAAGGTCGTCGCCGAGTTCATGGTGAAGCAGTTTCTCGATGGCGTCGTCGACACGGTTGAAGTCATCTGGCCACGTTTCCGGAATACACTCGTCCAGGTTCCCACCGTGATGCCGTTGCTCCCGCTCACCAGCGTGGCGGACGTGATTACAGATCTTCGTTCCGATCTCGCTCAGTCGGCTCCGCCCGCCGCGAAGTCCGTCGAGAATCAGATGATTTTCGAACCCAATGCCGCCACCGTCCTCGACGCGTTGCTTCCGCTCTATGTTAATCGTGAGGTGTTCCAGCACGCGCTCGATGCGAAGGCGTCTGAACACAGCGCGCGCATGGTCGCAATGAAGACCGCCAAGGACAATGCCACCAAGCTGCTCGGTGACCTCACTCTCGAGTACAACAAAGCCCGCCAGGCTGGTATTACGCAGGAGATTCTCGAAATCGCCGCTGCGCAGTTCGCGGCCTAATCCCCCACACTTCCCCTTTTTTATTTTCTAATGAACACCGGCAAAATCGTCCAAGTCATCGGCCCCGTGGTCGACGTGCAGTTTGCGGAGAATACCATTCCGCCAATCTACCAGGCGCTCACGATCGAGTTCACCGCCGCAGGTCGGAAGGAATTCCTGACACTCGAAATCCAGCAACATCTTGGCGGCGGAGTTGCCCGCACGATCGCGATGTCTTCCTCGGAAGGCCTTGTGCGGGGTATGATTGTTACGGATACGGGAGCTCCCATTTCCGTTCCCGTGGGCAACGGCGTTCTCGGTCGCATCTTTGACGTCACCGGCACGCCGGTTGACGGCAAAGGCCCCGTGGCGTTCGACAAGAAATATCCGATTCACCGTCCGGCTCCGACGCTCTCCGAGCAGAACACCAAGTCCGAGATTCTCGAAACCGGCATCAAGGTCATCGATCTGATCTGCCCTTTCATCAAGGGTGGTAAAGCCGGAGCGTTCGGCGGTGCAGGCGTGGGCAAGACCGTCGTCATTCTCGAACTCATCAATAATATCGCCAAAGCTCACGGCGGGTATTCCGTGTTCGCCGGAGTAGGGGAGCGTTCCCGTGAAGGTAACGATCTCTATCATGAAATGTCCGAAGCGGGTGTCATTGATCAGAAGGATCTTTCGAAGTCGAAGGTCGCACTCGTGTACGGTCAGATGAACGAGCCGCCCGGTGCCCGTATGCGCGTCGCTCTTTCGGCGCTCGCGATGACCGAATATTTCCGCGACGAGAAAAATCAGGACGTGTTGCTCTTCATCGACAATATTTTCCGCTTCTCCCAGGCCGGCTCGGAAGTATCCGCGCTTTTGGGACGCTCTCCGTCTGCGGTCGGTTATCAACCGACGCTGTCCAACGAGATGGGTCTTCTTCAGGAGCGCATCACCTCCACGAAGAAGGGTTCGATCACGTCAGTGCAGGCTGTCTACGTGCCCGCCGACGATCTCACCGATCCTGCGCCCGCGAACACATTCGCGCATTTGGATTCCACGATCGTGTTGGAGCGCTCCATCGCTGAGCTCGGTATCTATCCCGCGGTCGATCCTCTCGCCTCCGTTTCGAAGGCGCTTCAATCCGACATCGTCGGTGAAGAACATTACCGCGTTGCGCGTGAAGTGCAGCGCGTTCTGCAGCGCTACAAGGATCTTCAGGACATCATCGCGATTCTCGGACTCGACGAACTTTCTCCCGAGGACAAGCAGACCGTCTATCGCGCCCGTAAGATTCAACGCTTCCTGTCGCAGCCGTTCGCGGTCGCCGAAGTATTCACCGGTACGCCGGGCAAATACGTCCCCGTCAAAGAAACCGTCCGCGGATTCAAGATGATCCTCGACGGCCAGCTCGACGACGTGGCCGAAGGCGATTTCTATATGCGTGGCGGCATCGATGAAGTCACCGCAGCCGCGAAGAAAGGCTGAAAAACTGAAAGGCTGAAGGACTGAAAAATCCTCAGCCCATCGTGCACGATTCAGCCTTTCAGCTCTTCAGTCCTTCAGTCTTTTCTCCCCATGCCTTTGACTCTCGAAATCGTCACTCCTGAAGCTCGCGTCTATTCGGACACGATCGACGCAGTCGTGATTCCGACCGTCGAGGGCGAGGTTGGAATCCTTCCCGGACACATTCCGCTGCTCACCCAAGTGGAAAACGGAGAGCTGCGGGTAACTAAAAACGGCCAGACTCAGCTTCTCGCAGTCGCCGGCGGCTTTGCCCAAGTCGAGGGCGACAAGGTCAGTGTTCTCGCGGAACATGCGATCGATGAAGAAAAAATTGATGAGCGCGCAGTCGAGGCCGCCCTCCAAAGTGCCCAGGCAAAACTTAAGGAAGCGGAGCACTTGGACCCTCAAGAGTTCGAACATCTTCAAAGTTTGATCCGTTTCGCAGGCGTACAACTCGCTGTAAAGCGCCGCCGTCGTTGATCTTTGGGCTCGGGCGCTCGGCGACCGGGCCTTTTTCTTGCGCATTCACTGAAACCGAGTCTCAATCCCCATGTGACATGAGTCGTATGCCTCCAGTGAACCTTTTACCGTTGTGCCAGCTACCGGCTGGCGCATTGGGCCGCGTCCGCGAGCTCACGGGAACAACAGAGTTCTGCCAGCGTGTGAGAGAAATGGGATTCGGGGAGTTGGCTTTTGTTAGGAAGGTTTCCGGAAACGGCACCATCCTCTGCCAAGTCAACGGCACCCGGCTCGCCCTCAGCCACGCCGCCGCCCAGAGCATCCTCGTCGAGCAGGTAAGCCGGCGGTAAGAGGCGATGCTGTCACCGATAAAGCTATCTGACCTGACGGTGGGCGCGTCCGCGGTCGTCCGAGAATTCCCGAAATCCGGCACCGCGTTCATCCGGCTGCGCGAGATGGGCGTTCTCGCCGGGACACGGGTTACTTTGATTCGGACCGCTCCGATGGGCGATCCGATCGAAATCAAAGTCCGCGGCTACAATCTCACCCTCCGCAAAAGCGAGGCGGACCACGTGCTGGTGGAAAGGTTGAATGACTGAGGAATCGAACAGCTAAACGCTCGACCCTCCGCTTTCCTATCGGCCGGTTCAGTCTTTCAGCTCTTTGGTCCTTCAGCTTTTCTCGTCATGGCTTTACCGGCGCACATCTCTGCTTCTCCACACGGGACTTCGTCGCGAACTCCGACCTACGCGCTGGTCGGAAATCCAAATTGCGGGAAAAGCACGTTATTCAATGCGCTCACCGGGTTGAAACAAAAGGTCGGCAATTATCCCGGCGTCACCGTCGAAAAGAAAGTCGGCACGACCTACTCGCAACACGGCCAGCCGATCACGGTGATCGATTTACCCGGCGCTTATTCGCTTGCGGCGCGTTCGCCCGATGAAGCGGTCACACGAGACGTACTCCTCGGTCGACGTACGGATACCGCTCAACCAGATCGTATCCTCTGCATTCTCGATGCGACGAACCTCGAGCGGAATCTCTATCTTCTTCACCAGATTCTCGATCTCGGCCGTCCCGTCATCGTGGTCCTGAACATGATGGATCTCGCGGTCAAAGCCGGACTGAACGTTCGCGTTGCCCGCCTCGAGCACGAACTCGGGGTCCCGGTCATCGGATGCGAAGCGGTCAACGGGAAGGGCTTGGTCGAGCTGCGGCTGGCAATGAGCCGCGCCGATCTCGCGCTCGCGCGACACGCGTGGGACGTTCCTGCGGCGATCGCGACCGCGGTCACCGATCTTCAGGCTTCACTTGTCACCAACGACGGCAAAGCGCCTCTCATCGCCCGTGCCGAGGCACTCCTTCTTCTCACGGATCAAGATACGGTGCGGGTGGCGGGTTCCACGCCACTGAGCCCGCGAACCGCTGAGATTCTTCACTCGTGGCAAAAGCGTTGGGAAGGCGAGGGGACCGATTGGGCGGGCACACTCGTGAGCTCGCGCTACGACGCAATCGGCCGGATCGCCGCCGATGTCGTGCTACACGGCGCCGAACGCGGTCCGACTCCGTCCGACAAAATCGACGCGGTCGTTACGCATCCGATCTGGGGCTGGCTGGTCCTGGGCGGCGTGATGACACTCCTGTTTCTCAGCATCTTCACGCTGGCTGAGTATCCGATGAACTTCATCGACCAGCATGTCGCGGCCTTGGCCAACTGGGTAAAGGGTGCCATGCCGGCCGGTGATCTACGGGATCTGATCACCGACGGCGCGATCGCGGGCGTCGGCGGCGTGATCATTTTCATCCCGCAGATTCTAATCCTGTTTTTCTTCATCGGCCTGCTGGAAAGCACCGGCTACATGGCGCGTGCGGCTTTCATCATGGATCGCTTGATGAGCCGCGTTGGACTCAACGGAAAAAGTTTCATTCCACTGCTCAGCTCTTACGCGTGCGCCATCCCCGGTATCATGGCGACACGTACAATCGAGGATCCAAAAGACCGGCTCGTGACCATTCTCGTCGCGCCCTTGATGAGCTGCTCGGCCCGGTTGCCGGTCTATTTATTGATGATTGCCGCACTGGTGCCCGGTGATCGCGTGCCGCTGCTGACGAAGGTCGGCATCATGATGTTGATGTACGCACTCGGAACGTTTGGAGCTTTCGGTTTCGCGTGGTTATTTAAACGCACGCTCCTGAAAGGTGCGCCGCCGCTGATGATCATGGAGCTGCCGCCGTACCGCGTGCCGGGCATCAAAGACGTTGCGATCCAGATGCTGGAGCGTGGGGGGATTTTTCTCCGGCGTGCGGGCACGGTTATTCTCGGGATCAGTATCGTGCTCTGGTTCCTCGCCGCGTATCCGAAATCGCCCGACGGATCGACCCCGACGGAGCAACTGGCTCACAGTTTCGCCGGCCGAGCCGGCCATGTGCTGGAGCCGGTGATCAAACCGCTCGGCTTCGACTGGCAGATTGGAATCGGCCTCATCAGCTCGTTCGCTGCCCGCGAAGTTTTCGTTTCGACCATGGGCGTGGTCTTCAACGCGCAACTGGACAACGACCAGGATACGGCGCCGCTTCGCTCCGCCATGCTCAAGGCCCGCTGGCCGGATGGCCGCCCCTTATTCACGCCGCTCGTGTGTTTCACGCTCATGATCTTCTACGTGTTTGCGATGCAGTGCATGAGCACGATCGCGATCGTGAAACGCGAAACCAATGGCTGGAAGTGGCCGATTTTTCAAACTGCCTACATGACTGGCACCGCGTGGATTTTGTCGCTCATTGTATTCCAAGCCGGCACCGCGCTCGGCTTCTGACATGACGCCCGAAATTCAAACGATTGCCGCCCTCATCATCGTCGCCCTCGCGACGACGTGGCTCGTGCTTCGCACAGTAGCGAAGAGGAAAAATCCCGGATGTGGCGGCGACTGCGGTTGTCCGTCGAGTGAATTGAAGGCGAAGTTGAAACACTGAGTGCGTGTTCGAATTCCCGGTGTCATCGCCGCGGAATCGTTTTTTCCCACTCATCGGTGATAACTGCTAATCCGCGTCCTCGCGTCATGCGTCGCGGAGGGTGTTGCTCGTGGGCGTCGCGACACCCCTGCCTGTTTACCGTCAACCCCGGCGGAGTCGCGGCCAACCTCAACCCAACAGACCCGATGAACCCATTCACCCTGCGATTTCCCCGTGGCCGACTGACCCTCGTCGCTACACTCGCCGCCCTCATGCCGAGCACGTTGCTCATGTCCCAGACCGCGCCGTCCGTCGAGAGCTCACCCGACCTCGTTCCCTCGAACAGTGATGCGATCAAGCTCGACGACTTCGTCGTCACCGCTGTCTCACGGCCCGACAAGTCGAGACTCCAGTCCTCGGTTTCCGTCAGCTCACTGCCAATGGATAAATTGGATGTGTTCACGCCGCGCAATACCGCGGAACTTTTCCGTTCCCTCCCCGGTATCCGCGTTGAGGCGACATCGGGCGAAGGTAACGCCAACATCACCATTCGTGGTCTTCCGCTCGCCGACGGCGGCTCCCGCTACGTGCAAATCCAGGAAGACGGTCTTCCGATCGTGGAGTTTGGCGACATCGCGTTTGGCAACGCCGACGTCTTTTTTCGCTCCGATGCCACCATCGGAAATGTTGAAGCGGTTCGCGGCGGCAGCGCGGCGATCTTCGCTTCCAACTCGCCTGGCGGTGTCATCAACATGATCACCAAGGACGGCAAGACGGCCGGCGGATCGCTGGCGGTCACCTATGGTATCGATTTTGATACTACGCGGGCCGACTTCAATTATGGCGCCCCGATTTCGGAGGGTCTTCGCTTCAACGTCGGAGGCTTCTACCGTGGCGGTGAAGGACCTCGCACCACCGGAGCGCACGACGGTGGCGGCCAGGTGAAGTTCAACCTCACCAAAGATTTCAAAGGCGGCTACGTTCGCGTGTATGTGAAGGCGATTGACGACACGGCGCCGACTTACCTGCCCGCTCCCGCCAAGGTCAACGGCACTTCGTCGTTTGGAAACCTGCCCGGCTTCAACGTCCTCACCGGCTCGCTCTACACGCCGAATTTGACGACCGACAATGCGGTCGACTCCCACGGCAATCCGGTCACGCGGCACTTCGACGGCATTCACATCAAAGTCGCTTCAATCGGTGCCGAAATCATGGTCTCGCCCGCGGAAGATCTCACGATCACCGATCGCGTGCGCGTTTCCTCGCAATCCGCGCAGTGGGGCGCTCCCTTTCCCGCGACCATTCGCACGGCTCAGTCAGCGGTGAGCAACTATGCCTCGACGTTCGCGGGTGCTGCCAAACTCATCTATGGCTCCGGCATCAACAAGGGTCAGGCCGTTGCCGCCGATGCACTCGTGACGACGGTTCACGCCTTCGACACGGACGCCAGCGACATGGGATGGATGGGGAATGATCTGAAGATTAATAAATTTCTCCGGCTGAACGACGGGAGCAAAATCGATTTCACCGTCGGCTACTACAAATCGCAGCAGAAAATTGTGCAGGATTGGACGTGGGCCACCTACTTGCTCGAGACGAAAGGCAAGAATGCCAACACGCTCAACCTCGCCAACGCCGCCGGCGTCGCGCTCACCAGCAACGGCCAACTCAGCTACGGCCCGCTCGATTGGGGTAACTTTTCTCAAGCGAAAGATCTTCGCTACAGTGTCGACGCGCCGGTTGCCAATGTCACCTACCAGACAGGCAAACTTTCTGTGGATGCCGGCGTTCGTCACGACTCGGTAAAAGCTCGTGGCGTCATCCTCAACGGCACGTCCAAAAACTATGACCTCAATCACGACGGCGTGATTTCCGGCGCTGAGATTGGTGGCGTTCCCACGTTCGATTGGGCCAACGCGACCAACGTCAATTACAAGCTCGGTTACACGAGTTACTCCGCCGGGCTGAACTTCAGCGCGACCAAGGACCTCGCCTTCTTCGGCCGCTATTCTTTCGGTGGCCGCGCCGGCGCTGATCGCCTCGCCGCCAATGCTGGTTCGAGCGGCCCTGGCTTCCAGGCGAAGTCCTTTTACTACGACGTCACCCAGGCTGAGGTCGGTGTGAAATATCGCACAACGAAGCTCGTCACCGGACAGCTCGTTTTCAACGCCACGCTCTTCAACGCGAAAACGCGTGAACCCTCGGGAGCGGAGTTGAACAAGGTGAATCCACCAATCGACTACACCGCCACCGGCCTCGAACTCGAGGCATCTTACCGCAACGGCGGTTTCGAGATCCGCTCGAACGCCACCTACACACATGCTCGCGGCAAGATCACTTCTGGCGCGGGCAACGTTTCGTTCGATCCACGCCGCCAGGCTGAGTTCATCTACACACTCGCTCCCTCCTACACGATCGGGGCGCTCAGTTTCGGCGGTTCGGCCATCGGCACCACCGAGTCGTATTTCCAGGATCCGGCGCACGGCACCACCCAGGATGGCAGCGCGCTGAAGATGCCCGCCTACGTCACCGTCAACGCCTTCGCGCTGTATCAGATTACCAAGGACCTCACGATTTCCTTGAACGCAAACAACCTCCTCGACGCTCAAGGCTGGACCGAGGGCGAAGACGGCTCGTTGCCCGCCGTCGGCGCGCTCCAACTCACCCGTGCCCGCACGATCACCGGCCGCACGATCTCCGCCACCCTCCGCTACACGTTCTGAGTTTAGGTAGGGCGGGTTACTTGTGCGCCTTCGGTGCATCCCTAACCCGCCGCTGCGCTCAACCAGCGCGTTAAGGCTTGCCCGCCTCTGGCGGGATAACGCGCCCTACCTTCACGTTCCGCTCCGTTCACCATGCGCAACCAAGTCCAACTCATCACCTACGTCGATCGCCTCGGTGGCGGTGGGCTTCGCGATTTGCACCGCCTCCTCACGGGCCCGTTGCGCGATGTCTTCGGTGGCGTGCATCTTCTGCCGTTCTATCACGCGATCGATGGCGCTGATGCCGGATACGATCCGATCGATCACACCCGCGTCGATCCGCGTCTCGGTAACTGGGCTGACGTGAAAGCGCTCAGCCGCGATGTGCCTGTGATGGCCGATCTGATCGTCAATCACGTCTCGGCGGACTCACCGCAGTTTCAAGATTTCCGGCTTCACGGTCGCGCCTCGCGCTACGCCGGCATGTTTCTTACGCAGGCCTCCGTGTTCGGGAGCGTTCCCACCGAGGCACAGCTCGACACGCTTTACCGTCCGCGAAACGAGCCTCCGTTCACCGCCATGACATTGGAGAACGGCGAGGCACACCTCCTCTGGACGACATTTACCTCGAAGCAAATCGACCTGAACGTTTACGACCCCGAGGGAGCCGCGTACCTCCGCGCCATTCTGGAGACGTTCCGCGATGGCGGCATCTCTATGACCCGCCTGGACGCCGCCGGTTTCTCGGTGAAGAAAGCTGGCACGAGTTGCTTCATGCTGCCGGAAACCTACGAGTTCATCGGCCAGCTCGCCGCGCAAGCCCGCTCGCTGGGAATGGAAGTGCTCGTCGAGATCCACAGCTATTATCGCGACCAGATCGCCATCGCTCAGCGGGTCGACCGCGTTTACGATTTTGCTCTGCCGCCGCTCGTCTTGCATGCGCTGTTCAACCGCACCGCGCTCAAACTTCAGCAATGGCTCGCGATCAGTCCGCGCAACGCGATCACCGTCCTCGATACCCATGACGGTATCGGAATTGTCGATGCAGGACCGGATCCCAAAAATCCAGCCGCACGCCCCGGTCTGCTAACGACGGCCGAACTCGATACACTCATCGAAACGATCCACCAGAAAAGCGGCGGCACGAGTCGACAGGCCAGCGGCCACGCGGCGCAGAACATCGATCTCTATCAGGTCAACTGCACGTACTACGAAGCGCTCGGCCGCGACGACCGCGACTATCTGATCGCGCGCGCGATCCAGTTTTTCGCGCCTGGCGTGCCGCAGGTGTATTACGTCGGACTGCTCGCGGGCTGCAATGACCTCGACCTGCTCGCCCGCACGCAGGTCGGCCGCGACGTGAACCGCCATCACTACACCGGTCTCGAGATCACCGCCGCTCTCGCGCGTCCGGTCGTGCAGGATCTGCTCGCGCTCATTCGTCTCCGCAACTCGCACCCCGCATTCGCCGGCGACTTCGCCGTCGTCGAGTCGCCCGACCATGTGTTGTACCTCAAGTGGACGCACGGTGCGGATTGGATCGAACTCCGCGTCGATTTCCCCGCAGTGACCGCCGACATCCGCTCCGGCGATTCTGGAGGGAACAGAACTCACCATTTGTTCGTGCACACCGCCGTATAACGCGACGTCTTCACGGTTGCCGTCGCCATCACCTCGGGTCTCGGCGTTGGGATCGTGCGCACGATTTCGGCGTGCGGCACGCCCTTGGGTGTTACGCAGAATCAAGCTGGCCCGAGAGCGAAACGCTGGTCCGGGAAACAGCGCTCGGATTCGCCCGAGAGTGGGATGAACAGCTCGGGCTTGAAGGGGTGTACTATCTGCGCCTGGCGCTCAAAGAGATGATCAGTTCAGTCGGAAACGGAAAACGGTGCCGCCACTGGCACCGTAGCTCGTGGTACCGAATAGAATTCCGTCGGGTGTGAGAAAGAGACCTGATGCAGGTGATTCGCCGTCAGAATTGCCTGCGCCAAAATTGACCAGTATCCGAAAATCGGTGCCGTCGGTATTGACCGAGTAGATGATACCGGCACCGAACGTGCCGCCGGATTGCGTGGTTCCGTACAAGACGCCGTTTTTTTCAACGACGCCAGCATACAGAGGACTCGCTCCGTCAGATGTGCCACCGAGGAAGTTCTTGATGACTTGATAGCCTGTGCCATCGAGATTCAGCCTGAAGAGGGTTCCCACTCCACCGACACCTCCCTCGTTGGTCGTACCGTACAGAGCCCCATCGCTCCCTTGTACAATACTGGCCAAGGGAGCCGCTCCATCCGTGGTGCCGCCAACGAAGCGTCGGAGTACGGTGTATGCAGTTCCATCCTTGTTGAGCGCAAAGATTGTTCCGTAGCCGCTACCACCGCCCCAAGTTGTGCCATAGAGCTGTCCATTAGCCGCCTCGACAACGGGTGCGTAGGGGTATTGGCCCTCCCCGGCTGATGTGCTGAAACTTCGGAGAATAGTATAACCCGAGCCATCCTTACTCATTCGGAAGATCATTCCACGTTCAGCGGTTCCACCCAACTGGGTCGTTCCGTAAAGCAGGCCATTACTCGCTTCGCTCAGTCCGTGTGGATATCTACCATCACCACCGAATGGGCTGAATTGGTGGAGCAAGGCATAGCTCGTTCCATCCTTGTTGATCCGGAAAATTGACCCTCGGGAGAGGAGACCGCTCGTGGTGGTGTTCGAATAGGTTGTGCCATAGATCACGCCATCGCTGCCTTCGAGAAGTGAACCCAGCGGCCACGCGCCGTCATCGGTAACGGCGAATTGATGTAGAACGGAGAATTCAGTCCCGTCGGCATGGATCTTGAAGACCGTGCCTCTGCTGCTGTTCCCACCGTTGTAGGTGGTCCCATAGATTGCGCCGTCACTTGCCACCAGCACCGGGGCCATTGGATTTTTGCCCTCAAGGGCTCCCATTTGCTTTAAGGCGGAGAACCCCGATCCATCCTGGTTTATGCTGAATATCACCCCGGCCCCGCCGATGCCGGCAGTACCGGTCGAGCAATAAAGCGTACCGTCGGTTGCGACTAAAGTCCTGGATGCGGGTGATCCGCCATCATTTGTTCCACCGCTCAGACTAAGCAGTAAATTAAAATTGCTGCCGTCTTTATTCATGCGAAAGAGAACGCCTTTGTTGAAAGCGCCTCCGTATAGGGTTGACCCGCAGAGGAGTCCGTTTGCGTCCTCGGTCAAATCGGTTACGGGATATTGTCCATCGGCATTTCCACCCACAAAGTGGTGCAACACCTGGTAGCCAGAGCCATTAGGGCTTAGTCGGAATACTAATCCCATGTTGGCAATTCCGCCAAAGTGGGTGGTCCCATAGAGCAGACCGTCACTTCCGAGAATAAGTTTAGCACCCGGGTTGGACCCATCGGATCCACCTCCGAAAATCTTGAGAAGTCTATAACCAGATCCGTTCATACTTATCCGGAAAATCGTTCCGTTGGGATTGTAGCCCCCGCCCGCGGCCATGCCATAGAGCATTCCCGAAGGACCTTCGGTCAACCCCAGCTGACTGTGACCTTCGTCCAGATTCATCGATTTGAGGACCGTATAGTCCGAACCGTCTCGGTTCACTCGGAAGATAACGCCGTTGCTTGCTGCTCCACCCAGGACGGTGGTGCCATAGAGCGCACCGTCGCTACCCTCTAAAAGAGAGTTCGGTGAAAAACCTTCCTCGATACTGACGAAGGAGTGGAGGCAGATATAGCCCGATCCGTCTTTGTTTACTCTGAACAGCGTACCGTTGTCGGTGCCGATTCCACCATTGGCCGTGGTGCCGTAAAGAGAGCCGTCGGCGCCTTCGATCAGGGCGTTGGGCGACAGTCCGTCATCGGGCTCAACGTTAAAACTTTTCAAGATCTGGAGACCCGTGCCATCACGATTCATTTTGAACACATGGCCCGCCCCACGACTTCCGCCCGAAATCATCGCTCCATAAATCAGCCCATCCTGGCCAAGGAGCATGACGGGCGAATCGCCGAAATCCTCAAAGCTTTTCACAATCGTGAAGGGTTCAGCGGCATAGGTACGGAAGAGAGTCTGGCTGGAGCCGCTGATCAGATTGATGGTTTCGGAGGGCGGAGTAATATAGCCTGGCGTGTCGGCGTATTCGAGGGTGTGGGTGCCAGGGCTCAGCGAAAACAAAGTGGAGCCACTGAGCCGCCATGGGCCGCCATCGATGCGCCACTGACCGATCGAGGAGGTGAGGCCAATTTGAATGCTCCCCAAGGTGGAGTCCGGGGTGAGGAGGTAGCCGTTTATTCCATTGCTGGCAATGATCTGGCCCTGATTGTTGATTCCATAGGCCCAGGGGAGTTGAAGGTCTTGGATGTTGATATAGTTATTAAGGTCCTTCATCGCCCCGTTCTCATAAATGAAGGCTGACTGGCCGGTGCTGGTGAATGAATAGCCAACAACTTTACCCGAGTTATTAATATCATACGCACGGCTGGTTGACCCGCCGAGGGTACCCAGATCCCGCATGCCGCCGCTGTCGTAGATAAAGGCGTGAGTGGCGCTGCTTCCCACCGTGGTGTGGAAATCCCCGGCGACTACGCCGAGATCATTGATGGCGACCGCTTGGCTGAGGTTTACTCCCAGCGTGCCTAAATCCTGCATTACGCCGTTACTGTACCGAAAGGCGTGCCAAGTTGCATTTCCAACCGTGGCAGCCTTACCCACAACCGTGCCAGCGTTGTTGATGGCGTACGCTTCGCTATAGGTTCCTCCAAGTGTCCCCAAATCTTGCATAACGCCGTTGCTGAAAAGGAAAGCGCGCGGCGGGCCGCTAATGGTGGCGTTGGAATATCCTACGATCGCACCAGCGTCGTTAATGCCAAAGGCGTGACTGCTGTTGCCACCGAGAGTTCCTAAATCCTGCATGACACCATTGCTATCGCTGAA
Organism: uncultured bacterium; assembly: GCA_967755055.1. Lineage (GTDB taxonomy): Bacteria > Verrucomicrobiota > Verrucomicrobiia > Opitutales > Opitutaceae > Opitutus. Next base: position 14,065 of record CBRAFL010000110.1, read on the forward strand.
GGCGTGCCACGCTGCATTGCCAGTGGTGTAAGATTCACCCACGACTGTGCCGTTTAGGTTGATGCCATACGCCGTGCTATCTGTCCCTCCGAGTGTGCCCAATTCCTGTAAGACATCGTTGCTATACCTGAAAGCGAGATAGTGGAATTGGTTTGTTAGGCCGGCAACCATGCCGGCGTCGTTGATGCTATAACCGGCTGCGCCCTTCCCGCTTGGAGTGGGCAGGGCGGTGACCCGGTAACCCAAAACAACCGCCGGAGTATAGCTCCGTGCGAGAGTCGGGTTTGAGCCGCTGACGAGATTCACCGATTCGGCGAGCGGCGCCACAAAGCCGTCAAGCGGGGAATATTCGATCGTGTGAGCGCCAACGGAGAGATTGTTCAGGATGGAGCCGCTGACGTTCCAGGACCCACCGTCGAGCCGCCATTGTGCAGTCGCGGGATCGAGGGTGACGCCAAGCGAGGCGAGTTGCAGATAGGTCGCGGTCAGCTCGCGAAATTCAGCCACGGCGAGGGTGAATGTTTGAGACGCCGGCGTTGTGTAACCGTCGAGATCTTTGAAATCGACCGTGTGGGGGATACCGAAAGCGAGATTGTTGACGATGGTGGAACCACTCATGTACCAGCTTCCGTTATCGATCCGCCACTGGGTCGTACTCGGAGTGGTAGAGACGTAGACGGAGGCGAGTTTCTGGAAGGTCGCCGTTACCTCGCGGAGTTCACCGGCGGCGAGCGTGAAGGTTTGAGGCGGTGGCGCGACGTAACCGTCAAGACTGTTAAACTCGACCGTGTGAGGGACGTCGAAAGCGAGGTTGTTGACGGTAGTGGAACCGCTCATGTACCAGTTTCCGTTGTCGATCCGCCACAGGGTTTCGCTGGGGGTGGTGGTGACGTGGACGGAGGCGAGCTTCTGGTAGGTCGCCACTACCTCGCGGAGTTCACCGGCGGCGAGCGTGAAGGTTTGAGGCGGTGGCGCGACG
>CBRAFL010000111.1:0-14983 GCA_967755055.1 uncultured bacterium
CTCGCCGAGCCCAAACCGTAGGGCTTGCCTGACCGCTGCGCGCCTCCTTTGCTGCGAGCGCCGTGATCCGCCGTCTGCTCATTTTCCTTTCCGCAACCGCATCCGTTATTGCCGCCGAACCCGCGGTTCCCTCGGTCGCCGCGGAGCATTCCACCACGTCGACTCGCACCGGCGAAACGATTTTCACCGGGCATCCACACGCCGATGTCGGCGATGCCCGCCTGACGGCCGACGAACTCAGGTATAACTCTCGCACAAAAATCATGGTCGCCGCCGGACACGCCGTCTTGACCAAAGGGGCGCGTCGATTGCTGGCGGATTTGATCACCTACAATATTACCGACGGCACCTATACGGTCGGCGATTTGCGCGTGGGCGAATATCCTGTCTACCTCACCGGATCGAGCGCCACGGGCGACGCAAACGCGATCATCGTCAACGATGCTCGCGCGACGATTCTAGAACCCGGCGGGCTGGTTCCGACGCTGCAAGCCGCGCGTCTTTTCTTTGGAGCAGATCGCCGCCTGCACGCCGAAAGCGCCTCGGTCGGCGTTGGCCCTATTCGACCGATCGCCTTGCGGGGTTTCGAGCATGAGGTTGGACGTCCGCTCATTTCCAATGTTTCGGTGACCGGTGGTTACCGGCGTTCTCTTGGTGTTTATGCCCAGGCAGACCTTCACGTGCCCGTCACGAAGACGCTGGAGCTCGGCGCCGATCTAGGCCTCTACAGCGCACGCGGCGTGATGTTCGGTCCCTCGGGAAATTATGCCAGTGAAGCAGACGGCGGCGCGCTCTATCACGGATATTTCCGCTCCGGATTTATCAATGATTACGGCGATCGTTTGACCGATGTGCTCGGCCGTCCGGTTCCCGCTCATCGCGGTTATGTTGAGTGGCAGCATCAACAACTCCTCAGCGAAAATCTGACGCTCACCGGCGATTTAAATTATTGGCGCGACTCAGAAATCGTCCGCGATTTCCGGCCATCCGCATTCACCAAGGTCCAACAGCCCGACACGTTTTTGGAGTCGGTCTACAGTGGCAAAAATTACTTCGTCTCGCTCTTCGCCCGCTTTCAACCGAACACGTTTGAACACGTTCAGCAGCGTCTGCCCGAACTGCGTTTCGATCTGCTTCCGCTCGCGGTCGGCGGCGGTTTCTACGAGCGCTTCAACGCCAGTGTCGCCGCCCTGCGCGATGATCCGCCCGGAGATTCATCGGTTAGCGGCCCCACGTTACGCAGCGATCGTTTCGACGCTTACTATGCACTGAGTCGTCCGATGAAGCCGAGCGAGTGGCTGACGTTTACGCCGGTCGCCGGCGCGCGCATCACGCACTACGCAAGTCTGGACGGCCCGAAAAACGACTACACCCGCACCTTGGGCGAGGTCGGCTTCGATGCCGAAATGCGGATCAGCGGCGTCTACGACTACAAGAACCCACGATGGAAAATCGACGGCCTGCGTCACCTCCTCACGCCACGCCTTTCGTACCGCTACATTCCGGAAGGGGAAAAAGGGTTCCGCTACATTCCGCAAATCGACCGGGAAAATTTCTCGACTTATCTTCAGCCACTCGGCCTCGGGGACACGCGAAGTATCGACCAACTACACAGCGCCAACACGCTGCGTCTCGGTTTCGACAATACGCTGCAAACCCGAGACCCCGTCTATGGCTCGCGCGATCTCATCATGCTGAATGTGGCGAACGATTTTCGTTTTCACCGCCAGCCCGGCGAGCGCGACGTCTCCGAAATCCACACTGAACTCGCGATCATGCCCGCTCGCTGGCTGGAACTCGGCGTTTACCAAAGCTTCGCCCCGCAAGATTTCACGATGCGCGAATTCAACACCGGCATCACGCTGCGCGATGGCCACGAATGGACGGCCCGGTTCTCCAGCAATTTCCTCCGCAGCGAACTCAACGACTACTTTTTCGAGGGCAGCCGTCGCTTTAACGAAGCCTTCGAAGGCATCGTTCATCTGCGCTACGACGCGCGCAAACAGCGCTTCAACGAGCAGACCTACGGCGTTCGTCACAATCTCGGCAACACGTGGCGTATCGAATATCTCGTCACACTCTACGACGGCCCGCGCCGCGAAAGTCGTTTCGGCTTCAACATCCGCGTGGACGCCCTCCATTTTTGAGCGCGCCAGTTGATTGCGGTTCACCGCGACTTTTCTCCTCGTATCGAAGTCCGGCAGTTTACGGTTTGCCCACGCCGCCTCGCGATCGCTTTTCATGAGTGTTGTCGGAAGCCAGCAGCGCACGTTGATTCATTTGCTGACGCAGTTACGTCCGCACTGGCGGAGCGACCGCAATCTTCCAGCTCGTATCCAAACTTTGCTGGCGCGCAACCGCTCGTTCGGCTCGCGTGACCGCCGGCTGTATCGCGAGCTGATCTATTCGACGCTCCGCTACCTGCCGTGGGTTGAACCCGTACTCGAGCGCGAGCCTGAGCACGCCGTTCGCCTCGTCGCCTGGCTCGCCGCCGACGCGCCCGCGACTGAAAATTTCCGCCGCACACTCGTTGCCGACTGGCCCGCTTGTCCGCCCAGCGTGGTTGCGAAGACCACGCTGCTCACGAGCGACGCCACCTTTGGCCTGCTCCAAACCGACGCCTCACCAGCCGTCCAGCCCGACGATCTTCTTCCCTCATGGCTTCGCGACGAATGTCCGGAAGCGTTTACTCCGCCGCAAATCGACGCGCTGCACACCCGCGCTCCGCTCTGGCTTCGCGTGAACACCGATGCAGTTGAAGAGGTAACCGCGGAATTTAATGAACGCGGCTGGCATTCACGTGCATCCCACATACTGCCGACTGCCGTACAGGTCCTCGACGAAGCCGACGTCACGAAAACGGCCGCCTTTGAAAACGGCCTTTTCGAAATCCAAGATCTCGCGTCCCAACTCTTACTCGAATCCGCCGCCATCACCTCCGGTGAACGCTGGCTCGACGCCTGTGCCGGCGCGGGCGGAAAAACCCTTCAGCTCGCTCACCTCCTCGGCGCGACTGGCCACATTGACGCCTTCGATATTCGTCGTTCAGCCCTAGCGGAGCTGGCGGTGCGCGCGGCACGCGCACGACTCCGTAACATTACGATTCTGGAAAAAACTCCAGCCAGCACGTACGACGGCGTGCTCGTTGACGCGCCTTGTACCGGCTCTGGCACCTGGCGCCGCGCTCCGCACCTGAAATGGACGACCACCGGGCAACAGGTGGCTGACGCCGCCGCCACGCAACGTTCGCTACTCGCTGATTTCAGTGAACGCGTTCGCCCGGGCGGCCGGCTCCTCTATGCGACGTGTTCGTTCAATCGCACGGAAAACGAAAGCGTCGTTGCGGAGTTTCTTACCACTCACCCCGATTTCGTCGTCGAAGCACTGTACCGAAATTTTAACGGCATCGTGCGCGACGGCGGCCTCACTCTCCTCCCCGCGCTGCACAACTCCGACGGCCTTTTCATCGCCGCCCTCCGCCGGCGCCCCTGAGCACCCGCGATTTACCCCACCCGACATATTACGTAATACGTAATATGTCGGCTCGCCCGTTTTCGAAATAGCGCGGCGCTGTCTGGCAATTTGGCCTCCCCACACGCCGGGAAAAAAGCCAGCCCGTGATTTTCCCTTGCCGCGTTTGGCGCGACGCCAAGCATCGCTGTCGTGGTTCCCGATTCCGATTATCGCATCAAATTACGAGTGTTCGAAGGTCCGCTCGACTTGCTGCTGTTCCTCATTCGCAAAAACGAACTCGATATCTACGACATTCCGATCGAGTCGGTGACGAAACAGTACATCGAAGCGCTGCGCACGATGCAGGAACTCGACCTCGATGTGGCCGGGGAATTTTTCGTGATGGCCGCGACGTTGATGGAAATCAAAAGCCGGATGCTGCTGCCGAAAGGCCTCCACGCGGTGGATCCGGATGCGGACACCGAAGAAATCGATCCGCGTTGGGATCTCGTTCATCAGCTCCTGCAGTACAAAAAATTCAAAGACGCCGCCGCCGAACTCGCGAAACTCGCCACCTTTCGCCAGGATTTGATCGCGCGTCACGTGTCGACTCTCGCTGAGGATCCGCTCGACCGTCCGCTGAAAAACGTAGACCGGATCGAACTTTGGAACGCGTTTAATATCGTACTCCGGCGGCTCGCGGAAAAATTGAGAGTTGGCGAAATTCACGACGAGCAAGTGACCGTCGCCGATCGCATGGAATACCTCCTGGAACGCACGAAGACCGAAAAATCGTTTCTATTCACCGACCTTTTTCCGGACGGCTACACTCTGCGCAATCTGGTCGCGACGTTTCTGGCGGTACTCGAACTCACGCGATTGAAACGGTTGAGGTTACAGCAGGACGAGGCGTTTTCGAATATCGTGTGCACTGCCGTCGAAACTGAAATCCCGCTTGAAAGTAACACCAACACCAGCACGGTGACCGCGTGAGCAAAAAGAAAAAGTCGCGCAAGCCAGCTGCGGGCCTCCTGGGAATCGGCTTCGACAATGAGGACGGTCACAAGCGCATCACCACCGGTGAGCAGTTCGCCATCGTCGGTGGCTCCGAGGAAACCCACGGCCGCATGACGGAAACCGTGGTAAAGACGTTTGAAGAATTGAAGCAGCGCGGGAAGCAGCTGCAACAGGTTGAGCCGGCGGAACTGGCTGATATTCTTCATCGCTCAACCCCGCCCTAAACACCTGTCGATTTCGGTCGCCGCCGCTCTGGCGACCGGCCTTTCGGTTGAGGCTGAGGCTCAGCTCGCAGTTGCATCTCCGTCGTTTGCCACTCTCTTATTGATCAATCACAGAATACCATGTCCGAAAAAATCGCTCAACTGACTACGCAGAACTTTAAATCCACCGTCTCGGCTTCCGCTACACCGATGCTGATCGATTTCTGGGCGCCTTGGTGCGGCCCGTGCAAAGCGATTGCTCCGATTCTTGAGGAGCTCGCCACGGAACTCGACGGCAAGCTGACGATCGCGAAAGTAAACATCGATGACCACGGCGATGTCGCGACCGAGTACGGCATCCGCGCGATTCCGACGATGCTCCTGTTCAAAGGCGGCAAGGTCGTCGAACAGCTTGTCGGCATGATGCCGAAGGCCGCGTTGAAGGCGAAGATCGCCGCTCACGTTTGAGCCAGGATTTTCGTTTTCGTTTCAGGCCGCGCGAATATCGCGCGGCCTTTTTTTGTGCGCGCCCGGCGCGCTTTGGTTCGACGTGTCCACGAGTAGCGGCAGGCCTCCGTGCCTGCTGAGTATTTCCGATTTTTGAATCACGAATTGGATCTCCGAACTTTGATCTTCGACTTCGAACATCATCTTCGATCCCCAGACCCGGCAGGCAGGGACGCCTGCGCGCTACATCATGACCCGGACTTTCCGGCCAGCGCGGCTCAACGCAACCGCAAGCCCGCGCTCAACAGCACGGCGTATAACGCGAGCAGTTTACCCGTATCGCCAAGGAGCCGGATCAGCTCGCCCGGCGTTTTTGCCTCGCGCAACCGGCGCACGTGAGCCCACGCCAGCGGAGTTGCCAGCAACGGAAGCAATTCCCACGCGCTACGATCACGCGCCGCAAAATAAACCGGAATCGCAAACGCGAGGACGAGCGACGCAGCGTGTTGCGCTCGCGCTGCTGGCCGGCCGAAGCGCACGGCGAGCGTTTTTTTCCCCGCCACTGCGTCGGTTTCAACATCACGATAATTGTTAACGACGAGGATATTCACCGCGAGAAATCCGATCGCCGCTCCGGCGAGGAGCGCGTCGTTCGCGAGTCGTCCTGTTTGCACAAAGTAAGTCGCGCCCACCGCCACGAGTCCGAAAAATAGAAAAACGAATACATCTCCGAGGCCATGATAGCCGAGTGGCCATGGCCCGCCGGTGTAGGCGACACCGCACAGAATACTGGCGACACCGATCACCAGTAGCCACGGACCGCCCCACGCGAGCAAACCAAGGCCACATGCAAACGCCACGGCAAAAACGGCCCACATCGCGCGTCGCATAACCGCGGGCGCGATCAGCCCGGCCGCGACGGCGCGCCGAGGTCCAACGCGTGCAGCCGTATCCGCTCCTTGAATAAAATCGTAGTAGTCGTTGGCGAAGTTCGTGCCGATTTGGATCAGCAACGCGAAGCCAAGGCAGAGCGATGCGGCCCGCAGATCGAGCGACTGATCACGCCACGCCAGCGCTGTCCCCACCAGCACGGGTGCAACCGCCGCCGGAAGCGTCCGAGGGCGTGCAGCGTCCAGCCAGATTTTCCATCCAGCCTGGTTCACGCGAACAACGAGAAGAGAAATTGAATCCTTCGGCGGTCGGATCGGAACGACCAAACCGATCTCGGCAAATCGCCGGATGAAATCTGAGAGAACTGGCTAAGTGTGCTGGAGAAGTTCACGCGACTGATTTCCTACGGCACTGAAGAATCAGAATCGAGAACTGAAAAACGTTTTTCCGGAGCGACCGACAATTCAACCTCGAGCACGCGAATGCGCGTCAACACGAGACCGGAAGCCGCAGCTTCGAGATGTTTTGGCAATCGCGGGTAAAGCTTCACCAACCACGCAAGAGCCTCGGTTTTCTTCCCGAGGCGACGCAACAATTCAGCATGAAGCCGCGCTGGATAATACGGCGCGTCGGGTTGCTCAGACGCTCGGCGATAACTCTCGGCCGCTGAAGCGGGATCATCCAAGCGGTTGAGCTCGATATTCGCGCGCTCAATCCACAGCGCCGCGTTCGCCGGAAAATACGTCATCGCGGTTTCGAGAAATGAAAGAGCGCGTTGCGCCTGCGTCGCGGTGATCCGCTTTTGTTCTGCTGGTGGAACAAGCGCGAACCCACCGGCTTCGTCTATTTGCCACGCCGGAAAATCGTACGCCATCATCCGCGCACCGTTCAGCCAAAAGCTGAGCGACCGTCCGTCCAGAGCCGTTGCGAGATGCAGCAGCGATTCGGTTCCTGGAGCGTCGCGCCTTTCCCACGCGACATACGCGCGCAGCCAGGCGAGATCAGCCGCAACCGACCGAAAGCCCCCGAGCACGGCAAAACTTACGCCCTGTGCCGTCGCCGCGGGCAACGATTTCGAACTCATCGTTGCGTGAACGTCTCGGCGCGCGCGCGACACTGGCTCGATCAGAGCACGCAAACACACACCTGTCAGCACCAGCACGCCGGCCATCGCCGCCCACGAAAAAACTCTAGATTTCACGGCGACGGAAAGCAAAGGACGCCAGCACGCAAACCGCCGCAGCGTACCCAATGGCGTAAATAGTGAGTCGCGCCAATTGAGTCCACGGCAGTCCATCGCCGGATCCGAGCGATTCAGAAAAATCGAAGAGCTGAAAATTCGGCAGCATCAGGGAGAGCGCGCCAGCCGACATTCGCGCGATCGCAGAACCGCCGCGCTCGGCCGCGGTTTGAGCCAGGAATTGCAGATGACAAATCACGAGGATCATGAAGCCGGCTCCGGTAGTGAATAATTGCGTACGAGCGAAGCTTGCCACCAACAACGTCAGGGCCGAGAGCAACATCAGTTTCAGCCATTGCGCAAAGCCCGCTGCGATGATCCCCAAGTAATCAACGGCTCGCCCATGATCGAATGCGTCCGGAAACCGGTGCATCAATGTCGTCTCGCGCGACCACAAAACGGCCGCGAGTAGCAGTGTGAGCAACGCGCAGAAGGCCGCCGATACGACGGCCACACCGCCAAATTTACCGAGCAGGAATTCCGCCCGCCACACCGGTTTTGCCAGCAGGGTGAGCACCGTGCGCTCTTCGATTTCGCTGAAGAAAAGCTGGACCGTTGCGACGATGGTCAACGCCGCACCGAAGAACGCCATTGCGCCGAAACCGAAGTCCGCAATGAACTTCAGTTCCGACGAGCCAAAGTTCAATTCGCGCAACCACTGCGCGCTGATCACCAGCACGACGGCGAGCAGCGCGATGAAATTGAACAGCCGCTGCCGCACAGCCTCGCGCACGGTGTTGCGTGCAATCAATCCCACGCGAAAAGCGGAAAATGGCAGTTGGTTCACGAGAGATAAACCGCCGTCATACTATTTCCCGATTCGCAGCTCGGCACTCTCGTAGGGTCGAGCCAGCTCATCGTCAGCGATTTTTCACGGTCCGGCTTTCGCCGACGTGCTCGAGAAAAACATGATCGAGCCGCGTGCGCGATTCCCCAGCGCTCGAGTGCGGGTGGCCACGCGATGCGAGCCAGCCATCCAGTTCCGCTCGGTCGGCGTGAGGCAGCGACGCAATGCGTAAGGTTGGCGCGGCATTCCGATTTGTGAGATCGCACACGCGTCCTTCCACGAGCAGGCGCCCGTGGTCGAGAATGGCGACACGATCGCATAGCTCTTCAATTTGCCCGAGAAGGTGCGAGGTGATGACGATGGTTTTCCCCTGCGCCTTAAGCTTCAACAGGAGTTCGGCAATTGCAGCGGCGGCCACCGGATCAACGCCCGCTGTCGGTTCGTCGAGAATCACGAGCTTGGGGTCATGCACGATGGCCTGAGCGAGTCCGATTCGCTGAAGCATTCCTTTCGAAAACGTTCCGACACGTCGCTCTGCAGCGTGAGTCAACCCCACTGCGTCGATCACGTCCGCTACGCGACTTGCCATCTTCGCTCCGCGCAGCCCGCAAAGTTGAGCGTAAAAGCCAACTAATTCCCGGCCGCTCAGGTAACGATAAAAGTCCGGCGACTCAGGCAAATAACCGACCTCGATACGCGCTTCCGGACGATCACTCGGCACTCCGAAGATCGCGCATCGCCCTGTCGTGGGTGCGAGAAAACCAAGGGCGATTTTAATCGTCGTGCTTTTACCGGAACCGTTGGGCCCGAGTAGGCCGAAGATTTCTCCTTCATTGATTTTGAGGTTCAGTTTATCGACCGCGCGAAGCCTCAAGCCACGAAGGCCGACGACGAAATCCCTGGTCACGTCGCACAGCTCAATCGCAGGCGCCGTGCTCATTTAATGGTGAACCCTTTGAACTGGGCGGCTCGCTTTTCGGAGGAACGCTCCGTCTTGCGCACATAGCCATGCATCCGTTCTTCCAATGCGGCGATAAACGCAGTCACGTCTTCCGCTTTGCCCTCCACCTCAAGCTGAACGCGACCATCCGCCAGATTCTTCACGAAGCCGGAAACGTCGAACTCCGTGGCGACTTGCAGAGTGGTATAACGAAAACCCACACCTTGGACGCGGCCGGTGAAAAAAACGGTTTCGTGATGAACGTCAGCCATATTTAACTCACCCACCCAACGTCACTCAGAGCAAGGGATCAATCCGCAAAAGAATGTACTCTGGAGATTTCGGCCCTCGGAAAGACCTGATGTGTCAGACGGAATTTTATTTGCATTTCTGCACCCTGCGCGCTCAGTTTCCCTCAACCGAATGAGCAAATTTGATTCTGACGGGGCCCAGGAAAACGAATGGGAAGATCGCGGTGATCTGGCGTGGAACGAATTCGATTGGGAACGCTATCTCCGCGAGCAAGATGATGCGGTTCATCGTTACCTCGGATTTTATGAGGCCTGCAAGGATAGTGCTGATCGAATCGACGACGTGGCAGAGCTAATGAATTGGGGCACCACGGACGACGAAGACGATTCGAAGAGTGAGCCGGGCGGCGCCGACGATGGAGCCGATGACGACGATTCCTCCGATTTCGCCGAGGGCACGGACGTTTACACGCTCCACAAAAATCCGATCTTCATTTCCACCAAAGCCCTTTATCTGGGTCTGCGGCGTCACTGGGAACTGGCTGCGAGTAACAACAGCAAGGTTCCTCAACCACTCGCGCTTTCGATGCTGACCTCGCTTCATCGCGGTGAAGAACACGCAGTTCAGGCGATTCACGCGCTCGATTTCGGTGACTACGCGATGGCGATCAGCTTGTTTAAGCGAGCACTCAGCGGTCTAAACGGCACGCTGGCATTGCTGAATGACAATTCAGCCATCAGCCATCGCACTGTGGCCAATTATCGCGAAATGGCTCTTCCTCGTCTGTTCGATCTGCGCGAGATCTGGTTGCGCGTCGTGCACGAATGTCGCGAAGAACTCGAGCGGCCGATCGACGGAGAGAGTTGATTCGTTTGAGTTTGGTGGGTTGTGCACTCGCCACGCGTTGGTGAGAAAGAATTGGAGGGCTGCGCTCCGTCGCAGCTGGGCCTCGCGCGAACAGCGCCGACGGAGCAGCGCCCTCCAGCGGCACGAGACGCCGAGCGGCTTCGAGACGGGCCCGCAATCTACATTGCCGATAACTGAAATCCGCCTTGCACTTTCATGAGGCTGCGTTTGCCTCCCCAAACCTGTTCCGGAGAGGTGGCTGAGTGGTCGATAGCGGCGCTTTGCTAAAGCGTTGTACGGGTAAAACCGTACCGGGGGTTCGAATCCCCCCCTCTCCGCCAGTTCTTAGAAAAAAACCCGCGCTGTTCAGCGCGGGTTTTTGTTTTTCAAGCCGTGGTTAAGCTCCGATCAGTAGCGGTAATGCTCAGACTTGTATGGCCCTTCAACAGGCACTCCGAGGTAGCCCGCCTGCTCTTTGGTCAGCACCGTTAGCTTCGCACCGATTTTCTCGAGGTGGAGCCGGGCGACTTCTTCATCGAGGTGCTTTGGCAGGCGATAAACGCCCACCGCGTACGTGTCGCGATTCTTCCAGAGATCAAGCTGCGCGAGCGTCTGATTGGTAAAGCTGTTCGACATCACGAACGACGGATGACCGGTGGCACAGCCGAGATTCACCAGCCGGCCTTCGGCGAGCAGGTAAATGCTGTTACCCGTGGGAAACGTATAGAGGTCGTACTGAGGCTTGATGTTCGTGCGCTTCGCATCGGACGTGTTCAGCCGATCGACTTGGATTTCGTTATCGAAGTGACCGATGTTACAGACGATCGCCTGGTCCTTCATCTTGCGCATGTGTTCCAGCGTGATGATATCCCGATTGCCGGTTGTGGTAACGTAGATGTCGGCGGTGCCGAGCGTGGATTCAATCGTGTTGACCTCGAAACCTTCCATCGCGGCCTGCAGCGCATTGATCGGATCGATCTCGGTCACGATGACGCGCGCGCCGAAGCCTTTCAGCGAAAACGCGGAGCCCTTACCCACATCGCCATAGCCACACACGCAGGCGACTTTACCCGCGATCATGACATCGGTGGCGCGCTTGAGGCCGTCGGCCAGCGATTCGCGGCAACCGTACAAATTGTCGAACTTCGATTTCGTGACGGAGTCGTTCACGTTGATCGCCGGAACGCGGAGCTTTCCCTTCTCGAGCATCTGATAGAGGCGATGTACACCCGTCGTCGTTTCTTCAGAAACGCCGCGCCATTCTTTCGCCATCGTCGTCCAGCGCAAGGGATCTTGAGCGTGAACTTTCTTGAGCAGATTTTTGATCACCTGCTCTTCGTGCGCAGCGGAAGGCGTATTCACCCAATCGCTACCTTCTTCGAGCTCGCAGCCTTTGTGGATGAGCAGCGTCACATCGCCGCCGTCGTCAACGACCAGCTGCGGACCTTTGCCGCCAGGAAACGACACCGCGTGCATCGTCAGATCCCAATATTCTTCAAGCGTCTCGCCCTTCCAGGCGAACACCGGCACGCCGGATTTCGCGATGGCGGCGGCCGCATGGTCCTGCGTCGAGAAGATGTTGCACGAAGCCCAGCGCACGTCGGCGCCGAGTTCACGAAGCGTCTCGATCAGCACCGCGGTCTGGATCGTCATGTGCAACGAACCGGTGATGCGAACGCCTGCAAGCGGCTTGGACGGACCGAACTTTTTGCGCACGGCCATGAGACCGGGCATTTCGTGTTCTGCGATGGAGATTTCCTTACGGCCCCAATCGGACAGCGAGATGTCTTTAACGAGGTAGTTGGGCGCTTTGGCGTCGGTGGTGGCGGTGGCCATGATGATATTTTTAGAATGTTAACTGAGGTGCGATTACTTCGCGGCCGCGCGCAGAGCGGCGACCTTGTTGGTCTGTTCCCATGGAAGGCCGGCTTTGCCGAAGTGGCCGTAGTTCGTTGTCTGGCGATAAATCGGACGCAGGAGATTGAGCTGAGAAACGATGTCCGCGGGTTTGAAGCCAAAAACTTTCGTGACCGCCTTCGCGATCTTTTCGTCGGAGACTTTGCCCGTGCCCATCGTGTCAACATAGACGCTGACCGGATCGGGATAACCAATCGCGTAGGCGACCTGCAGCTCCGCGATATCAGCGAGGCCGGAAGCAACGATGTTCTTGGCGACCCAGCGCGCCATGTAAGCGGCCGAGCGATCCACCTTGGACGGATCCTTACCAGAGAACGCGCCGCCACCGTGACGGCCCCAGCCGCCGTACGTATCAACAATGATCTTACGGCCGGTAAGACCGGAATCACCCTGCGGGCCACCGACTACAAAGCGGCCGGTCGGGTTGATCAGAAATTGGGTCTTCTTCGTCAGGAGGTGTGCCGGTATTACCTTTTTGACGACGTTCTCGATCAGGTACTCTTCGATCTGCGCGTGAGAAACGTCAGCGGTGTGCTGGGTGGAGATAACGACATTTTCAACCGACACCGGCTTGTCGTCTTCGTAGCGAATGGAAACCTGGGATTTCGCGTCAGGACGCAGCCAGTTTACGGTGCCGCTCTTCCGAAGCTGTGTGAGTCGGCGGCCGAGACGATGAGCAAACATGACCGGCGTTGGCATCAGCTCAGGAGTCTCGTTGCACGCGTAGCCAAACATCAGGCCTTGATCGCCCGCGCCCTGTTCAGCGGTCTTCTTACCTTTGGCCTTCTTTGCATCAACGCCCTGTGAAATGTCGGGCGACTGACGGGTGAGATAGTTGTTGATGAAAACACAATCAGCATGAAACACGTCGTCGTTGTTGGTGTAGCCGATCTCGCGAATGGCCGCCCGTACGATCGACTCGTAGTTAAGCTTGGCGCGGGTGGTGATTTCGCCCGCGAGGATCACCATGTTGGACTTCACCATCGTTTCGCAGGCAACGCGACTCGTGCGATCCTGCGCAAGGCAGGCATCCAGCACGCTGTCGGAAATCAAATCTGCAACTTTGTCCGGATGACCTTCGCCCACGGACTCGGAAGAAAAAACAAATGTTTTGGCCATATTGGAGAGGGGGACAAAAACACGCCATCGAGCGCAGGCAAGGCCAATATCAACGTATGCCTATTTAATGATGCATGATTTACCGAGGTCTTATGCTTCTGGTAGCTTAACTGCGCCCTTGCGTGATCCGATAACCACCTTACATGGTTTCCCTCAAGCTACGCGCGTGCGACTTTCAATTGATGGAGACTCCTACCCAATCGCCAGATAGTGAATTTTCGGGGCGCAGAGTCTTAGTTGTGGATGATGATAGACTTAACATTCGCATCCTCAGTGGTATTCTTAAATCCGAGGGCTATGTCATAGCCGAGGCGAGTTCGGGCGAGCGAGCTTTGGAAGTTTATCCGACCTTCAAACCGAATCTGGTTCTGTTGGATGTAATGATGCCTGGCATTAACGGCTACGACGCCTGCCGGGAATTCAAGCGACTCTATGGCGATGATTGCGCGCCGATCGTTTTCATTACCGCCAAAAACGAGCCCGATGACGTTGTCGAAGGTCTCGCGGCCGGTGGCGCCGATTATCTCGCAAAACCTTTCCAGAAAAAGGAAGTCGTCGCGCGAATCCGTACTCACCTCCGGAGCCAAATGCTCGCCGAGCAGCAGAAAATGCTCGTTGAACAACTCAGCAAAGCGAACGCGGCCAAAAATCGCTTTCTCGGCATGGCCGCCCACGACCTCCGCAATCCCCTCGCCTCAATTCGTGGACTGGCTGAATTCCTCCGCGATGGTGTGGTCGGAGATCTGACCCCGGATCAACTCGACCTCATCAACACCATTCACACCGCGAGTCAGTCGATGTTGCGCATGGTGAATGAACTCCTCGACGTCGCCACGATTGAATCGGGTGAGCTCAAAGTCGTTCAGGCAGATCACAACCTGTGCGAGCTGATCGAGAAGTCCGTCTATCTCGCAAATATTGATGCAGCGAAGAAAAATACTTCGATCAGTTTTTCTCCGCCACCCCGTCCCGCGACGGCGTGGATTGACGCCGCGAAGATCCAGCAGGTCGTCGACAATTTGTTGAACAACGCAGTCAAGTATTCCCCTCCCGGCTCGCGTATCACCGCCGAGTATCGCTGGGATTCCGAGCACCGTATTTTTGCCGTGAAAGACCAGGGACCAGGCATCCCGGAAAATGAGCGCGATAAATTATTCAAAGATTTCGGCCGCCTCTCTGTTCAGCCCACTGGTGGCGAAAAAAGCACCGGCTTGGGCCTCGCCATCTGCCGAAAGATTGTCGACGCTCACAACGGTACCATTGTTGCGGAAAACCTCACCGGCGGCGGTTGCGAGTTCCGTGTAACCCTCCCTGTCCATTCATGAACTTTAAAGGCTCCATTCTGCTCGTCGACGACGAGCCCCATATCCGGAAATTCGTCTTGCTGATCCTAAAACAGCTGGGGGCGCCGAATGTCGTCGAAGCAACCAACGGCGAAGAGGCCATCGTCGCTTATCAACGTCAAAAGCCAGATCTCGTTCTCCTGGACATCAGCATGCCGCTGATGAACGGACTCGAGACACTGAAAAAGCTGAAGGCATTCGATCCGGAATGTGTCGTCATCATGCTCACCTCGATCGTCAACCGCCAAAGCATCGACGAAGCACTGGCGCTCGGCGCAGCGAATTACATCCGCAAAGACATCCCGAAAGAGGAAATCTCCCAGGCGATCAAAGACACCATCGAAATGCGCTTTCCATCGGATCAATCCAGCTCATGACCAATCCAACTCATCCCGCTCGCGTTATTCCGCCGCCTGCCGTCATCGGCGAAGTGCGTTATTCTCTTCCGCAACTCCTCAAAGAACTGGAGATCGAGCGCGCTGCTGGCTTCTTCGCGATGGAGAAGCTCGATCAAGTTGAGATCACCAA
>CBRAFL010000112.1:0-14902 GCA_967755055.1 uncultured bacterium
ATGCAACGGCGTACTACAAACGCCTCTATTCGAAAATGGATTTACTGAAGATCGATCGCAAATTTACGTCGCGCGCCGTCAACGATGGTTTCTCCGGCGGCGAGAAAAAGCGCTGTGAAATTCTTCAGATGGCGATGCTCGAACCCGCGTTCGCACTCATGGACGAAACTGATTCGGGCCTCGATATCGACGCACTGCGCATCGTTGCCGAGGGCGTTAACGCTCTTCGTGGCGAGAAGCTCGGCATCGTCATGATCACGCACTATCAACGTCTCTTAAACTATATCGTGCCCGACTTCGTTCACGTGATGTGGGGCGGCCGCATCGTGAAAAGTGGCGACAAATCCCTCGCGTTGGAACTCGAAGCCAAGGGTTACGACTGGGTCAAAAAAGAATTCGCCCTCGCGAATCCCTAAGTAGGACTGGCCACCGGCCGCGACAACACATCCCACCATGAAACCACTCACCGACACCGATACGCTTCCCGCTCCTGAACTCGACGAAGCGGCGGCGAATCCTGTGCAAGGCATCGATCAGTCCGCTGGCAATTTCAGCTACAAGGTCGACTACGCCTTCGATGCAGGCACTGGCCTGACCGAAGACACCGTTCGCTACATCAGCTCGGTCAAGAAAGAGGCGCCATGGATTCTCGAGTTTCGCCTGAAAGCTCTCCAGACGTTCTTCGATAAACCGCTTCCCACGCATTGGGCGACGAAGGATCTCGAAGCCATTAACTTCGACAAAATCCGTTACTACCTTTCGCAAGGCCAGAAGCCGAAGCGCACCTGGGACGAAGTTCCTGACGACATCAAGCGTACCTTCGAACGCCTCGGAATTCCCGAGCAGGAGCGTAAATTCCTCGCCGGCGTCGAAGCACAATTCGACAGCGAGGCCGCGTATTCCAATATCAAGGACATCGTCAAGAAACAGGGCGTCATCTTCGTCAACTCGACCGAGGGTCTGCGCGAGCACCCCGAGATTTTCAGAAAGTTTTTCGGCAAGGTCATCCCGACCGGTGACAACAAATTCTCTGCGCTCAACAGCGCCGTGTTCTCCGGCGGTTCGTTCATCTACGTGCCACCTGGCGTCAAGGTCGCGCAGCCACTTCAGGCTTACTTCCGAATCAACGCCGAAAATTTCGGCCAATTCGAGCGCACCCTCATCATCGCGGACGAAGGCTCCGAGGTGGTTTACATGGAAGGCTGCACCGCGCCGAAATTCTCCACCTCAACGCTGCACAGCGCCGTGGTTGAACTCGTCGCACTGAAGGGCGCGAAGATCCAATACATCACCGTCCAAAACTGGGCGGCGAATGTGTTCAACCTCGTCACCAAACGCGGCGTCGCGCATGAGGACGCGGAGATCAAGTGGATCGACTGCAACATCGGCAGCCGGCTCACGATGAAATATCCCGGCGTCGTCCTGAAGGGGAAACGCGCGCGCGGCGAAGTCATTTCCATCGCGCTCGCCAACGACGGTCAGCACCAGGACACCGGCGCAAAGATGATTCATGCCGCGGACGACACGACGTCCAACGTGATTTCGAAATCCATCAGCGTCGGTCAGGGTCGCGCGACCTATCGCGGCCAGGTGCACATCCCGAAGCATCTCAAAGGTTGCAAAAACAACACCGAGTGTGACGCGCTGCTCATCAACACGAACAGCCGCACCGACACCTATCCTGCGATCACCGTTCGCGGTGACAAAAATTCCACGCAGCACGAGGCAAGTGTGTCCAAGGTTTCCGAGGACATGATTTTCTACATGCAGCAGCGCGGTCTCACCGAAGGTCAGGCGATGAGCCTCGCCGTCAACGGATTCATCAACGACCTCGCTCGTCAGTTCCCAATGGAGTATTCCGTCGAACTGAAACGCCTCATCGATCTGGAAATGGAAGGATCGGTCGGCTGATGTTCTGAGTCGTTCTCCTTCTCGTAATCTTTCTCGTTCTCTTTTGGACGGGAAAAAATCCGAGAGGACGAGAACGAATAAAGAGAACGAGAACGAAGAAGATTCCTGAACATGTCCTCCCCCACTTTGACCGAAACCACTCCCGTCGTCGGCTCCTTCACGGCCGAAACCTTCGAGGCCCATCTCGCCACGCAAGCCAGCGCACCCGCGTGGTGGCTCGCGCGCAAGCGCGCGGCATTTGCCACGTTCGCCTCGCTGCCGATGCCAAAACGCGGCGATGAAGCCTGGCGCTTCAGCACCACCGGCACATTGACGCTCGACGGCTTCAACGTACCGCAGACCAAAGCAGTCACCACTGTTTCCAGCCGCCCTGAGATCGACGCGCTCGCAGCACTCGCGACGCTTTCGTTTTTCAACAACGAACTCGCCGCGTCCTCTTCGCTCAAAGCCGATATCGCCGCCAAAGGTGTCATCGTCACGACGCTGGTCGATGCTGCGACGAAACACGCCGATCTGCTGAAAGCGCACTTCATGGCCCAGCCGCAAAAGCTCGGCTCCGAAAAATTCGCCGCGCTGCACACTGCTTTCGTTTCCGGTGGCGCCTTCGTCTACGTTCCGCGCGGGGTCGAGCTGTCAGACCCGATCGTGATCACTCACGCCGCATCCGGAGCGGGCACTGCTGTCTTCCCCCACACGTTGGTCGTCGCCGAGGAAAATTCAAAAGTTACCGTCGTCGATTATTTCGAGTCAGCCGACACGTCTGCTCATTTCGCCTGCGGGGCCAACGATCTTTACGCGGCTCACGGCGCACAACTCGTTTACGTCGCCGCACAGAATTGGTCCGCGGAAACGCTTTCGTTTCAGTTTAATTCCACCGTCGTTCGCCGCGATGCGCGCGTGAAATCGCTGAACCTTCACCTCGGTGCGCGCCAGGCACGGCACGAATCGCTCTCACAGCTTCAAGCTCCCGGTGGTCTCTCCGAAATGCTCGCGCTCACGATCGCGGACAACACGCAGGAGTTTGATCAACGCACGCTGCAGATTCACCAGGCGGCCAACACGAAGTCGGATCTGCTCTACAAAAATGCACTCCGTGATCAAACGCGCACGATTTTCTCGGGCCTGATTGTCGTCGATCCCGATGCGCAAAAAACCGACGCATACCAGAGCAATCGCAACCTGATGCTGAGCGATGATGCCGAAGCGAATTCGCTCCCTGGCCTCGAGATTCAGGCGAACGATGTACGTTGCACCCATGGCGCGACCAGCAGCCGGATCGATCCCGAACAGGAATTCTATCTTCAGTCGCGCGGCATCGCGAAAGCCGCCGCCGATGAGTTACTCACGTTCGGTTTCTTCGAAGAAGTCCTCGCCCGCCTCGACCACGAGCCCATCCGCGACTCTCTGCGCGCTCTGATTAAAACGAAATTCAAGAAGTAGCGAGTAGTGGGTAGCGAGTAGCGAGCATGGCACGCCGGTTTCTACCCACTACTCACTACCCGCTACTCGCTACTCTTTATGGCCACCAAAGACCGCACCCTCTCTCGCGACCTCGTCGCCACGCAGATTCCTGCCGGCGACAAATCTCTTCTCGCCGCCGGCACACTGGTGATGATTCATCAGACCCTCGGCGGCAGCTACACGGTCCAAACGGATTCCGGTCTCTTCCGTATCGATGGCAAAGACGGTGACGCGATTGGCGAACAGGTCGTCGATAACAGTGTTCAATCCGCCACATTGGCCGACGGCGCGCCCGATCCCGAGGCGATTTGGGGCCAGCTCCGTAAAGTTTTCGATCCCGAGATCCCGGTGAACATCGTCGATCTCGGCCTCGTCTACTCCATGGACGTTGAACAAATTCCCGACCTCACACCTCCCGGCTACAAGGTGAATGTCGCAATGACGCTGACCGCACCTGGCTGTGGCATGGGTCCGGCGATCGCAGAAGACGCCAAAGGAAAAATTCTTCTTGTCCCAGGCGTCACTGACGCCGACGTACGGATCACGTGGGAGCCCGCGTGGAATCAGCAGATGATCTCCGAAGAGGGTAAGATGAAGCTCGGTCTGATTTAAAAACCGTTCGCCGCAGCGGAGGCGTCTATTTCTTTTCAGCGGCAGGTGCGGGTGGCGGATTGCGGCACGATTGCCACGCGAGAAATCGCCACTTGCCGTTCTCATTGCGCCACACCGCGAGGTAATTGATATCGAGCGTCTGCGCGTGATCGCCGTTGCGCAGGTGAACGAGCACGCGACCGGTCATCAGAACAACGCCAGGTCCGGCCTCGGTGAAGGTGCGTTCTCGATAGTCGAAGGTTTCATAGATTGTGGAGTGCGTAACGAGCGATTCGACGAGGGATACCTTGCTGTCGATCTTGCCGTTCGAGTGCGCGTAGCGAAGCGCATCAGATAAAATCGCATCGAGTCGCGCGCGATCGGCCGACTTCGTCGCGGCGAGTCGCTCATCGTCGGCCGCCGTCACCGCCGACCGGAGCGCGTCATCGATGGTTGCAACCGCACCCGCCGAAAGTGGCGCTGCACAGAGAGAACTCGACGCAACCACGAAGACTGAAACAAACCAGAGTAGTTTAATCATGATGGGGTGATTTTTAACACGCGCCCGCGACCAGTCTTCCGAACCGCACCGAGCGCACAGCCGAAATAAACCGAACACAATCCCAGCAGCAACGCCTGAGGAACGAAACCCAGCCGGCCCCCGTACACGCGCAGCAGGCGGCGCCCGCATCACTCTGAATTCCTATTTCAGAGCGTGTCCGACGAGCCGTCATGTTACGTAATACGTAACATGATGGTTCGAACGTTTATGGGACAAATCCAGTCCTCAGCATCGGACGAGACGCGTTTCGCCCACGACGGCGCATTCGCGTTCCGCGCGAAACATTCCCATGATACTGCTCACCCCAACCTCATGAATTCCGCATTCGTTCGCTTCGCATTTCCAATTTCTTGTCTGCTCGCATCCGTTACCAGCGCGGCCCCGAACCCCGGCGAGAATCCGGCCGATCATTTACCTCCGCATATCGTACGCTTAACCGCATTCGGTGAACGCGCCGATTGGTCGGCCGATGGGAAAAAAATTCTGTTTCTCAGCAAAACCTTCGGCGACGCAATGGAGATGGATCTCGCGACCCGCTCCATCCGAAATCTAACCGCGCATTACCCGCACTACGGCTACACGCGCGCACTTTACCTGGCGAACGGCGACATCCTTCTTTCCGGATCCGAGGTCTTCGATCCGAAAAAAGCCGCGCAAGCACGCAACGAATGTTTTCTGTTTATTCTCGATCAGAACGGAAAGAAACCGCCCGTTGCTCTCGGCGCGCGTTGCAACGAAGGACCAGCCGTTTCGCGCCACCGCCTGCACATCGCGTGGTCTGAATGGACTCCGCCGAAACCTGGCGAGGGCGATCTTTCCGCCTCAAAGCTTTTCGAGGCCGATCTTGTTTACACCAACGGAATACCCGCGCTCGCGACTCGACGTCTGATTATCGATAGCTCGGACCTGTCGTTCAAATGCACGATGGAAACCCAAAATTTCCGTCCACCGGAGGAGAAGGAGCTCACGTTCAGCGCGTACACCAAAGGCGGCGGTGGATGCGACGTTCTCAGCATCAATCTCGAAACAAAGAAAATCACGAACTACACTCACTCGCCTGAGACCTACGATGAACCCGAAGGCATTTTTCCGGACGGCAGGTACACGTTGGTCGAATGCGATCAGCAAAATCATCTCGGCTCCGGCAACGTCGACCTCTGGAAACTCGCCCTCGATGGCAGCGGCACCTACACGCGGCTAACGTTTTTCAGCGACTATCCAAACTACAAGGCGTCGAA
The DNA here is from genome assembly GCA_967755055.1 of uncultured bacterium. Classification (GTDB taxonomy): domain Bacteria; phylum Verrucomicrobiota; class Verrucomicrobiia; order Opitutales; family Opitutaceae; genus Opitutus. The sequence goes on from CBRAFL010000112.1 coordinate 5,764, forward strand.
TCCCGTGGTAAGCGACGATGGAAAATTCATCGCATTCCAAATGGGGAAATCCGGCGAGTCAGCCGGCGTGGGACACGGTCTCTTTCTCTATTCAATCGAAGAGGCAGCACGAACTCATACGCCGTGATCGCGACTGGAATCCGGCCACTCGGAACCCGCAAGACAAACGCCCTCCGTCGTCACGCCAATCGCAGAGTAGGTTGCGCGCTCGCCGCGCCACGGCTTGAAACAAGCCGTTAGCTTCGCGCGACCGTCTGCGAAGCCATCTTTGCTTTTACTTCTTCGAACTCAGAACAGCTCGCGTCGAGCTGCTCGGAAATCGTCTCGATCATATCCATTCCCCATTTTTCCCGCCGGGCGGCTGACAGCCGTTGTTGGAGCAATCGCTGTTGCTCCTTTAAGCGAACAAGCTCCCGCTGCGCGTTGTAGTTTGCCGGATCCTTCGCCTGTATCCACGCAGCCACATACACTCCGACGGAGACGACAACTACAGCAAAAATGGCAAGTGCTTCAGGCATGACGAGGAAGTCCATAGGCTGACTACTGAAACCCCCACGGCCAGCTCGCACGTGCGCGACTGAGAGGGTATTCAAAGCCCGTCAGGCAGTCATCGAAAATCTTATGCGTGCGGCTCTTTGGCTTTCCCGGAATCCTGCGAGCGTGCCCTGACCGATGTCACCTGAATCTGCAGCGGTTTCAACGTGTCGAGATGAATATCACGCTGAGGGAATGCCATCACGATGCCGGCCTTTTCAAAGGCTTCCGCGATGCGATGACGCAACTCGCTCTCCGCTTCTTTCCGCTCCCTGATACTGATCCAAAAAAGGGCGTCGAAAACGAGCGCACTGTCCCCGAAATCGTGAAAGTTAACCTGCGGCTGGGGCTCGCGATTTACCGTCTCGAGACTCAACATCACCTCGTGCAAGAGCCGTTCGACTTCTCGCGTCGGCGAGCCATAGGCCACGCCCAACCGGATGCGATTTCGAACCACGTCGTCGGACAAGGTGAGGTTCGTGACCGGCTGCTCAAGTAATCGATTGTTCGGCACAATCACGTGTGTGTTGTCCAGCGTTCGAACGATCGTACTACGCGGTCCGAGCTTCTCGACCGTGACCGGTTCGCCGTCGATCTCGATCACATCGCCCTGATTCACCGGCCGCTCCACCAGCAGGATGATTCCGCTGATAAAATTCCCCACGATGTTCTGACTGCCAAAGCCAATTCCCACCGCCAGCGCTCCGCTTACGACTGAGAACTGCGTCAGCGACAGATGAAACAGGTTACACGCCGTGAGCAGGACAATGAGGAACAGTCCATAAAACGACAGTCTCTGCCATGCGGCTCGCCGTCCCGTATTTAATCCCATGCGACGAAAGACCGTGCGACCAATCGCATCACTTGTCCTCCGCGACACCCAATGTCCGAGTATAATCAGAAGAATCACAGCGAGGATCGTCTTCACGCGGATCGGCTGATCCTGCACGGAAAACGCCTCGTAGTTCCAAGCCGCCACGAAATTTTCTCGCATCGCCGTCATCGCGTCGCGCCACGAAAACAAAATCACCTTCGACCCCAACTCCTCCTTGAGCCTGTTCCGCTCCGTGCGAAGAGCATCGATATCTCCCAGTTCTTTTTCGCTCAATGCCACCCATGCCGTCAGACGCCGCACACGGTCGATCACCCAGGGCGCCGCCCGCTCCTCCGCGCCAGCCACCCGGGTCATTTTTGCCTGGAGATCCTGCAGTTCTTTTCGGCTCTTGAGCGTCTCGACGAGTTGCAACCGTCGCGCTCGCTCCGATCGATCCAACGCGGTTTGATTCGCGTCGGCCCACGCACGCATTTCGCGATTGGACGCCGCGCCCGTCAGCACCCGGCGGCGCAATTCTTCAACCTGGCCCTCCTCGTCCAGCCGCTCGCGCTGCGCGGTCAGAACGGCGAGCGTGAGACTGGCAGTCTGCCGGTCGGCGCGGCGCAACTCGAGTTCGCCGGAGTCTTTTGTCGCCGCATTTGCGCTCACGCGTTCAGCCGCGATCACCAAACGCGAAACTTTCTCCGCATCCTCATTCGAACTCGCAATCGCCGCGTCAAGCTCAGCGGCACGTTTTTCCCGCCGCGTTTTCGCCGCGGTAATTTCCTCGTCCGAAAGCACGAGGTGCGTCCGCAGCCAGTCGAAGCTCGGACGGAGCAGCGCCTGCTTTGGCTCAAGCAGCGATTGCTGAAACTTGAGCGTCCTCACCGCTTTTTCGCGAAGCACGACCGTCTCCTGAGCCAGCCGGCTTTCCAGTTCCGCGAGTCTCAGTTTACTCTGCGCTTTCGCGTGATCTTTCGCCTTGTCCAATGCTTCTCGTGCGGCGCGGCGCTCGCGTTCTTTTTCCTCAAGCGTGTCGCGCGCTTCGCGGAGCGCCTCGGTCGCGTTCGCGACATCTGTTTTCAACCAACCACGCGCCTGTTCAAGGTAGTCTCGTTCACCGTAAAGTTGATCAAGGAGCTGCACGCCGTACGGCGGTTTGAGAATCGCTTCCGGCGGACGCCGGCCTTTTGTGCGCTCTTCCACGTCCGCGGATTCCTTCGCCAAATCCGCCGCATGCTGCAACGTGCGCTGCTGCTCGACGTAAAGATTATCGAGGCGCTCCAGCAGCGCCGTTTCCTGTGTCAGCCACAATGCCGTCTCATCCAGTTTTCCCTCGGGTAACTTTCCGAGTTCGCTGCGAGTGGTACTAATTTCCTTCTGTAACGCGGCACGACGCTCCGCCACGGCTTCCGGAGTGAGCTCCGTTTTCTCCGTCGCCGCGGCCGCGGTCTCGGCCGAAGAATCTCCTGTCGGCGGCGCCGCCAAAACCGACGAGACCATTATCGTCAGCGAAGCAAAGACGCCGACCAAATGAAACCGGCGCGCGAAAACAAATAAGAACATAGGAGGGTGCGATGCGACGCGGTCAAAGTCCGTTCTCACATCGACGGGATCAGCACATGCAGCCACACCTAAAATCGCAACGTCCAAGCCGGGCGACTGCGGCGATTCGACTAGTAATCTTTTCCTTGGTCTGTCTGCGAACGGAGTCGATCAACGCACCCCGGTCGCAACCGCGGGCAGTGAACTGACGTACGTCCACAGCGCCTTGAGTTCGACATCGGTCATTTGGGCGAACGCCGCCGGCATTACCGGATTGAGCGTGGTTCCGTCCGGCCGTTGTCTGCTCCGCAGAACGGAGAGGAACTGTGCTTCGGTCCATTGCCCAATTCGCGCCGAGGTGTGCGGCGTGAGATTAGCCGCGTCTGGCCAGTCGGGCGGCGCTCCCGCGATTTTACCACCGGACATGTTAGGCCCGTGGCACCCGATGCAACTCGATGCGAGATACTTTCCGTATTCGACTGAGATGGCTGGCGTAATAGACGCGACATGCGCCGCGTTGTGGTTGATTTCCTCCGCGCCAAGCTTGATCTGACCCAGCACGAGAAACAGGCGCACGATCGGTCCGGGAGAAACCGGCCCACGAGGCCGATCGACCGCAGGTACTGTTTTCAAATACGCGATCACCGCACCGAGATCCTCGTCGCTCAGAATTGCGTACTCATTCGACGGCATCAGAACCAGCGGCCGACCATCGCGCGCGACGCCATGACGGATCGCACGCACATAATCCAAATCGCTAAAATCGCCCGGCAGTCCACCGGCGCCTCTCGTGAGATTCGCGCCGTGAAACACACCCGCGAGCGGATCATCGATGACTTTCTGTCCGGCAAAATCTTTCCCGTGACAATCTGAGCACGCCCGTGTGGTCACGATATGCCGCCCGCGTTCGATCGCAGCATCCGTCGTCGGAATGGTAATCGCCGTGGCGTGAACCGTGTGTTTGCGATGCAAACGATAACTCGACACGCCGTAGACAACCGCTGCGACGACGAGTAAAAAAGAGACGAGGCCCACAGCAAAATAGCGGAGCGCCTTAAAAATCGACTTGCGAGACATGGTGAAGAAAGAGGACCGAGGAGTGACGAACGTTTAAAACATCTGGACGGAAGCCCGGATGAGTTGCGCAGTTTATCAGTTTCGGCCGGCTTGCATATTGGCCTTTCGCCCCGGCGCTCACTGGGCCGAAAGACGAATTGCCGCCGAAACTCATCCCGCGGCCACGCCGCTGATCACGTTTTCTTCTGCCCGAACACCGCGACGTCGTGAGCCGCTTTGGTCGGCACGCCAGATTTGCCGAGGAATCCCAAATCTCGAAACCACTCGATGAACCGATAATGCCACGTGCCAAACGGAATCCCGTCACGATCTTTCATCCCATCCGCATGCACGCCGTTTCCGTAAATGTGCATCTCGAGATTCGGCACTCCCGCTTTCAACATCGCTGCAAAATATTGATCGGCCCACATGGCATGCACGCGATCTCCTGACCCCGCAGATGCAATAAACGTGGGCGGCGCATCCACCGGAATGCGTGTCGCCGGGTCACGAGTAAACGGCGTCGGCCCCGGATAGAGTAACGCCACGAAATCCGGCCGAGCGGAAATTTCCACCGGCGGATCGCCCTCGACCGGCATTTTATTCACCTCGTTTTCCGAACCGTAGAAAACCGCCGTCGCTCCTGCGAGTTCAGCTCCCGCTGAAAAACCCATAATCCCAATCTTCGCCGGATCAATTCTCCATTCAGCCGCATGGGCTCGCACCAATCGGATCGCTTGCAACGCGTCGTTCACCGCATCCGTCTCCGCAGTGTAACCGTCGTTCCGCAAGCGATTGCGGAGGATGATCGAGGTCACTCCATAATTGGCCAGCCACGGGACAAAATCGCCGCCCTCCGTCCCGACGTTGAGCGTGCGATGTCCACCACCCGCGACCAGGATCACCGCCGCACCGCTACTATTTCGTGCGTCGACGGTGTGCACCTCGATCGACGGATTGTGAATATTAACGATACTCTGAATTCGCCCCGGCATTCCTGCGGAAAAATTGTAACGCTCGGCTTCGCGAATCCGGCTGGCGTTGAGTCGTGGTGAGTCCGGCGCATAAAGCGGAATAACCAAGCCGCCTGGTAAAATCGGCTGTGGCGCGTAGGGGGCTTCGGTAGCAGGCCCGGGCGTCGGGCCGGTTTGCGGCGAGCCGGAAGTAGCGGCCGCGGTCACGAGCAGAAAAAACGAAACTACGAAACGAAAGCTGAAGATCTGCATGGGGTTCGGGGTAAGCGAAGGTTGACGGCTCGAATCCAACAAGGATTCGCGTCCCCTATTGTCGGTGATGCGCGCGCCGCGCAATGTACTGATCAATCGCGAGCGTTGCGCTGAGCACCCACCGACATTCGAACCGCACCTCTCCTTGCCGCTCTCAACGAAGCATGTAACTTTTCACTTCCGACCGAGTCTTTTCATCATGCGCGCATTAAAGTTAATCCTGACCGGCCTTTTTACCGCCATCGCTTTGGCAGCCGGATTTGTGGTCGCGGCTGTCGTTGCCGTGATCGGCCTCGCGATTTTTCTGTCCGGCCGCCTGCTCGGTAAGCCCAAAGTTCGCACCGCGAACTCGCGGCCTCGGCGTCAATCGAGTTCAATGGGCACCAGCGATGCCATCGACGTGACGGCGACAGAGATCCCGATCGAGACGTCTGCACCTTCGCAGAACGCCTCCTTGGAGCACGAACGAATCAGGGCGTGACCGCGATCTTCGAGCCGGTACTCGCCGCAGCGATCCGGTTGCTGATCCCATCGACCGCGTCGAGAAACTTATCGTCCGTCAGCGCGAGAGGGAAGGACGAGGATAACAGCTTCGTGAGCGTTTCGTCGCCGTTGTTGAAGACCAGATAAACTTTTTTCTCGGTCTTGCCGGCGCCCAGCGTCGCGCTCAGGCGCGACACTTCACTCATCATCAGCGCTTTTGGCAGCGCGCCGGTGAGCACTAGGACTGCGTCGTACACTCCGGATCCGAGACTGAATGCCGCGTTATCGGCGCTGACACATTTCACGCGCACGCCGATCTCTCCACCATCCTGCTTGCTCACCGCCTGACCAAGGCTCGCTGCAAACGCCGCGTGCGATGCATCGCGGGCCGCACTTGCCTTGCTCGAATCAACCACCGCCAGTCGGAGTTCCCGAGTGGCCGCTACTTTCACCGTCGATTCCGCCGCAGTTGCGATGCTCGCGCATAGCAACGAAAAGATGAAGCTGACCTGGACAATCGCCTTCATGGTGCAAAACGGGGTTAAGGTTAACTACCCCTCTCATCGTCACACGGCTTCGCAAAAAAATGTAAAATCCTTACAAAATCAGCCGAACCTGAGCTCGTCACAGGCGATTTGATAACGAATCCGGACCTGCGACAACCACCACCCGAAATCGGAAATCTCGACGCCAGCCTCCTCCATCCAAAGCGGAGGCGGCAGGTCGGGTATGAGTTCTTCTGGGACGCAGAAGAGTGATCGCGCCCATCGAGCTGTCGCCAAAATCATGCACAACTGCCGATGCTCCGCAGGTGCGGCCTCGGGCGTGAGTTGAAATCGCACCGCGGCGCTCACGCTCTCCGAAAATCCCCACAATTCCAGGAGCGCAGCACCCGCCTCGGCGTGACAAAATCCCAGCCAGTCCCGCTCCGCCGGCGCGAAATCCAGCGGATAACCCGACGACGCAAAAACACGCGGCTTCCGTTCCTTCGCCGCGTAACGGTCGATCACCATCAAGCCGAGCCCATGCATCAAACCCGCGGTATACGCATCGCTTCGATCGATCCCACCATGCTCCGCCAGGCTCGCCGCTGCAATCGCGCAAGCCACCGCGCGGAACCACAGCGATTCGGCTTTCATGCCATACGAAATCAGCGGCTGACCGATGAGCTGCGACGCCACGGCAAATGTAACCAGTTCGTGGACACCTGTGACGCCCACCCGCTGAATCGCCTCGGTAATACTATCCACTTCGGCACCGCGCCCGAAGTGCACGCTCTTCGCCATCCGCACCACTCGAGCGGACAATCCCGGTTCGAGCTGCACCACATCAGCGATCTCATCGATTCCCGTATTTTCTGAAACCAATAGTCGCTGCAAAGTGTGCAGCACCTTGGGCGCCGGAGGCAAATCCACCAGCCGCCGCACCAACGACTCCGGCGTCGGTTTGAAAAACGGTATCGATATCAGCACATGAGTCCTTCGGCACAACCCATCACCGCCTGAATCATCTGCTCATCAATCAACACGATGGTTGCCCACAAACCTCCGGTTGGCATTCTACTTACATGCGTTGCCTCTCCCGTGCTTTCATCCTCGGTCTCGTTCTCTACGCGTCGTGTCACGCTGGCGAGCCCACCGCGGCGGTTCGCCTTTTAACCGGCGCAGATCTGAGCGGTTGGGAGCTGATCACCCAGCAAAATTCACCGTTGCCGTCGGTTTGCGAACTCCACGCGGATGGCGTGCTTTCGGTCGTCGGCAAACCCGTTGGCTATCTCCAAACGAAGAATTCGTACGAAAATTATCGGCTTCGCGTCGAATGGCGCTGGACCGATCAGCCCGGTAATTCAGGTGTCCTCGTTCACATCGCGTCGGGGCCGATCGATCGCAAAACCTGGCCACTGAGTCATCAAATTCAGATGAAGCACGCGCGCGCCGGAGATGTGCTACCGATGGCTGGCGCCACGTTTGCCGAGCCGCTTTCCACACCGGCGCAAGCCGCCACTCCACAGCTGAATCACACCGCGCCCGATAGTGAAAAACCAGCCGGGCAATGGAACACATGTGAGATCCTCTGCCTTCACGGAGCGATCGACGTCACCGTTAACGGCGTTCTCCAGAACCACATTACTCACTGCGCTCCCGCCGCCGGCCATATCGGTTTTCAGCTCGAAGGCGCGCCCTACGAGCTGCGTAACTTCGTCGTCGAAGTACTCAAGTAAGTAAACGCGCCGCGCGTTTACGTGCGCTCGATCTGCGGGATTTCGCAGGCCGAGCCTAACGTGTTTACCTCTCCCCTTGCGCGCGTTCTTGCGGCCGCCCAACGTGTGCGAAATGACTGATTCGCCTCTCGCCGATTCATCTTCTCTCTACTCGAAGCTAACCGCGCTCGAGCTGGCCGGCGCACCGTTTGTTTTGGTCATTCTGGTCGAGGCGCTCGGTAGTACTCCACAGAATACAGGCGCAAAGATGCTCGTGACGCCCGCCGGCCTGCACACCGGCACCGTCGGCGGTGGCCGAATCGAAGCGAAAGCAATCGCACTCGCCCAGGATATTCTCTCCTCAACGGCCCGAGAACGCGCCTTGCCGCACTTCGTAAATTGGACGCTCAAAGGCGACGTCGGCATGACCTGTGGTGGCTCGGTGAAACTCTACTTCGAACCTCACCCCGCGGGCGGCGCCGCCTGGCCGATCATTATTTTTGGAGCGGGCCACATCACCCAAGCGCTACTGCCCGTCCTGCTGCCACTGCCGTGCGCCATCACCGTCTACGATCCGCGCCCGGAGTGGATCGCCCGTATTCCACGTGCTTGGAATCTTCGCGCCGAGCACGTCAACGATCTCGCCTCCGTGGTCGATACGCTGCCAGCGGATGCTTTCGTCCTTTGCATGACGCAAGGCCACACCACCGATCGGCCAATTCTTTTTCGCGCACTCGCCACCCATAATTTTCCCTACGTCGGCTGCATTGGCAGCAAAGCGAAAGCGACCGTGCTCCGTCAGGAACTGATCGCTCAAGGTCTATCACCCGAGCGTGCGGCTCAATTTCACTGTCCGATCGGATTGGAATTCGGCACCAACCATCCGCACGAAATCGCTCTAAGCATCGCCGCCCAGCTCTTGAGCGAACGCGATCGGTAATGTCGCGAGAAATTTAGACTTGGGTGGGTTTGTGAATACTCGGAGGAAAGAGACCGCTAATTGGATCCGCCTATAGGCGCATCTTCCGGTCGCCCCTCCGGCTAATCGCCTCCGGAATAGGGGTGGGGTCTGCTGATCGCCGACCGCGATTAGCGGTCTCCAACAACCTCAAGGTGCAGGCGATTAGCCGGAGCCACTTCCCAAAGGATTTCCCCATTGGGAAAATCCAATTAGCGGTTTTATCTCTCGGTTCCCGGACTACTTCGCGCGCAAAAACCTCACTGCGTCGTCGCCACGCGCGAACGTTCCGTCTGACCTGGCGTCGCTCGCGGCGCCTCGCT
>CBRAFL010000113.1:0-14834 GCA_967755055.1 uncultured bacterium
CTCGCGATGTGGCAGCAGCGGCTTTTGCACGGGACGAAGTTCGCGAAACTCTTTCGCTGGCGGGCGGCGGACTATCTTTATCTCGTGAGTGAAGAGGGGATATTTGCGGAAGCGGAGATTCCGGCGGGATGGGGCCTGCTCGTCCGCCATGACGAAACGCTCGCCGTGGTGCGACGACCCGTCTGGACTGAGCCAGCGAGTGATGCCAGTCGGGTATTCCTGGAACGTATCGCAATTGCGGCGACGCGCGTGGTGAATCGTGATGCTGGCGTCACGCCGATGATGGGGCGGTGGAGCGCGGAAGCCTGCGAGCGAGAGAAGCCGGAGTGAGGGGCGAGCGCACGACGAAGAGGATGGGGCTTTTCGGCGGACTGCGTTCCGCAGGGCGGAACGCGCGGCTCACCGGGGACGGTTCGCCCTACCTGGACGGCATCTCGCTGAGCGATCTCAGGCGGGCGCTTGAGCCTGCGAGGATTCCTCGTTCCATTCGAGCCATGCCTGATATTACGCCGCCGAATCCTGCCGATGCTGGACTGGAAATTAACACCCGTTTTGTGCGAAGCCGTAATGTGCTCGTGGCACGCGGACAGTTTGGAGATCTGTTCGTTGATTACTACCTGCACTTGCAAACGCACGAGATGCGGCCGTCGACCGAGGCGGATGCATTGTTCAAGACGGCACTGGCGGCGTTCGTGTTGCATTGCGCGTCACGTCCACGGAACGAGTTGACGGCGTGGACCATCAATTTTCAGGAGCCGCTGGTGAATATTTTTCTGACGGCGGATAATGAAACGGGCGCGGTGGCAGGGCGCGTGTTTGAAGAGAATGTGAAGGAGCTGCCCGAAAATATTTTTTATTCGGACGTGGTGCGTCTCGGCCAGCCGAAGCGGCGGAGCGCAATCAGTTTCGAAGGGCCCGATCCGATCGGCGCGGCGGAAAAATTTTATGCGCAGAGCGAGCAGCGGATGGCGCGGTATTTCCAATTGAGTGAAGAGGAGTATGCCTTGGTGGCGGAGCACCCCGACTGCGACCTCGCTTGGTTGCGGGCGTTGACGGTTGAGCAAGTGAGAGACTTGGAAAAAACAGAGACGCTCGTGCCGGTGGAGCGCCGGGTGTATCGCTGGCACTGCGGTTGTAACCAGGAACGGATGCTCGAAGTGCTAGGGCCGACGATGAAGCAGGACCCGGATGGGCTTTTTGGAGATCAGGAGAAAATTGAAATCCGGTGTCCGCGCTGCGGCGCGCGTTACGCGATCACACGTGAGGCGATGGAAGCGTTTGTTTCAAAGAAGTAAGGGGTAGTTGTTGTCGGTGCCGGTGCGGTCTTGCGGGTGACGAGCGGAGCCCTCCATGCTGTTCGTTTGCCTGCATGAACGACATTTTTCGCCACGTCTGGAGCGGACTGATCACCGCGTCGCCTCTGGATCAGTTGAATCTGGCGCTCGGGGTTTTCGGCGTATGGCTGATGATCAAGCGAAACCTGTGGGCGTTTCCGGTGGGCTTGGTGGCGGTGACGGTGCAAGGGGTTTTGTTTTTCCGATCGCGATTTTATGCGGACGCGACGTTGCAGATTTTTTTCTTTGTAACGCTCGCGTGGGGTTGGTGGCACTGGGTGCGCGACCGGGGGAATGCGCCGGAGTTGCCGGTCACGCGACTGACGCGACGCGGGTTGGGAATTGCGCTGGGCGTGACGGCGGTGGCGACGGCGGGGTGGGCGCTCGCGCTGGGGCGCTGGACGGATGCGATCATGCCGTGGCGCGATGCGTTCATCGCGGCATTCAGTGTAACCGCGCAGGTACTACAGGCGCGAAAGAATTTGGAGAACTGGCCGTTGTGGATCTTGGTTAATGGAGTGGCGATCGCTTCGTACTGGCGCGCGGACCTCGCGTACACGGCGTTTCTCTACGGGATTTATCTGGTGATGGCGCTGGGAGGATGGAGAGCGTGGCGGATGGCGATGACCGTGGTGCAGAGCGAAAATGTATCGAAAGCAGGACGGTTGGGGACAACCGCCCCTACCTCTGAGAAATGAGTACGAATGTGAGGCGCATCGCCGTGTTTGGTACTGAATCGACGGGCAAGACGACGCTCGCGCAACGGTTGGCGGCGCATTTTGGCGAGCCGTGGTCGCCGGAGTTTGTGCGGGAATTTTGGGAGCTGCGTGACGGGAAGATCGCGGCTGGGGATCTTGGGACGATTGCTCTTGGGCAGATGGCGAATGAGGATTTTGCGATGGAGCGCGCGCGGCGCGCGATGTTTTGCGACACGGAGCTTCTGACCTGCGTGTTGTGGAATGATCTGTTGTTTCCGGGGCGTTGCCCGGAGTGGGTGCGGAAGGAGGCGGACGCGCGGGCGAGGGAGTTCTCGTTGTATCTCCTGTGCGATACGGACGTGGCATTCGCGCCTGACCCGCAGCGATGTTTTCCGGATGAGGTGGGGCGCGCGATGTGCCGGCGAGTGTGGCGTGAGGCGCTGGAGTCGCGTGGACTTCCGTTCGTGGAGATTCGCGGGGATTGGGCGACGCGTGAGGCGACGGCGATTGCGGCGGTGGAGAGCGTGCTTGCTCGAGGGGAGTGAGCAGGTACGTTGGCGGCGCAATGAATGCCGCCGAGATCATCGAGCTGATTAAGAAACTGTCGCCGGAGGAGAAGGCGGAGGTGATGGCGTTTTTGAATAGTGGAGAAAGGGTGGCGGAGGCGGGGCGCGTTGAAGAGTCGGCGACGGAGCGGCAGGTTCGCTATATCTCGAATGACGAGTTCGAGAAACTCGCGCCAAAGATCTTTGCTGAAAATCACGAACTGTTGCGGCGCCTGGCTCAATGAGCGCCGCGGAGGAACCGCGATTTCTTACGTTTGATCTGGTGATGAAGATTCATCACCAGTCGCTCGTTGAGCATGGTGGGATCGAGGGATTGCGAGATCACGGAGCTGTCGAGTCAGCTTTGGCTTCCGCTCAGAACACCTGGCTTTACCGCGGCGGAGATCTCTTCGAGATCGCGGCAGCTTATGCTTTTCATCTGGCAGAATCGCAGGCGTTTTTGGACGGCAACAAGCGCACGGCTATTACGAGTGCGTTATTTTTCCTCGCTGCGAATGGATTGAGTGGAACACCGAGCCAAGACGAACTCTACGATGCGATGATCGCGATTGCGCAACGGCGGATGGATAAGGTGGGGCTCGCGGCGGTGTTGCGGCGGCAGTTTCCGAAGGGGTAGCGGAGTCGCTGAGTGGCGCGGCGAGCGCGCAACCTACAGGGCGTGCTCGAGGATCGCGGTGAGTTCGTCGGTGGTGAGCGGGAGCGGGTTTGCTTTCATGCTGCTGGCTTTGGCGGAGGCTTCGACGATCGCTGGAATCTCGGCGCGCGTGAGGCCGTACGTCGCCAATGAAGGAATTTGCAGCGCGAAAACGAGTTCGCGAATCCAAGTCACGCTGTCGTCAGCGGTCGCGTCTGTTTGGCCGGTGAGAACGTGCGCGATTTCTTTGTAACGGCCGAGGCTGGCGTCCGACGATGCGCGCGTGCGCAACGCGCGAAGATTGGTTTCCATGACGTGCGGAAGCAACGCGGCGCAGACGGCGCCGTGTGGAGCGGGAAACATGCCGCCAATCGGGCCGGCGAAACCGTGGACGGCGCCGAGACCGGCGTTGGCGAGAGCGAGGCCGCCGAAGAGACTCGCGAGCGCCATGTCTTCGCGCGCGACGACGTCGCGACCGTTTTCAACGGCGCGTCGAAGAGAACGTGCGGCGCGGCGAATGCCCTCGAGGCAGACTGAATCAGTCAGAGGATTTGCACGAGAGGACACGTAGGGCTCGATGAGTTGGGCGAGCGCGTCGAGTCCGGTGGTGGCGGTGAGTGCGGGTGGAAGATCGTAGGTGAGTTCGGGATCGATGAGCGCGACGCGCGGAAGCATGTGCGGACTGCGGAGGCTGACTTTGACGCGGTGAGCGGGCGAGGAGAGGACGGCGTTGCGCGTGACTTCCGAGCCGGTGCCGGCCGTCGTGGGAATGGCGATACACGGCGCGGCGGGTTGGGCGAGCGGTTGGGCGCGACCGATCACCTCGAGATAATCGAAGAGGTCGCGATCGTTGGTGAGGAGCGCGGCGATGGCTTTGGCGGAGTCGAGGGCGCTGCCGCCGCCGAAGCCGATAACAAAATCGCAACCGGCGGCGCGGGCGTGAGCGACGCCACGCGTGATGTCGTCGGTCGTGGGTTCGCCGGGAATCGCGAATGTTGTCGCGGCGAGTTGCGTGGAGGACAGAAGATCGATGAGACGTTGTGCGCGCGACGGATCGCGGCCGGTGACGACGAGCGGACGGCGACCGAATTCGGCGGCGACAGTTGCGATGTCGGCAAGTGCGGCACGGCCGAAAATAATGCGCGTGGCGGTGGCGAATTCGAAACGCATGGAGATTTAGGAGATGCGATCGGGGCTGTGTGGCTGCGAGCGTGAGCGAGTGGATCAGCGGAGCGCGTGCTCTGCTCGAATCTGCGGGCTACCAGTTGGTGTCGTCGGGGAAGACGTTGGTGAACTTCGCGCTCGTGCGCGGGGAGGCCATCATCGATGCCACGGTGTCGCGCCACGTGGCATAGTGGGCGGTTTCTTTATGCGCGGCGGGAGCGTCGGCGGTGCGATAGGCCTCGACCAAGACGAAGCGGGTGGGATCGTCGTTTTGCTGAACCACGTCGAAGGCGGCGATGCCGGGTTCGCGCACGCTGGCGGCGGCATTGGCAATCGTGGCGGCTTTGAAGGCTTCGATGGATTCTGATTTTACGTGAACGTGAACATGGATGATGAGCATGGGAGGGGCGGGTTGAAATGGGCGAAGAAGATTAAACCGGTCGCTTGGTAAACGCATTTTAACTCAATCGACGCAGGCTTGATGAGCAAAACTTTCGCGGGAATTTACACGACGCGCTTTACGCGATGGGGGACGACAGATAATCGGGGCCGATGACGGATGACTACGAGCAACGATTTGGAGGTGTCGGACGGCTGGTGAGCCGCACGGGGCTGGCGCGGTTGCGGGCGGCGCATGTCTGCGTGGTCGGCGTCGGTGGAGTGGGGTCTTGGACCGTGGAAGGGCTGGCGCGGAGTGGTGTGGGCGCGCTCACGTTGATCGATCTCGACGATGTGTGCGTCACGAATGTGAACCGGCAGTTGCCCGCGTTGGATGGCACGATTGGGCGACCCAAAGTGGAGGTGCTGGCGGAGCGGGTGCGAGCGATCAATGCCGAGTGTCGAGTCGAGGCGATCACGGAATTCTTCACGGAGGCGACGGCGGAGCGGTTGATGACTCCAGCTTTTGGGTACGTGGTAGATGCGATTGATAACATGACCAACAAAGCCCGGCTGATTGCGGCGTGTCGCGATCGTGGACTGGCGTGTCTCACGGTCGGCGCGGCGGGTGGGCGACGGGATGGGACGCAGATTCGCGTGGGTGATCTCGGCGATGCGGAAAACGATTTGTTGCTGCGACAGGTGCGAAAAAAACTTCGTCGCGATTTTGGGTTTTCACCGGGAGCGCAGAGAGGGCGAATGAATTTTGGCGTGCGTTGCGTGTGGTCGGGCGAGCGGCCGGTTTTTCCGTGGGCGGATGGAACGTGTGCGGCGACGGCCGAGCCGGGATCAGATCTCAAGTTGGATTGTGAGAACGGATTTGGGACGGCGGTGTTTGTTACAGGCGCCTTCGGGTTGGCGGCGGCGGGCGAGGTGGTTCGCTTGCTCGCGGGCGGATGATGCGGCGCTGATTTTTAGACGGTGGTGAAAAGCGTTTCGAAATTTTGCGCGACCTGGGCTGTGAGTGATTCGAGGCTGATGCCGCGGAGTTCGGCGAGCGCGGTGTAGGTGACGACGAGATTGGCGGGGTGATTGACGGGTTGTCCGTCCGGACTGTCGGGCAGAGTGAAACGTTCGCGGTCGGGCGGCAGGCACATCGCGGGGGCGTCGGTTTCGACGAGAAGGCGATCGGGTGGAATGCTCGTGTTCGCGTAGAGTTGACGGAGCCGTTCTTTGCGAGGCTCGAGGAAGCCGCCGTTGAAAGAAAAATAGGCGCCTAATTTGGCGTAGGCGGCGGCCATTTCGGCTGAACCGCTGTAGGCGTGAAGCAGAAATCCACGTGACGGAAGCGGTGTCGATCGGAGCACGTCGAGGAGTGGACCGAAGGCGTCGAGGCAATGAATGGAGGCGGGCAAATTACGTTTGGCGGCGAGGGCGAGTTGCCAGCGGAAGACTTCGATCTGTTCGTCGAGTGGCGCGCGGCGGAGGCCGGCGAGACGCGGGTCATCGGGCCGCGCGCGATCGAGAATCCAACGGTCGAGACCGATTTCGCCGAGCGCAGCATGAGGATTTTCGTCGAGTTGGCGGAGCAAGTGTTGCTGCCAGTCAGGAGTGCGATTGCCGACGTCCCAGGGATGCAGACCAAAACTGGGAATGAGAGTAGTGGAAAGGCTAGGAGCTGAGGGCTGAGAGCTAAGAGCTATGGAGCAGAGTGCGGCGACGTCGGGCCAGTCGCTTTCATTGGAGCCGTTTACGACGCAGGCGCGGATTCCGCTGGCGGCGAGATCTGCGAAAATGCGATCGCGGTGCGGCGTGAGCCACGCGTCGTGGAGATGGTTGTGGGCGTCGAAAAAAGAGGGCACGTGCAAATCGGTGCGGCTACGCGTCAGGTCTTTTCCTGAGTCGTGGCGGTATCTTTTGAGGTCACGTTTGCCTGGGCGAACGCGCGAATCGCGGTGGAAACCGCGGCAAGTCCGTGGCGCCGAGTGGGCGTAAGGCAGCGGGTTAGATCGAGAAGCTCAATTGGGTCGGATTTGCTCGCGACGATATCGGCAGGCGTTGCATCACTGAAAAAATCGGCGAGCAAAGCGACGGCGCCGCGAACCACGGGAGAATCGGCGTCGGAACGGAAAAAGCAGCGCCCGCTAATCAACTGGGAGATTAGCCATACGCTTGAAGAGCAACCAGCCACGCGATGTGCGGATGTGCGCTCACTGGCAGGAAAATGGGGCAGGCGGCGGGTCCGATCCACGACGGCGGAGAGCCGTTCCTGCAAGTCTTCGTGATGCAAGAGGTCATTGATGAGCAACTGCTGAAGAGTGTTCAAAGGATGTGAATGATGGGCCCGATGAATTGTGCGCTTAAATCCGGCGAAAGTTAGCCGTTAATAGGGTGCAAGACATTACAGCCATGATCGACAATGTTCTCATTCCGTTGCCGGGTTTCACTCTTCCAAACGACTTTCCGTGGCGAGTGAAGTTCATCGCGGCGGTCGATGAGCATCTCCAACGGCTGCGGGCGACGGGCCACTTCGTGCCGTCCCGGTTTTTCGGTTATTATTTTCGTGGCAACATTCCAATGGCGGTGAGTGGCAATTGGACGGTGACGCTCGATTTGATGCCTCCGGTTTCGCAACTGCCTGAAGTTCTGGAATACGTGACCAAAGGCCAGTATACGATCACCAGTGAGTCGCGTGACCGGCTGCCGGAGTTCATGCTGATCCATGATCGCCGCGATGGCGCGTGCTGGCTGTGGCAATTTGAGCACGGGCTGCGGTTCGTGGAATCAACCGATCCGGTGATGGAAGTTCAGGACAGCGGTTTCAACGACGCGAAAAATCCCAAATTGTTGGGACCGTAATCGAAACCGATCCGAGCTTCGGAATCGAGATTTGCCGGAACGGTCGGCGCGGTCCCGTGAACAAATCAGAATCGCGGATGGCGAGGTGACTTGCCACAGGTGGGGCGGGTTCGTTGGATTGAGCATGGAGTTAACCAGCGCTGCACGCGCGCCATGAAGCGAGTGGTGGAGATCCTTAACCGGGCGCTCAACCGCCGCGGAGCTGGTGTCGTTTTGTCGGGCTGCATCGCCTGCGCTTACGCGGTCGCGTATTTTCAACACCCGCTGTTTCCGGGACACGCCGCGATTGATGTGACGCGCGGCTGGTGGACATGGACGGACCAGAATCGCTATCTGACGGAAGCGGCGGCGCTCGCGCAGTGGCAGTTGGATGCGACGAGTTATTTTTATCCGATCGGCTATCCGATGCTCGGTGCGCTGTTTTGGAAATGGATGCCGGTGAATCCGTTTTTCATACCGGATTTGCTGTTGGTGCTGGTTGCTGCGTTTGCGTGGTGGCGAATCGCGCAACGCGTGTTGAGTCGTTTGGAAGCGGTGGTGGTGGGAATGATATTTGCGGCGACTCATGCGGGACTGATTGGTCAGACGATGATTGTGCCCTGGAACACGATTGCGACGCAGGCGGCGTTGCTTGTGGGCATCTGGATCGCGATTGAACTACGCGGCGGTCGTGCCGTCGGATGGCTGTCGGTGTTGGCGGCAATCACGTACTGGATCCGGCCGATCGACGCGGTAGCGTTTGCGCCGCTGCTCGTTTTCGCAACGTGGCGGCTTGGGACGTGGCGCGAGAAATTTTTGTGGGGCGCTGTTGGCGTAGCGATCATTGCGGCTGCGGCCGTCGGAGTGGGGCGGTTGAACATGGCGGTGTTTGGCCAGTGGCGCACTCCGTACGAATGGGCGTCGATGCACGGCATTGGATTTTTTTCCTATCCGGTCGCGTGCAAGCTCTACTGGCTCTTAGTCGATGGACGGCAGTTTTTCGCGGAAACGGAGCCGGCGTTGTTGCTTCGTTACCCGTGGCTCTTGCTGGTGCTGCCCGGCGCCGTTTTCTGGATACAGCGCGAAGGCCGGGTCGCGGCGGTGGCGCTGAGCGCGGTCGCGGTAAATTGGTTTTTGTACGTTAACTACAACGATTTTCTGCCGTCGGATATTTATCGGTTCACGTTGATCCACTATCTGACCTGGAGCTTTCCATTGCTCTTCCTGATCGTCGCGGGCGCGTGTCGTCACGGCTGGAACAGTCGAGGAACGAAGCTGGCGTTCGGTGCGGCAACGGTCGTGATCGTCGGCGTCTTGGGACTGCGACTCGAGGAACGCGAGGTGAACGTTGCCCCGGTTTCGAGTGGCGGGTGGGCGCTGCCGGAGACCCGTCCGTTGGTTATCCAGTTCTCAGATACGCCGATTGAAAAAGCGGCGGAGCTGCGACTCGACGGACGCGCGCTGATTGAGTACTCGGATTTCTTGCTGCCCTACGTAACGACGTCCGAATTGCGTCTGGTGCTGGGTACGCGGGCGAAGGGCGGTGTTCTAACTATTGCTCCGGGGACGACGCAGGCTCTTCGGCCGGCGGTGCGCGAATTTACATGGACGTGGCGATTCTCGCCGAAACGGCTGAAATGGTTTTTTCGCTAGGCGTTGATCGCGAGCTTAGGCGGATGCGCTGCGATTCAACGGCGGCATGGGGCAATCGAGCGCGGCCGAAATAACCCGAAGCAAGTCCGCTTCGCTGGCGAGTACCTGATTGTCGGCGCTCACGACATGTGCGGCTGCGAGCAGGACGCGTTGCTTGATCGGACCGCTGGCGACGGCGAGCTTGTCGAGGGCGGCACCGAGGTCGCCGAAATTCGCTGATTCACTCGCGACGAAGGTCAGTTGCTGCTCGATCAATTTGATCTGCGCGGCGCCCACAGCGAACGCATTTGCCGCGATGTTAAGATCGTCGCTGGACGTGCGTGCGACGGCGGAGAGCACGAGGCTAATCTCGTCGATCACGGCGTTGAATGAATAAATCTGAATGACATGACTTCGCGGATCGCGGCTGAGCGCGAGTGTGCGCGTGACGATTTTTTGCAGTGCGAATTCGAACGGTGACACACGGCTGTCCGCGTGCATCAATTGATCCAGCATCGACAGAAACTTTGTGGTCGATTCGTCACTGATCGAGCGAAGAGCGGGCAGGGCGAGCTGGAGCAGCGGCAGTTTGTGCTCCGTATCCACATTTCCGAGCGCGGGCACGAGACGATCAAGCGTGGCCAGCACAGCGGGACCGTTTCGCTCGTTGATCAACGAGCGTTGTTGCGCTTTGAGTTCCGGTTCGTCGGCCAGCACAAGAGCGTAAATCAAAGCGGTCGCGCTTTCCGCTGAGCGAGTCGCCTCGCGCAGTGCGTCGGGAATGGACGCGAGCAAATCTTCGGCGGCGTTGATTTGCGCAGGGCCGAGCTTTCCAACGGAGGCGACTGCGGTAGCGGCATTGAAGGCGGGGGCGCGAGTGGCGCGTTCCAGCGGAGGAGGAGCGAGGCCGGCTGAGACAAAGGATTTCTCGGCGACGTGAACCGTTTCCCGTGGTTCGTACATTGTGCCGTCGAATTGCGGATCGATGGCGCGGATACGCTCGGTTAGTGGCGGGTGGGTTGACCACAGGCCGGTGATTCCGGAGCGAAAACTTTGCGCGAAAAAGAAATGACCAATTGCGGCGGCCTTGCTGGTTTGAAGGCTGGAGCCAAGCGCGTAGCCGCCAATTTTTTTCAGTGCGCCGGTCAGTCCGGCTGGGTTGCGCGTGAACTGAACTGATGACGCGTCGGCGAGAAATTCCCGCTGGCGCGAAACGGCCGCTTGAATGATGCGGCCGAAAAAATAGCCGACGTAGCCGATGATCAGCAGCGCGATGCCGACGACCAGAATGGCGGCGACGATTCCGCCAGAGTTTTTATTGCCACGGGAGCTGAAGCGCGCGCCGCGCAGGCTCCAAAGAATTCCGCGTCCTGCGAGTCCCAATACAAGAATCCCGAACAGCAACGCAGTCAGACGCAGGTTGAGCCGCATGTCGCCGTTGAGTACGTGACTGAATTCGTGACCGATGACGCCTTGAAGTTCGTCGCGCGTGAGCTTGTCGAGTGTCCCGCGCGTGACGGCAATCACTGCATCGCTCGTCGTGAGGCCGGCGGCAAACGCGTTGATCGCGGGTTCGTCGTCGAGCAGATAAACGGCAGGCACGGGCAGACTCGCTGCGATCGCCATTTCCTCGACCACATTCAGCAAACGACGCTCGTTCAAATCGGTCGTGTGCGGATCCACGCGCCGGCCATTGACGCTTTCGGCGACCGCGGAGCCGCCCGAGGAGAATTGAGTCCATTTCGCCAGAGACGCGATTCCGACAACGGCGAGAACGGCGGACGTCACGCCGAGAAAAAGGCGCGGTTGCCAGAGGGAAATGGGAACGGTGGGGGCGTCGATTTCGTAACGCGAATAATGTCGCGAGTGCCGATTTCCATTCAGCGCGTGGACTCCGAAAACTGCGGCGACATAGGTGGCGCCGATCGTGCCGGCGACCGCCAGGGTGAAAAGAGCAACTAGGCGGGACGTGCGTTTTTTGGCGCGGGCCTGAGCTTCGAAGAAATCCATGGTTTGCTCTTGAGAACAGTGGACGACGACCGTTCGACGCTTGTTCTTACGCGTGACTCCGCGGCGCTGCGGCGGTGTTGCGCAGCCGCCAGGATTGGAGAAGGCCGACGAGGTTTGAACAGGCCCAATAAAGGCCGAGGCCCGCGGCGAGTTTCCAAACGATCACGGAGGTGATGATCACTTGAATGAAAATCAAAATGCCTCGCGCCTGACTCGACGCATTCGGCAGCCAATACGCTGCCAGTCCCGTGAGCGTGAGAATGAGGAGCGTCAGCGCCAGATCGGGTGCGGCGAGATTTCGAATCCAGAGGAAAGCGCTGTTCGAGGTGACGGCGTTGTGAATCGTGCGATAGAGCAGCGCAAAGATCGGCCATTGTAAAAATCCGCCGAGCAAAGCGGGTCCGTCGAACGGGCGATAGTTGTGTTTCTGATACAGCAGTTGCGTCTCACGAAGCAGGCTTGCCGGGTCTTTGGCGAAGCGCTTCTTCAACGCCTCTGCCTCGGGCTGGAGGCGTTGGGCGGTTGCTTGATTGCGCAGAGCGCGGCGACCGAGTCGGAGCGTGAGCGGCAGGAGCGAGAGGCGAACTCCGAGCGACAACGCAACGATGGCAGCGCCGAGACTTCCACCGAAAAGCTGCACGAGGTGAGCGAGACCGGCCGCAAGAAAGTTGTCCACGGTGGGCGCGGTTCAACCGACCAAACGAAGCGTGAGCGGATAATGATAGCAGCCTCCGTCGGACGCTTTGATGGCCGCGACAATTGCGAGAATCAGTGACGCGAGTCCGATCAAAATGAGTAGAGGAATGCCGACGACAATGAAGATCAGCGGAATGCAGCAGATCCCGTAGATCAGAAGTGAGAGATGAAAATTTAGCGCTTCGCGCGCATTCGTCGCAACGTAGGGCGACTCGTTTTTCATGCAGAGATAAACGATCAGTGGCAGGAGGAAGCCTACGCCAATCAATGCCGAGAGGTGGCTGAGGATCGCCCAGATTTTATCGTTGCCGCGCACGGGTGGAGAAGGCGGCGGTGTCGTTGCAAGAGTGTCCATGATGATTGGGAGGTTGAGGTTAATCAGGTGAAGCTGACCTTGGGCGCCACGCGCTCGGTTGGGTCGTCGACCTTGAAGAGTTCCGCGGGCAGGAAGCCGAATGCGCCGGCGAAAATGACGTTGGGAAACGTTTCGCGCCGCGTGTTGTACGTCATCACGCTGTCGTTGTACGCCTGGCGGGCGAAGGCGATTTTGTTTTCTGTCGACGTCAGCTCCTCGGTGAGCTGGAGCATGTTTTGATTGGCCTTAAGATCTGGATACTGCTCCGAAACCACCATGAGTCGTGAGAGCGCGCCGGTGAGTCCGGTTTCGGCGGCGCCGAGATTTTTCATCGCGTTGGCGTCGGCCGGATTGGCGGCGGCGGTTTGCGAGGCGGCGAGGGCAATGTTGCGGGCCTTGATGACAGCTTCGAGTGTTTCCCGCTCGTGTTTCAGATAACCCTTTGCGGTCTCGACGAGATTTGGAATCAGATCGTAGCGGCGTTTCAGCTGCACGTCGATTTGGGCGAAGGCGTTTTTGAAACGGTTGCGAAGGGTGACGAGGCCATTATAGATGCCGACGGCCCAGAGGCCGAGCACGACGATGATCGCTAACAAAACGCCGAGGACGATGAGAGCACTCATGATAAGGAACTGGTTGGATGGAATTGAATCGCGGGAAATGTGCGGCGGTGATTCGCGGTGGGCCAGAGAGAACTATTTACAAGGCGGTTGATTGTTTCCAGCGGACGACGCAATTTTGTGAGGCGTCATGTGTTTTAAAAAACTTTCCGTCCTGTGGCTATCGGCCGTCCTCGTTGCGATGGTGGCTGCGCAGGAACCGCTGAATACGCCGCCGCCGCTCGTCGCGCCGACAGCGGGGGGCGTTTCTCCCGGAGAAAATGTACTTACATTTGCGGCGGCGGAACGCGCGCAGGAAATGGGATTTCCGTCGGCGTCCATCGCGTTGTATCGCCGGTTGCTGGCCGCGGCGGATTCCAAAGGCGGGCCGATGGCGGGTGGTGATCGGGAGAGTGTGACGCTCGGGTTGGCGTCGGCGTTACTCGATGAGGGGCAGGGGCTCGAAGCGGAACATGTTCTTGTAACCCTGGCTGCGCCGCGAGGAGCTGCGTGGCATTTGCGGAAAGGACTCGCGGCGGCACAGCAGCATGAAACGACGACGGCGAAAAATGAACGTGATGCGTCGCGTTTTTCCGAATTGTCGCCGGCGGACCGGGGCTGGCACCTATTTCTACAAGGGATGATCGCCACGGCGGAAGGGGAGCACGACAAGGCCGCGATCTTGTTCACGCAGGCGACCGATGCGGCGGTTTCCGAGCAGGCGCGGGCCCGGTTTTTATTGAAACGAGATGAAGCGCGTTTGCGAAGCGGCCAGCCGCCGACTGAGGTCGACGCGGACCGGGCGCGCAAAAATCTCGAACAATTTCAAGGTCGCAAAGTGGGCTATGGTTTTGCGCGAACTTACGCGGTGATTCTAAATGGGCTCGGCCGGAAGAGTGAGGCGGTGAAAGTTTTGAAGCAGCACGTCGTCTCGCTGCCTGCGGAAGAGCGCGGCGAAATCGATGAGATGCGACTGCTGCTCGGGTTAATCGCCGGTGCGGAAGGCGGCGAAGGGCGGAACGCGCTGGAACGTTTACTCGAGCGCGGCAGCGATCGCGACAAGCAGCGGATCGCGCTGCAGCTGCTCGCGAAAGCATCGATGCGAAATCCGCAGCTGGCCGATTTTCGCACCGAGCTCGATGGACTGATTGCCGCGGCGCCGGCGCATCCGATTTTGGAGGATATCCTGTTATTTCGCGCGCACGTGGCGCTCACGACGGCGCGTCTGGAAAAAACCTCGGAAGGTTACGCGCGCGCCGAGGACGACGCGCGAACCTTGCTCCAAAAATTCCCGGGTTCGCCACTGAAAGCGCATGCTTATGGTGTGCTCACAGACTCGGCTTGGGAACAGCGACGCTATCGGACTGCCGCGGATAACGCGGTGAAGGCGCGGGCTGAATTGCCGGCAGGCCCGGCGCGTGTCGCGCTCGGGGTGCTAATTGCGGAGGCTTGGTTTCGGGCGCGGGATTTTCGGAGCGCGGCGGATGCTTATGCTCATGTGTTGCGCGAGCCGATGGCGGAAGGCGACAAAAGCAAATTGATGTTTCAACGCGTGCTGGCGGAGATTGAGGCGAGCGCGCCGGAAACGGCGACAACGGTGCTCGACGAGTTTGCGCGCGATCCGGCGTTCGATGTGGAAAATCGCTGGCAGGCGGAATGGAATCTTGCGCGGGCGCTGCAGGTGCGCGGCAAGACTGTGGAGGCGTTAGCGCGCGTGAACCGACTTCTAGCCGGTGCGGGAACTGAAGTGGCGGTGCTGCCGGCGGAATTGCGTGCGCGAATGGCGTGGTTGCAGGCGCGCCTGTCGTCGACGGCGGGACAGCATGAAAAAACGCTGGCTTTGGTGGACGGAATTATGGGATCGCTCGCGGGCATTGCGCCGGAGTTGAAAAACGAGATTGCGAGCTCGGTCGCGCTGTTGCGGGCGGTG
>CBRAFL010000114.1:0-14775 GCA_967755055.1 uncultured bacterium
CCAGTCACGTACTGAAAGAGGTCATACATAAAATAAAGAGCGCCGTCTTCGGCAAAAATGCGGGCAAGAAGGAATTCTTCGACCTGCTCAAATTGCTCTACGAAATTTTCATGGTCGGCCGTCGCAACGGCCTGATCGCACTCGAGGAACATGTGATGGACCCGAAAAAGAGCGCCATCTTTCAGCGCTACCCGTCGGTGCTCAATCATCACGAACGCTTGGAATTTTTGGTCAACGGTCTGCGGCCTGTGATCGATGGAAAAATCAAACCCGATCAGCTCGAGGAACTCATGACCGCCGAGATCGACGCCAAGTCCGAGGAATGGGACCATCCGGTGCACATTCTACAATTGGTCGGTGACTCGATGCCCGGCATCGGAATCGTCGCCGCCGTTCTCGGCATCATCAATACGATGTCCGCGATTTCGGAAGGCCCTGAAAAAGTTGGCGAACACGTCGCTGCTGCGCTCACCGGCACATTGCTCGGCATTTTCGCCGCTTACGGCTTCGTCAACCCGCTGAGCAATCGTATCAAATTTAACAATGCATCCGATCTACTGTGCCTGCGATGCATCATGCAGGCCGTCGCCGGGTTCGCCAAGGGACTTGCGCCGTTGACCGCCGTGGAAATTGCCCGGCGCTCTCTCGACAGTTCGGTTCAACCCGGCGCCGCCGAGTTGGAAACTGCGCTCAAAGCGCTTCCGGCGATCAAGTGATGATGAAGCTGAGAGCTGAGCGTTCAGAGCTGAGAGCCCGATCCGCAAAGACCGGCCGCTGCTCGCTCGTGGTCTCTCAGCTTTTTTCCTGACCCATGGCCAAGAAAAAAGCAGCAGCTCATCACGGCGGAGCATGGAAAGTTGCGTACGCGGACTTCGTCACCGCGATGATGGCACTTTTCATGGTGCTCTGGATTTCCGCGCAGGATCAGAAAATTCTCATCGCGACGTCCCAATATTTCCAAAATCCGTTTCGCGCACCGATGGCCGCGACGTCCGGCGTGCTTCCCTTCAACAGTAATCAAACCACCCAGTCCAAAGGTGAGAACGAGGGCAGCGAGAAGGATGTGAAGAAGAAGCAGATTGAGATGACTTTCCTCAACTCCGTCGCTGCTGAATTCTACCGTTTGCTGAACCTCGACAAGGACCTGACCGAGAAGCCGCTGGACATTCAAGTCACGAGCGACGGCCTGCGGATCACGTTGTTCGACCGGGCCAAGCGGCCACTGTTTGTGGGCAACACGGCTGAATTCACGGAGTGGGGTACGTTCGTGATGCAAAATTTGTCGTGGACCGTCGAGCGTCACCATTTTCGTGTTACGATCGATGGGCATACGCGCACCGGGATGGCTTTAAACCGATCCGATTATTCGCCGTGGGAACTCTCCTCCGACCGGGCGAACGCTGCTCGTCGCAGTCTCGTTCATTACGCGGTCGACCCTGGCTCGATTGAGCGGGTCAGCGGCTATGCGGATACTCGTCCGGTCAAAGGCGAAGCACCCGAATCGGAATCGAATCAGCGCATCACACTCAGCCTGGCTTTGTCTGGCAAAGGTCGTGAGAGCAAAAAAGACGCCGCGGAATCTGCCGCGCCCGCGCCCCATTCTCCTCCCACTTCATGAACTCGTTTCTCCAGGGAAAAAAAATTCTATCCGTCGCGCCACTCCGCCCGATGGCGGCGCCACCCGCTTCTTTGGCTTCGGCCGCAGGTACAGCACCCCGTGCGGCTTCTCCGAGTCCTTGCGCAGGTGCCCAACCGACGGTTGAAGTGATCAAGGAAGGCGACAAAGTCGTTCGGCTTTTGGTGATTTGCTCGTGCGGCGAGCGCGTCGAAATCGAGTGCCTCTATCCGGCTGGCAGTTGAGCGGCGTAAGCCGGTTCGAGGTTCTTTTCAGCGTCGTCGCGCGTCAGTCGCAACTCCTCCTTTTCGTCCGGAAGCGGTTAGTTGTTTCGTTCGCCAGACCAGATGCAAAACAGTGTCCGTCGCGCCTCGTTTGAGGGTGATGAGCTGCGTTTTCACGGAAAATCCTGCCGTCAGGACCGCGGCAAGAATTTCCTGAAAATTCCGTAGATTTCGTAACAAGCTAGTCTGTTGCGAGTTGGGTAGTTGGCATCGGCTTTGCTTAGACTCCGTGTCCATGAACATCGGAATGTATCAAAGTGCGGCCGCCCTTTCAGCGCTTGAGCGCTGGCAGGATTCTGTCGCGCAGAACATTACCTCGAGTCAGGTGACGGGATTCCGCAAGCGTACGATCAACTTCTCCACCCAGAGCGCGGGAGAGATTCAATCGGATCCGCACAAAACGATCGGGCACGAGGCAGGTTCTCCAATGCTCTTCCCGAAGGTGAATTCGGGCGTGAACTTCGTCACGGGCGAAACGCAGCCCACGCGTCGTGAACTCGACGTTGCGATTCAGGGCGACGGGTTTTTCGAGATGCAGCGCTCGGATGGCTCGCATGTTTTTACCCGTAATGGCGAATTCCGCCTTCGCGCGGATCGCACGCTGGTGACTGCGGGTGGCGATGAAGTGATGAGCACGGGCGGTTCGCCGATCACGTTGCTTCCCGGCGCCGGCAGCCTCATAGTCAATCTCGACGGCACGGTTTTCCAAGGAGAGACGCAGATCGGGAAACTCTCACTGCAGAAGTTCGCGGATAACTCCCAGCTGATCCCTGTTAAGGATGGATATTATATGCCCGGTCCCGGCATGAGTCCGGAGGCCGTGGATAATCCCGAACTTCTTCAAGGTTACCTCGAGGGCAGCAATGTCACGCCGCTGCGCGAAATGGTCGACCTCGTCCTCATCGCGCGGGCGTATGAGGCCAATCAGAAAATGATCAGCACGCTCGATCAGCAAATGGACAAAGCGCTTGAAGCGCTCGGCTAACCCACGCCCATGTCCGCCATGACTTCCCCAGACAGACAACCGCAATCACGACTAACTGGCCGAGTCCGCTATGGGGGCGGACCGGCTCCTTTTTCCAGCTCAGACCTGAGACTCTCAACTCTCAGCTCTCAGCTTCCTCCGCTCAGCCTCCACCTCCAGTCATGAATCTTTCGCTCTACTCAGCTGCCACCGGCATGGAGGCCCAACAGCTTAACCTCAACACGATCGCGAACAATCTCGCGAACGTGAACACGCCGGGCTTCAAGCGGAGCAAAATCGAATTTCAGGATCTGCTTTATCAGAAGCCCACGCGTGCCGCCGGTACTGATTCTGGTGGCGGTAATTTGGTTCCGACCGGCATTGAAGTCGGCAACGGGTCTCGCGTCGCGGCGACTTCGAAAGTTTTCACCCAAGGCCAGCTCACCAACACCGGCGAAAAGTTCGACGTCGCGATTCAGGGCGATGGCTTCTTCGAAATTCAGCGCGCTGATGGCACGACTGCATTTACCCGTGACGGCGGATTTAAGCTCAGCGCCCAAGGCCAGGTCGTCACGGTTGACGGTTTGCCCGTGCTCAGCGGATTTCAGCCGATTCCTCCTGGTGCGACCGCCACGATTTCCGATAACGGCCAGGTCACGGTGCAAAGTTCCAGCGGCACGACGACTTTCCGCCTGACGCTCGCCCGCTTCGCCAATCCGTCCGGCCTGCAAAGTCTCGGTGGAAATCTCTACGCGGAGACCGCAGCGAGCGGCACGCCTGAAGTTGGAAACCCAAGTGAACAAGGTTTCGGCAGCGTGATGCAGGGCTACATCGAATCCTCCAACGTGAATATCGTTGAAGAAATGGTGAACCTCATCGTCGCGCAGCGCGCCTACGAAATTAATTCCAAGTCCATCCAGACTTCGGACGAGATGCTCCAAAACATCGCGCAAATGAAACGCTAACATGCGCTCTTTCCGTCTCATCACTCTCTTGCTGGTTCTCGCCTCCACGGCCGTCGCCTTGCGCGTATCCGCCGCGCCGGTGCCGTTCGCCCGCGATCAATTTATCTCTCAAGTCGCCACCAATCTCAGCGATCATTTCAAACTCGAAGGTGAACTCCAGCTCGAGTTGATCCGCCCTTGGTCTCCGCCCGCTCGCGTCGCGGAAACCTGGGCGATCGAACTGCTCGAGTATCCGACGGTCCCCGCGAGCTCGATGCTCGTCCGCTGCCGCGTACTCGCAGACGGAATTGCCGCGAGCGAATCGACTCTCGTTCTTCGCGCGGTGCTGTGGCGCGATGTGTGGGTTGCCCGTCAGCCGTTGATCACCGGTGCTGTTTTCGATCCCGCACAACTTGAAACCCGCCGGGTCGATCTGTTCCGCGAGCGTGAAGCTCTACCCGCGATCCAGGGAGATCGCACGTATGTGATGATGCGAACAGTGAGCGCCGGCCGGGTTTTGACCTGGCGCGATATCGCCCGGCGTCCGCTCGTTCGCAAAGGCAATCTGGTCGAGGTCTCCGCCGGTGACGGCCAGCTCCTCATCACGATGAAAGCGCTCGCCATGGAAAATGGCGCACAAGGTGACACGGTCACCGTCCGCAATCCTGAATCACGCAAAGAATTTGCCGCAATGGTCGTCGATGAAAACCGTGTCCAAGTCCGCTTTTAAACTTTTCTCGTCCGCGCTCAGTCTTGCGGCGATGACCTCCGCGGCCTTCGCCGCCGGCTCTGGTTCGCTCTGGCCAACCAACACCGCCAGCGAGCGTCCCATGGTGGCCGATCGCAAAGCGTCCCGCACGGGCGACATCATCACGATCGTCGTCAGCGAGTCCGCGATCGCCTCGAGTTCGCAGAGCAAAAAGTCGACGCGCGACTCGAGCCTCAAAGATTCCGTCCAGCAATTCCTCTTCGCGAACAGCCGTCTTGGCACGCATAACGGCGTGTTGCCCGGCATCGATCTCGGCGGCTCCTCGAGCTATTCGGGCGGCGGAGATGTGAGTAACTCCCAAAGTCTTTCGGCCCGCGCCGCCGTGCTCGTCACCGACGTATTGCCCAACGGCAACCTCGTGATCGAGGGCGCCCGCATCGTCACGTTCTCCGGCGAAACCCAGTACGTCGTATTGCACGGCGTAGTACGTGTTGATGATGTCACCCGCGATAACACCGTGACATCGTCGAACATTGCTGACGCCCGCGTTGAATTTTATAGCGAAGGCCAGCTCACCGATGCGCAGAAGCGCGGCTGGTTCACCAAGCTCTACGAGCGGCTCCGGCCCTTCTGAAAATGAACTCCCCCGCACGGATGCACTTTTCCCCGCATGGACGCGGTCTCGCTCGCGCGCTGCTGCTCCTTGGCCTTTCAGTTGTTCAGTTCCTCAGTCCTTCCCTTCACGCCTCGCGCGTCAAGGACCTCACACTGGTCGAAGGTGGACGAGACAATCAGATTGTTGGATACGGCATTGTCGTCGGCCTCGCCGGTGACGGTGATAGCAACGCCGCCACCACGCTGCGCAGCGTTGCGAACATTCTTCAGCGTTACGGCCTCACGGTAAACGCGACCGACATCAAGGCGAAGAACGCGGCCGCCGTCATGATCACGGCCGACATCGGCGCGTTCTTGAAGCCCGGTGCGCGGATCGACGTGAACGTCGCGTCGATGGGTGATGCGAAATCTCTTCAAGGCGGCATTCTCCTCCAGACGCCTTTGCTCGGTGCGGATGGCCGCGTGTATGCCGTCGCTCAAGGCGCGGTGGCCATCGGCGGTTTCCTCGGTGGCGCCGGCGGAGCGGGTGGGGCGACGGTTCAAAAAAATCATCCGACGGTCGGTGTCATCAGCAACGGTGCGATCGTCGAGCGTGAGGTGATTACCTCCTTCGTTCACGACAACCAGCTGCGCCTTCTGCTGCACAATCCTGATTTTACCTCCGCGTCCCGCATGGCCGAGGCGATCAACGCTCAATGGCCTGCGACCGCCAGTGCGGTGGATTCCGCCACGATCAACGTGACGCTCCCCGCCGCCTATCGCGGGCAGGACGTTAATTTCATCGCCGATCTCGGCGTGCTCGAAGTGATCCCGGACACCCTCGCTCGCATCGTGATTAACGAGCGCACCGGCACCATCGTCGCCACTTCGACCGTGCGCCTTTCCCAAGTCGCGATCGCGCTCGGATCTCTGACGATTACCGTGAGTTCCAACGTCGGCGTCAGTCAGCCAAATTCCTTTAACAACTCCGGCCAGACGGTCTCGGTGCCTAGCACGAAGACCGACGTGAACGAAGTTAAGGGCGGTTTCACCGTCCTCAACGAGCCGCCCACGATCGAACGTCTCGCCGCCGCGCTCAACGCTCTCGGCGTTTCCACCCGTGAAATGATGGCCATCTTCCAAAGCCTCAAGCGCTCCGGCGCCCTGCAGGCTGAACTCGTGATCAACTGATTCATGAACGTCGCCGCTCTCCAAGCTTCCTCGGCAAACTCCTCGAGCCACGTCGCCGATGTGCTCAGCGTCAAGCCCGCGAGCGGAAAACCGCTTTCGGGCAAGGCGCTGCGCAACGCGCCCGTCGCCGAACAACGCAAGGAGGTCGCCGCTCAATTCGAGGCGATCCTCGTTCGCCAGCTGCTCGGGCCGACGATGACGTCGATGCTCGGCAAAGACGGTGGCGCGGCCAGCAATGTCTACGGTGACATGTTAACGGATACATTCGCCCAGCAACTCACTCGTGGTGGCGGCTTCGGTCTCAGCCGCATGCTCGAGAAACAACTCACTCCGCGCGCAGCTCGCGCCGACCTCAACTCATCTGCCGAACCGGCGGATCTTCCATAATATGAACTGGCAAAGCATCGCTGAATGTCTCCGGCAAGAACTCGCTGAATACGGCGAACTTCTCCGCCTGTTCGAGCAACAGCAGGAAAGTCTCTTCAAGCGTGATCCCGATGGCGTGCTCCGCCTCGGTGGTGAAATCGAGGATCAGGCGCACATCCTGCAAGACACCCGCGGCCGTCGCGAGCAGACCGTTAGCTCGTTTGCGAAAAGTCACGGCCTCCCGGAAACGTCCACATTGCGTTCGCTTCTCCCGCACATCGAAGCCGCGGCTCGCCCGCTTCTGGAAGCGCTCGTCAACGAGATCAATCATCTCCTCCACCGCGTGCGTCGCACCAGCCGCCACAACCACGAGTTGTTGTCGCGCACGCTCGAGATGCACAGCGAAACGCTGCGCCAGCTCCGGCCCGACGCGTTCAGCCACACGTATTCGCCGGACGGCCGCGTCTCGCTTTCGGCGGTTCGTTCCGCTCCCGCTCTTCGCGCCGCTGGCTGATCGCGCCTGGCATCTGTCTTTCCCGCTTCAACTCACCTCCCACCATGGCCGGACTCTACGCCGCACTTAATTCCACTGTCAGCGCGCTGACCGCCCACAGTCGTGCGGTTGAGATCGCGGGTAAGAATCTCGCCAACGTTAATAATGACACCTACGCCCGCCAGCGCGTGATCTACGGTGATCGCGGGACCGTCGTCACGCCCGAGGGCGCGCAAAGCCTCGGCCTTGAAGCGCTCGGAGTTGAACAATTGCGTGATGCTTTGCTCGACCGTCAGGTCGGGCGCGAGGTGGCCCGCGCTTCCTATTACCAAGCGCAACAGAGCGCTTACCAACGCGCCCAGGCCGCACTCGGTCAGGACGTCGCCAGTGCCGGCAGCACCAGCAGCACGAGCACGGACACCGGAATCGCCGCCGCGCTCGATGGGTTATTCACTTCCTTCCAAAGCTTCGCCGCCAATCCGACGGATACCGGCCAACGCCAGAGCCTGTTGCAAAACGCCGGTATTCTTACCGACCGTATTCAGTTGGCTGACGCGCGGCTGACGCAGGTGCAGAGCGACCTTGATGCCCAGGTGGGTAACGATGTGAGCGACGCCAATCAGCTGCTCCAGACGATCGCCTCTCTGAATGATCAAATCGGCCGATTTGAGATCAACCGCCCCGGCTCTGCCATCGACCTGCGCGACCAGCGGCAATCGGCGATCGAGAAGCTTTCCGCAAAATTGCCGATTGAAGCGACCGAAGGGTCGAATGGCGAAGTTCAGATTTCCAGTGTCGACGGCAGTGGCAACCCGATCCCTCTCGTCACGCTTGCCGTCGTCCAAGGCACTCTGGCGTTTGATAATTCGACGAATCCCCCGACGGTTTCCGGCGGCACTCCAGCCACCGTTCTCGCTCTCAGCTCGGGTTCGATTCAAGGATCCATCAGTGCCCGGACTGATGCCATCCAGACGTTGCGCGATCAGCTGGACAGCCTCGCTGAGCAACTCGTCACGTCTGTCAACGCGATCTACAATCCCGGTGGATCGGGAGCAGATTTTTTCACGGCGAGCGGCACGACTGCCGCCACGCTCAGCCTCGCCAGCGGCCTGACGAGCTCCACGCTCAAGGCCAGCAATGGCGGAGCCGCCGGGGATAACACGGTCGCATTGGGCATCGCCCAGCTCGCCTCGAAAAAATTCAGCACATCGGGCACTCCGGCCGATTTGATTGATGGATCTTTCGGGGCATTTTTCTCCGGTGCAGTCAGCGGACTTGGCCAGGCCCTTTCGGGCGCAACCGCCCGGGTCAACGATCAGAGTCGCATCGAGCAGCTCGTGCGTTCGCAGCGCGACTCGGTGAGCGGCGTTTCGTTGGACGAAGAAATGGCGGACCTGATGAAATACCAGCGTGCCTTTCAAGCGTCCTCGCGCGTTTTCCAAACCATCGATGATCTTCTCGAAGTCGTCGTAAATCAAATGGGCCGGTAATTCGGTCCCTTCATCCCC
Organism: uncultured bacterium; assembly: GCA_967755055.1. GTDB lineage: Bacteria > Verrucomicrobiota > Verrucomicrobiia > Opitutales > Opitutaceae > Opitutus. The sequence goes on from CBRAFL010000114.1 coordinate 8,669, forward strand.
ATGCGCATAGCCAGCAACACAGTTTCCGACGCGATGGTTCGCCAGATTCAGCAGCTGATGGGCGACCAGGCAAAGCTTCAGCTTCAAGTTTCCAGCGGCCGCCGCATCACCCAGCCAGAAGACGATCCTTCCGCCGTGGGCCGCGTGCTGAATCTTCAGTCCGAGCAACGCCAGCTCGCGCAATACGCCGAGAACAGCTCCCGTGCTTTGACCCTTTCACAATCCTCCTTCTCAGGGCTGCAGGGTTTGAAAAAAGTTTCCGATCGCGCGGGCGAACTGGCGACTCTCGGTACTGGTGCGCTCAGCACGGATTCGATGAGCACGTATGGCAACGAGGTCGATCAGTTGCTCGAGCAAGCGCTGCAACTCGCGAACTCCAAATCGGGCGGCGACTACATTTACGGCGGCACCGCAGTGGACGCGCCACCGTTCGTGGCGACGCGCGATTCGGCCGGCAAAATTACTTCCATCGTTTACAACGGGAATACCGCGCAGGCGTCCATCCCACTTTCCGAAGCCACCAGCGTCACGCCTTCGACCGACGGTGCGACCAACGTCGGGATGAAAGATTTTCTGACGAACCTGGTTGCCTTGCGCGATGCGCTTGCGAGCGGCGATACCAATGCCGTCCGCGCCGCCCAGCCCAATCTCACCACGAGTGAAAACATGATCGTCTCCGCGATGGCCCAAAGCGGTGGCATGCAGACCCGGATCGAAGCAGCGCAGGCTCAACAACAAGACCGGCAGACGGGACTCGAGTCACAAATTTCGAGCGAATCCTCCGTCGATTTGCCAACGACCATCGTGAAACTGAATCAGGCGCAGACCGCCTACCAAGCCGCTCTATCTTCCGCCGCCAAGGTTATGAATCTCTCCCTTCTCGACTATCTTAAATAATTCCAGCGATCCCACCCACATGAAAGTCCTCCCAGATATTACCCCCATCGATTTTGGCGCCTCTCAGGCGAACCAGATCATTCTGCCGCAAGGCATCATCGGTTTTTCTCAATATCAACGCGCCGAGTTGCTCTTCATGCCTGAGCACTTTCCGTTTCTCTGGATGCGCCTCCACGGCGAAGATCCCGCTGACACCATTCACTTCATCGTGATGGAGCCCGGTGATCTCATCCCCGGTTATGAGCCAGAGATTTTCGACGAAGACGCCTTGCAACTCGGGATGGAAGATCCCTCCGAGGCGATGATCCTCAACATTGTCACGCTTCGCCAGCAGCAGCCGGTTGATGCCTCGGTCAATCTCGTTGGGCCCGTCATCGTCAATCGTCGCACTCGCATTGGCCGCCAACTCGTGATTTCCAATTACTCGCGCTACAGCGCTCACCACACATTGGTGGATAACTCACCCGCGCACGCGTGCGCCCGTACCGCTTGAACCACTCCCATGCTCGTCCTTTCCCGCAAAGTTAACGAGTCGATCATCATTGGTGACTCCATTGAAATTCGCATCACGCGAATCGAGGGGGATTTTGTGAAAATCGGCATTTCCGCTCCGCGCGAAGTTTCCATTTTCCGCAAGGAAGTCCTCACTGATATCGCCGCCAGTAATCAAGCGGCCGCCGTCCGCGCTCCGCGCCCCGGTTCGCTCCCGACCTTGCCCGTCAGCGGCAAAGTCCCGGCCGCCACCACCCAAGCCTAACTCCGCGGTCGCGCGAACTCACTCGCCAAAGCCGCACCTTAACCTCGTCCGCTTCTCTCACCCCAACCCGCCTGCCTCGTCCTTTTTATCACCATGAGCGTCATCAACACCAACATCCAAGCCATGGCCGCCGCCCGCTCGCTCAACGCGAGTCAGGAAATGCTCGGCCGTTCTCTCACCCGGCTTTCGTCGGGTTCGAAAATCGTTAACCCCTCTGATGACGCCGCCGGTCTCGCCGTCTCGGAAAAACTCGACGCGCAAAACCGCCGCGTGCAGGCCGCTCAGACCAACGTTCAAAACGCGGTCTCCTACATTCAAACCGCCGACGGTTTCATGAGCGGCATGACCAAGATTCTGTCGCGCATGAGCGAACTCGCGATTCTCGCGAAGGACGTGACGAAGAACTCGACCGACGTTGATCTGTATCAACAAGAGTTCACCGCACTGCAGGACCAACTCCGCGCCACCGTGGGGGGAACGACCGCCGAACTCGGTGGCACCACTGATGTCGCTGCTCCTCTCGGTGCGTTTAACGGCATCTCACTCTTCGGTTCCAACAGCGCTGGTCTCACGGTCACCATTGGCCAGGCGATCGGTCAGGATATGACGATTCGCGAATCCAATCTGCGCACCGGCGCGATGGCCGCTTTGATCACGCAGGACGCGAGCGGCGTTTACTCGCTCGGCATGGCGGACAGCGGGCTGATCGGCAATATCACGAGCACCATTCAGCAGGTTGCCACGGAACGCGCCAAGTTGGGTGCGTCTCAATCGCGACTGGAGCTGGCCTCGTCGACCTTGTCGGTGGAATACGAGAATCTCTCGTCCGCCATCTCGCGTATCCGAGATGTTGATGTGGCGAAAGAATCCACGCAGTACGCGAAGTACAACATTCTGGTGCAGTCGGGCACGGCGATGTTGGCCCAGGCGAATCAAACGCCGCAATCAGTCTTGAAGTTGCTGCAAAGCTGATCGCGACAGTTAACGCGATTCGCGAATGAGAGCGGGCTTTTGCCCGCTCTTTTTTTTGCGGATTAGAGCGGTTAAAGTGTTTAAGTTGAAGTGTAGCCGCGCTGGAACTGGTTGCGGGTAGGGCGAGGCGTCTCGCCGAGCCGTCGCGCGACGGCTCACCGGAGACGGTTCGCCCCACCAAAACGGCTGCAGCTTTTTTGAAACCGCTCTAGCGACGGATTCGATCAGCGCCGAATCCGATCGCGATCCGACTCGCGCATCACACCGGCACAGACTCGGGGTGCAACGCGCGGTGTACCATCCAGGCGAGTTCGTCCGTCGTGAACGGTTTTCCGAGCAGCTCAACGTGCCCGATGCGTTCGATATCCTGAGGCGGGATTTTCAGGAAATAACCCGACATCACGATGATCGGCAGTTGAGGTGCGAACTCGCGGACTTTGCCCGCGAGCTCTGTTCCGGTCATTCCCGGCATCGTCTGATCCGTCACCAGCACGGAGCAGGCGCCGGGATTCGCGCGCAACGTCTCCAGACAAAGTGAGGCCGTATCCACGGTCACCGCACGGTAGCCTTTGTTTTCCAGCGCGTACTTCGTGAAGCTCGCGACGGTGTCTTCGTCATCCACGATGAAGATCATTTCGCTGGAGCCGCGTGGTGCCTGCAAAACCTCGCTTGGGCTCGACTCCGCGTCCGTCGCCGCCATTGGCAGGTAAATGTGAAACGTGGATCCAAAACCAAGTCGGCTCTCCACGTCGACGCCGCCGCGGTGCGCACGCACGATGCCGTGGACCACCGCCAGACCGAGGCCGGTTCCTTCGCGTACTTCCTTTGTGGTGAAGAACGGATCGAAGATGCGTTGCAGCGTCGTCTCGTCCATGCCGTGACCATTGTCGCTCACGGTTAGGCGCAGGTACTCGCCCGCGGGAAGCGTGGCGAGCGTTGCACTACGCGATGTTTCCCGATCCACCGGCTCCAGGCTGATCGAGAGTACGCCGCCTTTGCCCTGCATCGCATGAGCGGCGTTGGATCCAAGATTGAGGATGACTTGATGGATCTGCGTCGCGTCGCCCTGCACGGAACCACATTCGGGAGAGATATGGGTCTCGATCGCGATGGTCGCCGGAATCGTGGCGCGCAACAACCGCCGCGCTTCCTCGATGACCAGCGCGAGATCCAACGGCGTGTATTGATCATCTGGTGACTGCCGGCCGAATGTGAGAATTTGCTCCACGAGATCGCGAGCGCGCAGACTGGCGCCGCGTGCTTCGGCGAGATATTCGCGAGCGGTGGTGTTGTTTTCCAGCACATCGGCGACCAGCTCCTGATAACCCATGATACCGGTCAGCAGGTTGTTGAAATCATGGGCGATGCCGCCGGCGAGCGTGCCGAGCGTTTCCATTTTCTGCGCCTGGAAAAGTTGGAACTCCAGCTTGCGGCGGGCCTCTTCGCTCTCGCGTCGAATGCTGATATCCTGGAATGCGCCGATCAGCCGGACGGGCCGGCTGTCCTGAAATTCAGCGCGCGTCAGCGCTCGCACCCAGATGCGGCGGCCGGTGGCCGTGATCAGTGGGAGTTCGAGATCGTAATCGCGTCCCTGGGCCATGGCGTTCTTCAACGCGGCCGACATAATGTCGCGCGCTTCCGGCGCGAAAAACTCGATCGCGGAGTGAACGCTCGGACGGAAATTTTCATCGACCTCGTGAATGCGCCGCACCTGTTCAGACCAGGTGAGATTCATCGTTTCGAGATCGAGCTCCCAGCCGCCGATCTGCGCGAGCTGGCTGACCTGAGTCGCGAGTTGCTCGAACTGATGCAGTCGCTGTTCGAGATTTTTTCTCGCGGTGACATCGGTGTGCATGCCGACCATGCGCAACGGCCGGCCCTGCGGATCGCGAGTGACAACTTTGCCGCGATCGAGAATCCACTTCCAATCTCCCTGCCGGGTTCGCATCCGGTACTCGTGGTGATAAAGCGCCGTGCGACGGGCAAAGTGATCCTCAGTTGCCACCAAACACGCCGGCAAATCATCCGGATGCACCAGGTTGTTCCAGCTCTCAATCGTATCGCTGATCTCACCGACCTCGTATCCTAACATCTGCGACCAGCGTTGATCGTGATAGGTTGCGCCGGTGGGAACGTTCCAATCCCAAACCCCGTCATTCGTACCTTCGACCGCGAGCTGCCAGCGCTCTTCCGCCATGCGCAACGCTTCGAGCGTTTGTTTCTCCGCCGTAATATCGCGATCCATGCCCACGACCCGAACGGCGCGACCAACGTCGTCCCGCCGAATGTAACCGTGCGTTTCGATGTGGCGGACAAATCCGTCGGACAGAACGATGCGAAATTCGTTTTTGAATTCTTCCCGGCCGAAATGAAGTGCGTCCTGCTCTTCCTGCTCGGTCCGTGCACGATCATCGGGATGCAGCAACTCCATCCGCGCCTGGTGCGTGCTCTCGAAAGTGCTGCGGTCCACTCCGTAAATTTCAAACAAGCGGTCGTCCCAAATCAGCCGGCCGTTAACCGGGTCCCAATCCCACACGCCGTAACGCGTCGCGCGCAAGGCGAGTTGCCAGCGATCAGTGAGCGTGCGCAGGCGCTCTTCGTTTTCGCGTTCCGCCGTTACGTCGCGGCTCGTCCCGGTAATTCGGACCAACTTGCCCTGTGTGTCGCGCTGAACAATCGCGCGCGACTCGACGTAACGCACGGTGGTTTCGCCCGAGCGCATCACGCGAAATTCTTGATCGTAGAAACTGCCGCCCGCGAGAACGAGGCGGAAGCGGGCTTCCGCGAGCGCGCGATCTTCCGGATGCAGGCAGGCCATCCATGCTTCAAAACTGCCGTCGAATTCGCCCGGTTTCAGTCCGTGAATCGCGTGAGTGCGTTCATCCCACGAATGCTTTTGACTGCTGGCATCCCATTCCCACACGCCGAGCGCAGCGGATTGCGTGGCGAGTTGGAGCCGCTCGTTGAGAACGCGGAGATGTTGTTCGGCAAGCCGGTGAGCAGTGACGTCCGTCTGAATCGCGATCCAGTTGACGAGTTTGCCGTTCACATCGTGAACCGGCTCCATGTCCACAATTTGCCAATACGCGTGGCGGCTCTTGGTATAGTTGAGGATTTCGACGTAGCACCGTTCGCCCGCGTTCACCGCGCGTCGTAGTTGGGCAACGACTGCCGGATCGGTGTCGGGCCCTTGGAGGAAATGCCCGGGCTTGCGTCCTTTCACCTCGGCGAGCGTATAGCCCGTCATGCGCTCGAAAGCGGTATTGGCCCATTCGAGACAACCTTGCGCATCCGTAATGACGACGCCGTTGGTGGTGTTGCGGGCGACGAGGCCGAGCTGCGCGTTCTCCCTCGTGGTGGTACTTAAGCTGACACTCAACGTCCGCAACTCACTCGTGCGGCGCGCAACGAGTTCCTGCAGTCGCGCCGCTTGTTGCTCGAGCACTGAGTTGAGCCGCGCATGCTCGCTTTCGGCTAACAC
>CBRAFL010000115.1:0-14757 GCA_967755055.1 uncultured bacterium
GAGTTTCCCGGTATCACCGTCGATGCCTATTGCGAAAAAGGCGCGTGGTCGCGCGAAGCGTGCGTACGATTATTTGAATACGCGGCGACGCTCGGACATCCGGCGCGAGTTCACGCGGATCAATTCAACTCGCTCGGGATGACGCCCGCCGCCGTGCGGCTCGGGTTGAGAAGTGTCGATCACCTGGAAGCGGCCACTGAAGCCGATCTCGCGAAGCTGGCGGCCTCGCCGACCTTCGGCGTAATTCTCCCGGGCACAGGATTCCACACGGACGGGCGTTACGCGCCAGCTCGAAGATTCGTGGACTTCGGCGGCGCGCTGGCGCTCGCCACCAATTGCAATCCGGGTTCCGCGCCGACGCACTCCATGCCGTTTGCCGTTTCGCTTGCCGTCAGATTTTGCGGACTGTCGCCGCCCGAAGCGATTGTCGCGAGCACGGTGAATGCCGCCGCGTTGCTCCGCCTGCCCGATCGGGGCACGATCGAAAGCGGGCAGCGCGCCGACTTGATCCTGTTGCGCCATCGCGACGAACGGATGCTCGCCTATGAATTTGGCGGAAATCCGGTCGAGCTCGTGTTCGCTGACGGAGCGCGCGTTCACGGCTAGTCGCAGTCAGAGTCTCTCAGCTCAACTTTTCCCGTAGTTCCTTATAACGGGTGCGGCCCACCGGCAGCCGGAGTCCATTGCGCAACTCGGCTTCGTAGTGGCTACCCTCTTGAGCGTGCAGCGCTTTCACCGCACTCCACCGCACGATATAGCTTTTGTGGATACGCTCGAATCCCGCAGGTAACAACGCGTGCACTTTCTCGAGCGTCTTGTCGTGCAACTCGCGTTTGCCGTCGTCGAGCACCAGCTCCGCGTATGCGCCGGCGCCCTCGACATAGAGCACGCGATCGATCGGCACGAGTTCGACTTTGCCATGTTTTTTAACGGCAAGAAATTTCGCCGCACCCGCTGCGCGCCCATCGCGCTCCGTTACGCGCCCGAGCGCCAGCGCGAGTCGCTCTTTCGAGAATGGCTTCGGCACGAAATCCATCACACCAAACTCGAACGCCCGCAATGCCTGCTCAGTGTTGGCCGAAACGATGATCGTGTGAAACGACTCCGCCACGCTTGTTTGTAAGAGCTCCATTCCATCGCGCCCATGCAGATTCAGATCGAGCAGCAGGAGGTCGATGGGTGATTCGTTGAGCCGCGCGCTCGCCTCCGAAAAAAGCGCGGCGACGCGAATCGCCTCGAGTTTTGCACCGAGGATCTCGCGGCAGAATCGCTCCAGCCGTTGCGCAATCAGCGGTTCGTCTTCGACGATGAGCACTCTCATACGCGCTTTCTCTCCGCGTGATGCTTGATTTCGATCACCGTCTGCCAGCCGTCCGCGATTGGTCCGTCGTTCAAAGACCAACGTCCCGAAAAACTTTCCTCGAAACGCGCCTTCACGTAGCGCAAACCTGTACCGCCCGGTGATCGGGTCGAGCCGTTTTGCACCTCGCCCGGGGACAAAAACGTATAGCGCTCGCCATCCGCCCTACGTTCGCTCCGCAGGCGAAACACGGGCACGCCATTCGTTACGCGCTGATGCGCGAATCCGTTTTCAATCAGGGTCAGGAACACTGCGGGCGGCACCAGCGCCGCCACGTCCACGCCTTCCGCATCGAGACTCCACGTGCGGCCAGTGCGCACGCTCATCACTCGCAGGTGCGCGCGGCAGAGGTCGATTTCCTGGGCGAACGGAATCAATTTTTCAGCCGACACGCGTGCCACCGAGCGAAACTCGTCCGCCAGATCGTCGATGAGTTTCACGGCGCTGCGCGGGTCCTGTTCGACGATCTCGGTCAGTACGGCGAGCGTGTTAAACAAAAAATGGGGCTGAAGGTTCTTCTTCAACAGCTCGGTTTCGAGCCGCGCCGTCGCGAGTTGCGCCGCCCGCGCGTGCCGGCGGTCGCCCCGCATCTGTAATCCCAGCGCGCACAGGAGCATGATCACCAGCACAGCGAAAAAAAGGAAGTAGGACGGCGACAATATCGCGCGTAAATCAGCCGCCTGCCGGACGCTGCCGAGGCCGATCAATACTCCGACCAGCGCCAGCCGCGCTGCTGGGCGCCGTTTCCACACTGCCCAACTCACGGGAAGAAGCGCGTAGAGCAGCATCGCGCGGCACATCCAAATCATCCTTACCTGAACATACGGTGTGCCGAACCAAAAAATGGCCACAATCATGAGCGCCCCCAGCAGCCACCACTGCCGTCGCGGAACCGCAAATTGCTCGACCAGCAGCCAGGTCATGAGAAGGCCAATGACCGACATCGTCACCATCATCGCTTGGTAGCGTGGGTAAAGCCAGACGTAGGTATCCTGATGCAGCCATCGCCAGGCAATCAGCGTGAAAAATAATGCGACTGTGAAACCCAGGAGCCCACAGATCACCAATGGTCGCCGCCGGTCTACAAACCAGAACAACGCGGCGCAAATCACCGTAACCAGGAGGGCGCCGGCCGCCCCAATCAACGGGACGATTGGCTGACGGGCCTCGTAGCGTAGCTGAGCCGCATAGTTTCCCAACGTTGGAGAAATTCGAAAACGGGTCGCCGGAAAATTATAATGATAAGTCGAAACGCGCATCGCGATCACGTGGGGTCCCGGTCCCAGCAGTGAGTCCGGGATTAGCATGAGATTGTCGAGCGGGCCCGGCACCTCCGTCGCGAGACTCGTACCGACGATTCCGCTACGGCCAATCAGTCGTCCGTCCCAGTAAAATTCATAGGAGAGCGTTCCCGGTAGAAACACGCTGTTGATCGGCGCATCTGGCTCATCCATGGGCCAGAGAAAAGACGGAACGTTCAGACCCCACGACTTCTGCGTCGAACGCTCCAGCCGATATCGAATCCAGAAAATTCCAGCCCGCGCCGGAATAACATCCAAGCCCGGCCGCACTCGACCGTCAGTCTGCGCGGCGATCTCCCAGTCGCTGTCGTCCCATTCGCGCGCCGCCCAGCGCGGGTCATCGCCATGCTTCAGGCGAAATTCAACGGGCGGCGGCGGCGCTTCGACACCGGTTGCCCCGATGGCTGTTACCACCAGAAGGTAGACTGCGAGTGCGGCGCGCGAGACGATACGCATTACGTTCGAAGTTGCGCGCGATCGTCGTATCCGTCCACGCGATTCCCGAGTCGTTCACTCGTGGGGCGAGCTGTTCACTCGCAGCGCACGACCATTCGCTCAATGCACGAGCCGTTGGCTCGCGTTATTTCGCAGCGCGCGAAACACCGTCGCAACTTCGCCCACGTCACCCGCCGGTGACACACACATTCAAACAAACTCAGCCAATAAACTATCTCCGATGAAAACCACCCTCACCTCCTCCGTTCGCGTCGCCGCTCTCGTTGCGACTCTATTCCTCCTTCCCGGCATCACTTCCGCCAAAGAGGCTGCTGCGGATCACCCGAAACAGGTCCTTGCGCTTCGCGGATCGGTGCCAGTCGCAGCCGCGGGCCCTTATGTCGAAGTCGGCACGTTCCAGATTCAAGTGATGCTCAAACTCGGACAGCCGGCCGCCAAACTCGCCGATGGCACCTGGCTTTATCCGGGCTTCGCGGTGGAAAACAGCAACGCCGCCGGCACCCTCGTCGTGCGTTTCAACAAGGGTCGCGTCAGTGGACTGAACCTCGTCACGCCTGCGGTCGCGATGGCTTTATCTTCACCGCGAAAAGCCGGCGACAACCGCATGATCGCCGTCAGCGAATAGATTCCGCCACCCCGCCTCGCGAAGTGAAATCGCGAGGCAGGCAACGTCAGCAGAACCGCGAGCAAGACGCGGGAGCCAAAGATTTATCCGACGAATGAAGATGAGGGCCAGGGGCTGTCTTCGAAATACTCGGAGGGAGGAAACCGCTAATGGGATCTGCCAATGGGCCGATCCTTACATCACCCCTGCGGCTGATCGCCTCCGGAGTAGGTGGCGGGGTCCGCTGATCGCAGACCGCGATTAGCGGGCTCCAATCGCCTCAAGGCGCAGGCGATTAGCCGTAGCCACTGGATCAAGATTTCCCCATTGGGAAAATCCTATTAGCGGTTTCCCTCTGGGGTTCGGATCTTTATTTCGAAGACACGCCTGAGCAGATGATGCCGATTGAGAGGACGGTTCAAGGTTGGGTCGGCTGACGCAGGAGGGCGCCACCGTTAACAACGAGCCCGTCGCTCTGCACGCTGCCGTTGACCTCAGCACTGCCGTTGAGCGTCACCGTGCTCGACGGGGCGACGATGTGGCCATGAAATGCGACGCCGCCGCTGAGCGTCACGCCGCCGACGGCCACCGCAAGGGTCAGCCACTCCGGATGCTCGGGAGCACCGGCGGGCGCGTTGAACACCGTTGATCCTGCGAGGGTGAGAAACACTGGTCCAACAATCTCGAGACGGCTGCCGCCGTTCATCGTGAGCGCCTGAAACTGATACATGGCGGGATCTACGCCACCGGGCACACCGAGGACAAAGCTGTTGCCGTCGTTAGCCACGAAAGTGCCGTAAACTCCGGGCGGAATCGCGACTGGGCCAACACTGCCGTTGAGCGTGAGGTTACGAAGCGTCGTGAAATCGCCCGCGCTTTGACTGGCATTGTCGAGTACGACCGTGCGTGTACCAACCGGAGCTGACGGCGCAGCGACCACCGGCAGCGTGACTGCATTGGTGCGGCGCACGACGTGGCGAAGGAGCGCATTGCCGTTGAGCACGACCGAGTAGTTCGAGGGCGAAACACTGCCCGGGCCGTCGATCGTACTCCCATAAACCGGGTGGCCGTTGAGCTGTACGGCGGGCGTTCCGGGCACGAGTAAATCGCCGGAGACGGTGGCGTTGAAATTAAGCGTGGTGTCTTCGGCGAGCGTGGTGGTTTCGGGCAAAAGAACTTGCACAGAGCCATCGATGTCGCCGTTTAACTTTGGCGCGTGACGCACGAGCGCCGTGGTCGCGATCGCGAGGGTGTCATTCGCCGAACCCGAGTAATTGGCTTCGGAAATCGTCGCGCCGATCGCATACGAGCCGGGCCAGGTCGGCGCGGCCGTGCCGCCGTTGTAGGTAATGGCGACGTTAAGTCCGGCTGGCTGAGTCGTCGCCGTAACACTCTTCGGTGAGCCGTCGTAGAACTGGATCAGCGGAGTGAGACCAACCGACGCGGCGGCCTGCGCAATCGAGAGCGTGCCGTTTGCTGAACCGACGTAATTCGCGTCGTTGATCGTGGCGGCAACGGAGTACGTGCCTGCGTTTGTGGGAGCCGTCGCGCCGCCGTCGTACATCAGCGAGACTGCGAGGCCGTCGGGTAGCGTGGAGACGTTGACGGCGTGTGGCGCGCCATCGTAGGTGGCGCTAAGATTTGCGAGCGTCAGACCGGCCGGAGCTTTCTCGATCGTGAGCGTGCCATTCGCCGAACCAACGTAGTTTGGATCGGAGACCGTCGCGGCAACGAGGTAGCTTCCGGCATTCGCCGGCGCGATTGAATTTCCATCGTAGGTTACGGCGACGGCCAGGCCGGCGGGACTCGTATCGGCCGTTACAGTACGCGGCGTGCCATCATACGTCCGCGTCAGATTGGCCAACGTCATCGACGCCGGTGCGGGGTCGATCGTGAGCGTGCCAGCGGCCGAGCCGGAATATCCGGGGCTGGTGACGGTTGCCACGACCGGATACGAACCGGCTTCCGTGGGTGCGGTTGACGCGCCGCCATAGGTCAGAGCCACGTTCAAGCCGGTCGGCTGCGTTGCGGGAGTGACCGTGCGCGGTGTGCCGTTGTAGGTCTGCGCGAGATCGCTCAAGGTCACGGTGGCGGCAACCGGTTCGCTCTGGATGACAAATTTGATCGCGTCGGCGATCACGATTTTTCCGGCGGGCGCCAGGTCGGAAAGAATCACGTAACCGTTCATGCCGGTGGCGAATGCATGGATGCCGAGCAGTATCCATTTTCCGCCGACGGCCGTTTCGTCGACGCTATAACTGGTCGAGCCGCCGCTGTGGAAAATCTTGAAATCAGCATTGGTGGGGCGATCCGACACGCCGCCCGGCAGCCAGTAATAAACCGCGTAGTTGCCCGCGGCACCGAGATTGGGCGTCCACTTCACCGTCGCCGTGCCGGAGCCGGCCGTTTTATGAAAATAATCTGCGCCGTAACGGTCGAGCAGGTGACTCGAAACCGACCAAGTGCCGGTCATCGTCGCCTGCGGATTATCGACGATGTATTCGGATTGTGGAGGCGGCACCGGCATTGCCACCTGAACGACAAGCTGCGGCGGGTTCGTGCCGGCCTCACGGCTGTTTCCAGTAAAGAGAGCGCCGATGGTCGTCGACGGAGCGTTGAGACCAAAGCTCACGACGGAGCCGGCTTTGCTCGCGACGTAAGAGCTGACGTCCCAATTGAGGGTTTGTGCGGCCGTGTTGGTCACTGACCGGGTGAATAACGCCGTCGCGGACATCGCGGGTTTGTTGCTAAAGATGATGCCCGTCTCCGACCATGACGTATCCGCCACCGAATACGCCGAGAGAGGAACCGTATCGGCCGCGGACAAACTGCCGTAGACGTTCAGCTGAGCCGAAGTGATCGTGCCGGTGATGGCAGTCAGATCGAATTTGAGATAAGACTGCCGGTTAAATCCCGAGCCGACCGTTGAGCCTTTCACTCGCAGCGTCGTGGAGGCACCGAAGTTGGTCGCGGTGCCATCCTGCACATAAGCGTCGGCCACGGGACTGAGGACGATCGTGGAAATCGTGCTCGGCGCAGCGCTCGCCTCATTGGAAAACGCGGACGTTCCGGACGCATTCACGGCCGCGACTTTATAGTAATAGGTGGTGCCATTGGTCAGACCAACATCGGTATAGCTGGTCGTCGTGATGGAGGTGGCGAGCGGGGTGGGGCTTTCTCCTCCGGCCGTCGCGCCGCGATAAATGCTGTAGCTCGTCGCCCCGCCGCTCGCGGTCCACGCGAGCGTAATCTGTGTATTCCCCGGCGTAGCGGTGAGGTTGGCTGGCGTGGCCGGCGGCACGGGCGCGGTCGGTATCCATCTGACAACGTCAGCCATCACAAAATTGTTGGCGCCGTCATTGCGAATCGTGACATTTCCCACGGTCCCGGCGTTGAAGAAATAATTGCCGAGGGATACCCAGATATTGCTATTGAACCTCTCATCCACGCTTACCGTCGTTCGGCCGCCAGCATGGTTGACATCGACCGGTACATTGCTCGCGCGATTGCTCCCGGCCGGGACGCGCATATACACCTCGTAATTGCCCGACGCGGGCAGCGTCGGTGTGAATATCGCTTTCTTCAAAACCGTCGTCGCCGTCTTATTGTCGTGAAGGTAGCGAGCACCATAATAGCCCGGCGTGCTCATGCTGGTGTTCCACCCCTGGGCGTCAGCATCGACATCGTCGACGGTATAGGTGACGACCGGAATGACACTCGCCTCTCCTGACAGTGCCGATGTACCCACACTGTTAACGCCGGCGACCTTGTAGTAATAGGTCACGCCATTCGTCAGTCCCGTGTCGATGAAGGAAAGTGATTTGAGTCCGGTGGCGACGGGAGTGGCGCTTTCGCCGCCCGGACTTGTTCCGCGATAGACGTTATAGCTCGAAGCGTTGGGCGCGATGTTCCACCTGACCACCGCCTGCGTGCTTTGGTCGGGTATCACGATCAGACCCGTGGGCGCGGGAGAAACCGTAGCCAGCGGCACCAGGTACACGCGGCTGTAATCCCACTCGTAGAACTTGCCGGCGAAATTCGACGCCGGCATCGCGTGGTTCACACTAGCTACGGCCGTATGCCCCCAGCCTCCATCGAACAAAAAATCCAGATCCACGGTTTGGTTCGCGAGGTCAGCGCCCAAGGTCCAGCCATAGGGCGCCGTGCCATACTGCACCCGGACTCCATCCATATAGAAGGCGTAGGTGTTGTCCGCTTTGTAGTGCAGGGTCCAGGTGTGATAGACGGTGGGATCCCAATTTGTGATACCCGCCGCGGCCATGCCACTCGACCAGCTTGAATAATTGATCGCATCGGTGGCCGCGGGCACCGCGTTCGAGTGCCAGTATCGCCCGTCGTAGTTCGTGTTTCCGCCGCCATTGTCGTAGCCAAAGCTCTCCACCAAATCGTGCTCCGCGCCTTTGTCCCATCGGTTACCCGCCGTCCAGATCGCAAACCAGAAATAGGGTGGCGTGACGTAACGCACGCGCGTTTCCCAAACGATGTCGTCGCCCAACCACGACCCTCCATAGGGCAATTTCCACTTGGCCATGAACGAACCTGAGCCCGCATTGTGCTGCGTGGGATTGACCGTCGTCGCTCCGTTCAAGGGCTGCAGGTAGGTTTGCAGAGAGTCGGGGAAAAACGAACGGACCGCCGGACAATCGACGCCCTCGACCGGCTGCCCCGCGATCGCGTTCGCGGCATCGGGAGCGACGGTCTTTGCCCCGTAGTTGTTGCCGTTGGTGATGGTGCCGTACTGGTCGTGATAAAAAAATTCTCCGCTCATCTCGGAGATGTTGCGGATCGTTCCGTTGCTGCCGAAGTTCCAGTTTTTCACCAGGACCGCACTGGCGCCGCCGATCCCAAACGAGGGTGCGGGGCCCACCGCTGGGTTCGCGAGGGTGCCGCCACCGATGGTTTCCTGAGCTTGGGTTTGAGAGACCAAGCAACAGCACGACGCCGCGATCATTACGAAGAGAAGCAGCAAGCGCGGGAGCGGTGTTTCTCCGAGCGACATATCACGAGACGGGATACAGATGGGATGCGGGGCCATCTTTCCGGGGGGGTGTCGGGGCGTTTATTTGCGATGAAAAGAAGGGGGTGCGCATCGGAACCGGTTGCGCGCCGCCACTGAAAACCGGGGGTGGGAGCGGCAACTTTCACGGGGTAAGCGTCAGAGGTCATGCCACGGCTGGCAGCCGCGGCGATTCGCCAGCCACGCATATCGTTCAATGATTCTGGTTTTCTCCGACGGCAGTTTCTGGCCGTTTACTGAACGATATGCGTGGCACGTCGATTGAGGCGGCGCCGGGGGCGGCGCACAACCGCAACACTCCCCGATGCTGTCCGAGCGGCATCGCTTGATTAACCCAACCTAACCCGTCCATGCCCCATCCATTCCCTGCATCGTTGCGCGGTCTACGCACCGCTTGCTGCTTCGCGATTCTTGTTTCTTCAGCCCTGGCTCAAAGCACCTCTACTCCGCCCGCGGATTCGACCTTGAACGAAAGCCCCGTCGAACTCTCCGCGTTCGTCGTGACCACGAACCACGATCGCGGATACATGGCCACGAATGCCGTGTCCGGCAGCATGACGAACGAGGCGCTCAAGGACATTCCGGCGAGTCTCACCGTGATCAACGCCGAGCTCATCCGCGATCTCGGTGCTCAAAATATTCAGGAGATACTCCGCTATGCGACGGGCGTGCACACGCTCAACCCACGCGACGACACTCTTTTGGTGCGCGGTTTCGGCGTCGCCGTGCCCTTGGAAGATGGTTTTCGGGAAAGTCCGTATTCGCCCTCGGAGCAGGTTCACGTCGAGCGCGTCGAGATCCTGCGCGGTCCAGCCGGTCTCCTTTACGGCAATACGTTCGATGTCGGTGGGATTATCAATCGGATCACCAAGCAGCCCGACTTCAAACACCCCGTCGCTTCGATGCAGTTCCAGGTGCGCGATCACGATTGGTATCAGGTCTCGTTCGATTACGGCCAGCCACTCGCGCCGAATTTCGCCTTTCGCATCGTGACGAATAACATCACCTCGAAGGACTACGTCGATTTTATGTCGCTCGATCGCGTGTTCGTGCGCCCTAACTTCACCCTGAAAATCGGCGAGAAGACCGCCATCACGGTCAACCTCGAATACATCACGCAGCGCACGCATAACGGCGCCGACTTCGACTACTGGAACAGCGGCACCAATTCGATCATCGTGATGCCGCGCAAGTTCAACGCCGGCGAAGATTTCATTCAGTCCGACAACGACAAATACGCCTTCTCGAGCATCATCACGCACATTTTCAATTCGGTGTGGCAAACACGCATCGGCGTGTACACCGATGCGTATCGCGAGGTGCGCAACGAAATCAGCGCGTGGGAACCCGTGCGGGCCGGCTCGAACTACCGGTTGCCGGATGGCACGACGACGCCGGTGCCAGCAGGCCAGATCTGGCTGAACCGCACGCCCCAGCATGTCGATCGCACGGTCATTCATGGTTTTTTCCAGGGCGATCTCTTCGGCCGTTTCACGACCGGGCCGATGAAGCACAAACTCCTGCTCGGTGCCGCCTACGCCTACGACGAAGACGGCCAGCTCCGGCGTGCCGAGCGGCTGGCGTCGATTAATATCACCGATCTCAGCTACAACGCGCTCGCGGCTCAGTACGGAGCGAAGCCGACCAACATTATCTTCGGCGCCCAGGGAAACACGATTACCCGCACTCGGTCGTTTTACGCCGCCGACGTCATCTCGTTTTTCCGCGATCAGCTTTCGCTCGTCGGCGGCGTGCGCTACGACGAATTCACGCAGGATACCTGGAATATTCCGACCGATTTCGCCGGCGGCCGCGGGGTGAAAACGTCCTCACCGTTTCACGGCACCCCCAATTACACGCCACGCGCCGCCGTCGTCTACAAGCCTTTCACCAATCTCTCGGTCTACGCGAGCTACAGCGAAAATTACGTGCCCGCCACGACGACCAATCCCGATGGCAGCCGCTTCAAGCCGGTCACTGGCGAGCAGCTCGAACTCGGCGTGAAGGCCACCGTTTTCGACGGCAGGCTGAACCTTCTCGCGGCCGCTTATGATCTCCTCCGCGACGGTGTTCGCGAAGCGGATCCCACCCGTCCGGGATATCAGGTGCAACTCGGCGAACAGCTCTCGCGCGGCGCTGAAGTATCCTTCGTGGCAGTACCCGTGGATAATTTCCAGATCCTCGGCAGCTACGCCTATGTAAAAACGGAGGAGCACAATTCCGTGAATCCCCTCACCCGGGGTCTTCCGATCAACAATCGTCCAAAGCAGCGGGCGTCCGTTTGGGCGAAATACAAATTTACGAATGGCGCGTTGAAAAACTTCGGACTGGGTCTCGGCATCCAATGGGTCGACGATTCCCGGGTGATCGTCCGGTCGGGTCCGATCCTGCGGCCTTATCCCGGCTACACGCTTTTCGAAGCATCCGCTTCTTACAATATTGGGAAGTGGTGGGTGAACTTCAACGTGCCGAATCTTTTCGACGAGGACTACTACGCGCGGGTCGATGCGTTTCAGTTCATGCGCGGCGGCCATCGTAAATTCATCCTCTCCTGCGGCCGGAGCTTCTAACTCGCCGATCTCCTCGTGAGTTCTTCTCCGCCTCGCTACTACGACGCAACCGCCGCCCGCGCCGGCACTCCTGAAACCCTCTCGGTCGACCTCTGCATCTACGGCGCAACCGCCGGCGGACTCATCGCCGGCATTCAGGCGAAAAAGCTGGGGCTCTCGGTGGCCATTCTCGATCCCGGGAACCGGATTGGCGGCATGACCACGAGCGGGCTCGGCTACACCGATATCGGCAACAAAGCGGCCGTGGGCGGCCTGGCCTGTGAATTCTACCGCCGCCTCGGCCGCCACTATGGCGCGCCGCAAGCGTGGACATTCGAACCGCAGGTTGCGTTAAGCGTATTTCAATCATGGTTACGTGAGGCGGGGCTCACAGTTTACCCGCAGCAATTTCTCGCGGGCGTTGAACGGGAGGGGACGCGCCTCACCGCCGTGCGCACGGAAAGCGGCCGGATTGTCCGGGCGCGGCAATTCATCGATGCCACCTACGAGGGCGATCTGATGGCACAGGCAGGCGTGAGTCATCACGTCGGTCGCGAGGATAACGCGGCCCATGGTGAAACACTCAACGGTGCGCAGATCCGGGATACGCACCAGTTCGTCGATCCGGTGTCGCCGTTTGTGGTGGTGGGCGACCCGGCGAGCGGGCTCCTGCCGGGCATCGAGCAGGGCGAACCCGTGATCGGCGCCGGCGATCACCGCGTGCAGGCCTACTGCTTTCGCATGTGCCTCACCGACGATCCCAAGAACCGCGTTCCATTTGCGCGACCTGCGGGCTACGACCCGCGATGGCATGTGCTGGTCGCGCGTCACCTGGCGGCCGCCGGCTGGCGCGATCTGTTCACCAAGTTCGACCGGCTCCGCACCCAGGCCAAAACCGACACCAACAATTTCGGTCCCGCCTCGACGGACTTCATCGGACAAAACTACGCGTGGCCAAAAGCTGGATACGCCGCGCGCGAGGCGATTTTCCAGGCGCACGTTGCCTACCAGCAGGGGCTCCATTGGTTTCTCGCCCATGATCCCTCCGTCCCGCGGGCGCTGCGCGAAGCTTACGGGCAGTGGGGATTGTGTCGCGACGAGTTTACCGAAAGCGGCGGATGGCCTCCTCAGCTTTACGTGCGTGAAGCCCGGCGAATGGTCAGTGATTACGTGATGACCGAGCACGAATGCCGTGGCACACGCGTGGCGTCCGATTCAATCGGCCTCGCCGCCTACACGATGGACTCGCATAACTGTCGCCGCTTCGCCCGAGGCGCGCGCGTGCTCAATGAAGGCGACGTGCAAGAACATCGTTTTCCGCCGTATCCAATTAGTTATCGCGCGATCGTCCCGCGCGTCGGCGAGTGCGAAAACCTGCTCGTGCCGCTCTGTCTCGCCGCTTCGCACATCGCCTATGGTTCGATTCGGATGGAACCGGTGTTCATGATCCTGGGCCAATCGGCGGCCTCCGCGGCGCACCTCGCGATCGAGGAGAATATTCCTGTGCAGTCCGTGCCCTACCCAGACCTGCGCTCAGCACTACATCGCGACGGCCAGGTCCTCGCATGGGAAGCGGCGGTGCCAGCGACCGAGGACGACTTGCATGTCCGCGAGACGCCGTAACGGATTTCCCGCGGTCTCACCGATTGATCGGCGCACAGACGGGCAGTGTATCCGCTTCGAACCAATGGGTTCTCACGTAAACGTTCTTCGCCTGTTTCGGGATGCCGCGCTCATTGCGGTAGAGCGCTTCAACGAGCAGGTCCACGGCGCCGCTCCCCAGCAGATCCTGATCAAATCCGAAACCAGTGACACGAGCATCGTGAGCATCACGCGCGAGCGTGAGAACCGCCGTATCGCCAGGCACCGCCACACTCGCCTCACGCAACCACGCGGTGAGCTGCATGGCCGCAGTTCCCGCGCTAAGAATTACATCGGGCTTTTGTGCGCGGTGCCACGCGAGGAACTCTGCGCGATCCAGCACAATGGGCAGGTGAAGGCTCAGCGGATCGAATCGCGTCGCCAGCGCAATTCGGGAATAGTATCCGCCGATCCACTTGTCTCCGACGCCCTCCAAGGTACCTCCCATGTCGAGGCAGAATCCAATCCGCCGATAGCCGCGCTCCACGCAAATATCGATCGCCTGTTGGGCGGTGCCGAAATGATCTTCCGCGATGCGGTGCAGCTCGGGCCGCATCAGACGACCGCCGATCGTGACTGCTGCGATGTTTTCCATCGGCAAATCGAGCGTCCGCATGCCCTTCGGAAGCGGCGCAATAATCACCCCATCGACGTTCCGGCTTTTGAGAATGGAGCGGAAACGCGCCGCTGTCATCTGCGGCTCGGTGAGCCAGACCTGCCCCAACGCGAAGCCGAGCTGTTCAGCACGAGCGACCGCGGCACCGAATACGTCAGGCACATGGTAGCGCGGATCGCGGTAACCGTATTTTTCCGGAAACGCGGTAATGTAGGCGAGATTGAGCCGCGACGGCAGCGGCACTCCCGTCTTGAGGCGTACCATGAGCGCGGATACGAGCGCGTTGGGCCGGTAGCCGAGCCGCGCAGCAGCGCGCTGGATCTTCGCACGCGTCGTCGGCGGGATCGTCGGCGAATTTCGCAACGCGAGCGAGACGGTCGATTGCGCGCAGCCGCACGCACGCGCGATGTCTTTCATGTTCGGCGTGCGAGGAGTGGAGCGTTTCATGGGGGCAAAGGGGTGTCTCGCAGGGACTCTCTTGCGGCAATCAGCCGCACCCGGAAGTTTTTATGCGCGGCGGAAACCGGGCAAGACGTTACTCTCATTTCGCAGTCTATTTTATCGGCCGTGCGCCCGTCGCGCGATTGATCCCATTCTCGATGGACGAACATCTCCACCACGGCTCCTGGACACACGATTCCGCGAATCTGCCCTGCTTCGACGGCCAGTTCATCGGTCCTGTGGCGGTCGAGCGTCCTTTCCTCCACGGAATATCGAGCGGTCGCCTCAATGCGCTCATCAACCGCTGGGGACTCGTGCACCTGTTCACCACGGAAGCGGGATATCTCGATCTTTCGCTCAATAACAGTCGGGTGCGCAGTGGCCTGTACCTTGAACTGGAGTTCGACGGCCAACGCACTTCGCTCATCCACGGCGACCTGCCTGAGCCGCTGCAGGTGCGCTACGGTATCGGTTACGCCCAATTCACCGCGCACTGGCGCCAAAACCAGAGCGCGCTGGAGATCACTCAGGAATTCTCCACGCCGCCCGACCGGGCGAGCCGGCTCGTGGGCTGCTTCCACCTTCGCAACCTCGGATCAGGCACGTTCGTGGGCACGCTGCGCGTCCGCTCCGATGTGGAAATTGCGGGGCAGATGGAACCCGGTCGCCGCGCGCTGGACGCCGGACCGGGGTATTGTCGCTGGACGGATGCGCACCGCGAACTGGGCGATCTCTATCTCGCGGCGGACGA
>CBRAFL010000116.1:0-14733 GCA_967755055.1 uncultured bacterium
ATCTCCGATCGCGGGTGGGACGAGCGCGGATATTTATGCAGAGCTGAAACGCGGAGCTCCGGCTCTGGCGGTGACTTATTTGCCGGGTGACGATGCGGGATTTTTTGCGCCGCTGGCGCGCGAAGTCCGCGCGGGCGATCTTGTCGCGTTCGTGGGCGCGGGTAATATCGATCGCAAGGCGCGCGACTGGCTGTTCATCGTGCGACAGAATGCGATGAAAACAAAAACATGGGATGAATTTGTCGTGGCGGTGCGCGCGATGGTGGCGGAGGGCACGAAGCTCAAGCGCGAGGAACCGCTGGGCACGAAGACGACGTTACGGGTGGGTGGAGCGGCGCGAATTTATGGGGAGCCTCGCAGCGTGGAAGATCTGCAGGTGATGTTACGTGAGGCGAAGGCGCGCGAGATCGAGGTGCTGATGTTGGGGCGCGGTTCGAATTTGATCATTCCGGACGAAGGCGTGGACGGGTTGGTGATTTCGATGGCGGATGAGTCGTGGGCGAAATTTGAGCCGCGGGAAGATGGACGCGTGTGGGTGGGTGCGGGACTGAGATTGAAGAATTTGTGCGGCCTCGCGACGAAGGCGGGGCTGATCGGGTTTGAATTTCTCGAGGGGATTCCCGGGAGCGTGGGCGGAGCGTTGCGCATGAATGCGGGCGCGATGGGCGGATGGATGTTCGACGTCGTGGAGCAAGTTCAGCTGATGACGTTGAGCGGAGAAGTGAAGATGCTCGAGCGCGCGAAGATGCATGTGAACTACCGGCATTGCGCGGAGCTTTATCACACGATCGCACTCGGGGCTTTGCTGAGGCCAGTCGCGCAATCCGATGCGCTAGCAGTGAGCCGGCAGATCGATGTTTACCGGCGGAAGCGGCAGGAATCGCAACCGCGGGAGCCGAGCGCGGGATGCATTTTCAAGAATCCGCCGGGATCATCGGCGGGCCGGTTGATCGCCGAGAGCGGTTTGAAAGGCGAGCGGGTCGGCGATGCGGAAGTTTCGCCGGTGCATGCGAATTTTATCATCAATCGAGGCAAGGCGACGGGTGCCGATGTGCTCGAACTCGTGCGACGGGTGAGAGCGCGGGTGCGTGAAGTCAAAGGCGTCGAACTGGAACCGGAAGTGTTGCTCTACGGGAAAAACTGGAAGGACGTGCTGTGAATTGCTGTGAATTTTCGAATTTGGAATTTCGATTTTCGATTGGGTGCCAAGCCGCCGAGGGAATGGCATTCGATTGTAGATAATTGAAACTCAAAAATATTATGAGCTCACCGATCATTGCGGTTTTCAGTGGCGGCACATCGTCGGAGCGCGACGTTTCGCTCGGATCGGGTGCGGCGTGCGCGCTGGCACTGGCCCGGTCGTTTCCCACGCGGCTGTTTCAATTGAAAACGGATGCGCTGCCTGACGGTCTCGATCCTGCGAAGCATGTCGTGTTTTCGACACTACATGGGACGTTTGGTGAAGACGGCGGCATGCAACGGCTGCTGGATGCAGCCGGAGTGCAGTATGGTGGCTGTGACGTGGCTGGGAGTGAGCTGACGATGGATAAGACCCGCACGAAAAACGCGGCGGCGTCGCGCGGCGTAGCCATTGCGAAAGGAATAAATTTTTCCGCTGAGGCCAAGCCAACGGCGGATGCGGTCATCGCGAAACTGGGTGCGTCCGTGGTGGTGAAACCAAATGCAGAGGGAAGCAGCGTGGGATTAAGTATCGTGGGCAACCGCGATGAATTGGTCGCCGCACTCGCTGGAATCGCGCGCGGTTCGTGGCTGATCGAGGAGCGCATCATTGGGCGCGAACTTTCAGTGGGCGTGTTGGGCGGAAAGGCCTTGGGCGTGGTGGAGATCAGGCCGAAGTCGGGCGTTTACGATTATTCGAGCAAATACACGAAGGGGCTTACCGAATATTTTGCGCCGGCTCCGCTGGATGCAGCGACGACGGCGATGGTGCGAGCGGCGGCGGCGACGGCGTTCGCGGCGTGCGGATGTCGCGATTACGCGCGGGTGGATTTTATTTTGCGCGGGAAAGATGAGCTTTATTTGCTGGAAATAAACACTCTGCCCGGCATGAAAGAGACGAGCTTGCTGCCGATGAGCGCTCGCTGCGAGGGGCTGGATTTTACGGCTTTGGTCAAAGAGATGATTACGCCCGCGCTGCAGCGTTTTCACGCGACCGCGGCCCCCGCACTTTTGTGAGCCGATCCGACACGAACGAACCGAATTCGCGCAGCTGGAGAGACATTCCCCAGCAGGTGAAACCGCGTGCGATGTCCCCGGAAGGACGGCGTCGGGTCGTGTGGAATGGCGTCAAAACCGTGACGCTGATTTTGGTGTTGGCAGGATTGGGGTGGGGTGGATTCGAAATCACGGCGGCGTTGAGAGGAAGTCCGAAGAGGTTTTCTGGAGCAGCGCCGGCAGTGCCCGTGAATGAAGTGGTGCTTATCACGGATGGCGTGCTCGATCAGAACTGGCTCGTGCAGACGCTCGCGCTGCCGAAGAACGCGTCGTTGATGGAGCTCGATCTTTATCGGCTGAGAGCGGTGTTGATGAGCAACGCGCAAGTTCGCTCGGCGACGTTGACGCGTAATTTTCCGGCGACGCTGACGGTGAGCATTTCGGAGCATTCGCCGGTGGCGCGGATCATGGCGCAGGTGAACGGAGCGGAGCCGCGGATGTTTTTGGTGGCGCGGGAAGGCATTGTTTTCGACGGAACCGGGTTCGATCCCGACATGATCTCAACGCTGCCGTGGCTCGATGGAGTGAAGTTGGAGCGTAAGGACGACGCGTTTCTTCCCATCGCGGGAATGACGACGGTGGCGGACCTTTTGGCGAAAGCGAAAATGGAGGCGGAGCATCTCTACCGTTCGTGGCAGGTGGTGTCGCTCGCGCGACTGGAGTCCGATGGGGAAATCGAAGTCCGCGATCGCAACGTGGCGAAAATTTTCTTCGGCACGAACGAAGATTTTTTCCGCCAGCTCGCGCGGCTCGATTTATTGCTCGATACCGCGAGGAACCAAACGGATAAATCGCCGCGTGAAATTAATCTTTCCCTCGGTTCTCAAGTCCCAGTCTCTTTTGACGATCCGGCGTTGACGCCACTCGGCACAAAACCGGGCGCGGTGCGTTCCGTCGGACCCAATTCTCCTGGCACCTCTGTTTCTTCGAACCTTCCTCGTAAAACGAAATTGTGAGCACTCGTACCACCTTCATTGGCGCCGTTGAAATCGGCACCTCCAAAGTCACAGTTCTGGTTGGTGAATACACCGGCCGCGAACTAGCGATCATCGGGCGCGGCGAGTGCTCGTCGCGTGGCGTGATCAAAGGTGCGGTCGTCGATTACAAGGCGGCGAGCGAGTGCACGCACAGTGCGCTGGAGCAGGCGGAGCGCGACGCGGGCGAGCGGATCGAGCTGGCGTTTCTCGCGCAGACCGGCGGACACCTCGAAGGTTTCTACAACGAGGCGGCAGTGAATGTGAAGGCGGCGGACAACATGATCGATCGCGACGATATCCGCACGGTGTGCGAACTCGCGCGCTCGAAGGAGTTGCCCACGGGGCGCATGGTGGTTCACCACATCCGCCGGCCGTTTCGTGTCGACGGGCGACTGGTGCCGACGTCTCCAGAAAATCTCATGGGGCAGCGATTGGAAGTGGGATACTGGACCGTGCACGGCCAGGAGCAGCGGCTGGCGGACAACATTCACGTGATCCGCGGTTTCAATTTGGAGGTTCGTGAGCTCGTGCTCTCGAGTCTGGCGTCGGGTCATATGATCACGACGCCGGAAGAGCGGCAGCACGGTGTGCTGGCGATCGACATCGGCGCGGGCACGACAGACTTCGTGTTGTATCGCGATGGCGTGGCGCACACGACGGGTGTGGTGCCGGTTGGCGGAACCCATCTCACGAATGATTTGAGTATAGGGCTGCGATTGACGGAAGGGCAGGCGGAGAAGTTGAAGCTGCGCTTTGGGCGCGCGACGGTTCAGGCGCGGGAGAAAAATGAAAAGGTCTGGCTCGACGGAAATTTTGCGATCGGCGACCGGCAGTTTTCGCGGCAGGCGATTGAGCAAATCACCGCGGCGCGCACGTGGGAATTGTTGGAAGTCGTCCGGAAGAAATTGGGTAACACGTTTTCGCCGGAGACGTGTGCGGCGGGCGTGGTGTTAACGGGTGGAACGGCGAAGCTCGGCGGAATCGCGGACGCGGCGGCGAAGATTTTCGGAGTGCCCGCGCATCTTGGGGAAACGCCGGCGTGGGTGGCGGAGAACTTGCGTGATCCTGGTTACAACACGGCGCTGGGTTTGCTTTATTACGGAGTGAGCGCGCAGAACGAACGCGCGCCGGCGGCGCGGCGGAATACCGGGTTCCTTTCCAATGTTAAACGGCTTTTTGCGTCTGCTTGAAGGTGAGAAGGAAGACAGCGGAGAAGGAGACGGAGACCCCGGACCGCGTTGTAACCAACGCGGCTACGAAGAAAATAAATCAGAATAATCAAAGTCAGAAGAATCGAACCGCGTCGTAACCGACGGCGGCTACAGTGAAGACAGGGCTACAAAAACCAGATGAATCTTAACGAACTTCCTCTCGAAAATTCGCTGCTCACGGATCGCAATCTTGCGATCAAACTCGTGGGCGTCGGCGGCGCTGGCTCCAACGCGGTTGATCGCCTCAAGATGGAAAATCTTGAGCGATTGCAGCTGGCGGTGGTGAACACCGATCACCAGGCGCTGGCGAGTTCGCCGGTGCAGGACAAGGTGCTGATTGGGATGAGCGTTACGCGTGGACTCGGCGCGGGCGGAGATCCGGAACTCGGCCGTGAGGCGGCGGAGTCGGACCGCGAGAAAATTGCGAAGGTGGTGAAGGACTGCGATCTGGTTTTTCTCATCGGTGGCATGGGCGGTGGTACGGGGAGTGGCGCGATGCCGTCGGTGGCGGAAATCGCCGCGGAACAAGGAGCGCTCGTGATCGCGTTTGTGACGATGCCGTTTAGCTTTGAAGGTGGCCGTCGACTCAAGCAGGCGGAGGAAGGACTGGCGGCGTTGCGCCGTGTATGCGATGCGGTGATACCGCTGCCGAACGACGTGCTGCTGCAGGAATCGGCGGAAAACGAGACGGTGTTGGATTCGTTTGCGCGAGCGGACGAATGGATGGGCCGCGGCGTGAAATCAATTTGGGCGATGCTGTTTAAGACGGGGTTGATCAACTTGGATTTCTCCACGTTGCGGCAGGTATTTCAGCAGCGTGGTGGAAAGACGTTGTTTGGACTCGGTGAAGGGTCAGGCGCCAATGCGGTGACGGATGCCGTGGCGAGTTTGAAACTGTGCCCGCTGCTTCACACGCCGGAGTTTTCGCGGAAGGCGGATCGGTTGTTGGTTAATATTATCGGCGGAACGGATCTGACGTTGCCGAAGGTGAATGATTTGATGACGGCGATTACGGAGCAATTTGGCCGTGAGTCGCATATCATCATGGGCGCGGTGATCGACGAGCAGATGCAGAATCGCGTCGAAGTGTGCGTGTTGGGAACGTGCGACATGAACGGGCGTGGCGTGATGCCACGGAGGCCGGTGACGGCGAGTGCACGGACAAGGATTACAGCGGCGCGAGGAGATTCCTCGACGGAGGCGCCGCGATCAGTGCCGGCAGGTTCGTCGCGGCCTGCGGCGAGCGGCGCTTCGAATGGCGAGCTGACCTTGGAGCAGGCCGCAGTGGTGGCGGCGGACAAAATTGCTCAAGAGGAATTCGGATTTGGTGAACTCGAAAGCCGCGGGCATTTCGAGAAGACGGATCGAAATTTATTCGATGGGCAGGATCTCGATGTTCCGACGTATTTGCGGAAAGGGATTAAAATTTCGATTTGAGCGATTCTGCGGGCGAGTTGAGGAGATCGGGGGATGAGATGGGGGGTAGGGCGAACCGTCCCCGGTGAGCCGTGTATTTCCGGCGCGGCGGGACGCCTCGCCCTACCTTCGATCGATGCGCAAAAAAACCCGCCGGAGGTGATCCGGCGGGTTGTGGTTAAAAGGTTTGAGTGGAAGCGTCAGACCGCTTTCGGCAAGGCGACTTCGTCGAGCTCAACCATGGTGAGGTTGTGGCGACGGACTTTGTGGAGATGGTGGCGTTTTCCTAACATGCGATCGAGTTTGTCGACCAACAGAGAGACGGCTTTGTGGCATTCGTCACTCTGCACGACCGCGTTGAGATCCGGACCGTTAATTTCAATGTGACCCTTGGCCTTGAACCGGGTTGCGACCTCTTCTTTCGAGTCGCACTCGAGTTCCACACGGATGCGCACGATGCGCTCCTGGTGACGAAACAGTCGTTCGGCTTTCTCCCGCACAAACGTCTTGAGCGACGGTGTGAGGTCGAGGTGGATGCCGGAGACGATCAGTTCGTGGTTGTTTTGTCTGTTCATGATGCTGCGTTATGGTTGGGTTTCAGCGAGCCTGGGCAGACCACCCGCCCAGACCGAAATTCATCCCTCGACAAGCTTGTGCCCTCGCCGCGCGAAGCGCTCCAAACTTTCTCTGCCGTCGTAGTTACCGGCGGATCTTCCGGTATTGGAAAATCGTTCATCGATCTCGCTGCCAAACTGGAACCGCGGCTCCAGTTTTGCAACCTCTCGCGTACTGCTCCGGTCATAAAAAATGAGCAGCTTAACCTTTGCCACATCGCGTGCGATTTAGGTCGTCCGGAATCCGTCGCGAAAGCCGCCGAGGAAGTGGAATCCTTCCTAAGACGGGCGCTGCCAGCGGGACGCGTGCTCCTCATCAACAATAGTGGTTTCGGCTCATATGGGCACTTTCCTGAGCCCAATCTTTCGCATCAGTTGGAAATGCTAGACGTTAACATTCGCGGGCTCGTCGATCTGACGGGCCGATTGCTTCCGACCTTAAAAAAACGCGGTGGAGTAATCATGAATCTCGCATCAACGGCGTCGTTTCAGCCGACACCTTTCATGGCGACGTACGGCGCGTCGAAGGCGTTCGTGTTGCACTGGAGTCTGGCGTTGAACCAGGAATTAAAGGGCACAGGGGTGAGTTCTCTCGTGGTGTGTCCGGGACCGACGGCGACGGAATTTTCAAAGCGCGCTGGATTAGCGCCCGGCAGCGTGGGGAAGTCACTGAGCATGAGCGCTGACGAAGTCGTGATGGAATCACTCCGCGCGCTGGCGGCGGGACGCAGCTTGGTGGTGACCGGATGGAAAAATAAACTCACGGCGATCGCCGGCGGGATGGCGCCGAAGCGACTGGCAACTTGGATTGCGGCGAAAGTCATTGCGCAATATCGTCTACGGCGGGTGGCGCGATGACGCTGGAAGAGCAAGGGTTGGGACCGAAGCACATGGATGAATTTTCGCAGCGCGCGTGTGCGTGGCCGCGGCGATTGCGACAAGGGCCGGTGCGACTTGTTTCGCGGGAAGAATTGATCAGCTGGATTGTTTACGAGGACGATCGGTTGCTGGTGGTCGGAAAACCAGGAGACGTGGTGTGTCATCCGTCCAAGGTGGGGCCGTGGTCGAGTTTGGTGGGCGCTGCGCGCGAGTACACGGGATTGCCGACGATGCATTTGGTCTTCCGACTCGATCGTGAAACGAGTGGAGTGGTGGTGCTCGCGAAGGACGCGAAGATGGCGAGTCGGCTCCAGACGGCGATGCAGGAGCGCAAGGTGGGAAAAAAATATCAGGCGATTCTCACGGGAGAACTGGCTGGGCCCGTGAGCGTGAATCAGCCACTCGGAGACGATGTCGGCAGCGCGGTGTTTATCAAATCAGCGGTGCGGCCGGACGGGCAGACGGCGGTCACGCATTTTTCGCCGGTGAGAGCGGCCGGTGGATTTACGTTGGTCGATATCGTGACGGAAACGGGGCGCAAGCATCAGATCCGCGCGCACGCGCAATGGCTGGGGCACAGTATTGTGGGCGACAAAATCTACGGACCAGACGCGCGGTGTTACTTGGATTTCATCGATCAGGGCTGGACGCTGGCTTTGGAGGAAAAACTTTTATTGCCGCGACAAGCGCTGCACTGCGCGCAGATCGATTTGAGGCCAGCGAGATTGGATTACGTATTCGAGGCGCCGTTACCGGAGGATCTGCGTGGGTTTTGTCGAACAAAGGGTTTGGTGTTGGTGGCGCGCTCGCCGCGCATCGGATTGAAGAGGCCCGGAAGCGCACGACCTTCGACCCGTGGCGCGGCGAGCGCGCAACCTACACGAGCCATTCGGGAAATGGCTGGCCGGAGTCCGTGAGTTTTTCGAACCATGACCAGTCTTCGGCGCAGCAATAAAAATGCGGCCACTTTCCCGTTGATGAAATTAGTCCAGCTTGGTGAGGATTTTGGTGGATGTAACGAATCGTGGCCTCGATCGAGTCTGCCGGGCGAAAACAATGATCGTAGAAGTTATCCTGCCAGTCAGTGTTTTTGATGCGAAACGCGCTCCGAGTTTTTGATTTTAAACGACCGATTGACTGGGAGAGCGTGAGGCGTTCGCCGAGCGTGAAGAGGAGATGAACGTGGTCTGGCATGGAACTCAGGCATCGTAGTTTCCACAAACCATCGTTCGCCATCAATTGGGCTTCATGGAGAACACCGTTAGCAATTTCATCTACGCGTACCGGTACACGGGGCTCTACACAAATGGTCACAAAATAATTCGCGTGCGGAGCTGAAAACCGGCCGCGACGAAGGGCGTTGGCGGCCGCGTTGCGCTTGGTATCGGGCACGACTGTAGGGTGCGCGCTCGTCGCGCGACGGCAATGCGAGAGTTTTGCACGGAGAGATTTGGCGCGGATAAGGTAGGTGGCGCGCTCGCCGCGCAACGGATTGAACGTGCTAGGCGGGCGCACGACTTTTCCGAACCGTGGCGCGGCGAGCGCGCAACCTACAGGATGCTTTCGACTGCGGCGCGGAGGCAGGCGACGCGTTGGGCCAATGGCAATGCGGATGGACTCTCGATCGTGTAAGTCAGCGCGGTGTGATGGGCGCGCAGATAGACCGCTTCAGGCCAGCTCTCGCGGAGCAGGGGATCGCTGACGGGGCGAATGATTCCGGGCTCGGCGACTTCGCGGCCATCGATGATCGCGGCGGGATCGATCGGGCAAATCCGGGCCGCGGCGGTGATCATGCGTGGGGCGAGACTGGGCCGTTGATCGGGATTGAGTTCATACAGGTAGAAGCCGGTCGATTCCCAGTCCTCGTGCAAAAATATAGACAGATCGAAATTGGGCTGGCGTTGGAGCCACGCAATGTGCGCACGGGTTTCGGCGGAGCGGATGTCTTTGTAGTCACGATTGAGATCAACGCCGTCGGCGTTTTCGCGCGTGCCATTGATGAAGCCGCTGGGGTTGAGCATCGGACAGATCAACCAGTTCGCGCGCGCGTCGAATACACCTGATTCCAGCATTTCAAGGAGCGCGAGTGGGGGAGCGGGCTCATCGCCGTGAATGCCGCTGGAGAAATAAAATTTTGGGCGTCGGCCGGGAGTGCGTTTCGTCAACGCGATCAGCGGGCAGCCCACGATTTCACTGTAGCGCTCGATCCGAAAACCTTGAGCGCGGCCCGCGATTTCAAAGCGGGCAACGAGTTCGATCGGATTGAAAGGAGCGGGGTTGGGTGCAGCGGTCATTTGAATTTTTTCGTGCGAGTGATTCGTGATCGGCGTGAGGATTTCGACGTTTCCCGAACGCTTCGTCGATTCGCAAAGTAGGAAGTTCGCTCGCGAGCGAGGATCCGTCCGCAAGCGGCCCGCCCGCCGGATTCATGGCGTGATGATGGAAAATTCCCGGCACGTACATTACGTAATACGTAATATGTGCGCCGGGCGATTGGGATGGATTTCGACAGGCGTCGAGCAAGGCGAACGAAGTTCGGCGGGTTGAAATGCGCGGCTTTGACAGCTGGCAGAGGCTCGTTTTTGCTAACCGTTTCAGCGTTCACTGGCACCTGAGTTGTGCGGCGAGCGCACCACCTACACTTATCACTCATGTCTCACGTTCGCGTTCGTTTTGCTCCCAGCCCGACGGGCTTTTTCCATATCGGCAGTGCTCGCACGGCGCTATTTAACTGGCTCTACGCACGGCACACCGGCGGGACGTTCGTGCTGCGGATCGAGGACACGGACAAGGAGCGGAACAGCGAGCAGTTCCTTAACGTGATCTATGATAGTCTGACGTGGCTGGGAATGAACTGGGACGAAGGTCCGAAAGTCGGTGGCGCCTTTGGCCCGTATCGGCAAAGTGAACGCGCGGAAATCTACACCGAGTATCTCGAGAAATTGAGAGCGGCAGGACGAACCTACGAGAAAGACGGGGCGATCTGGTTCAAGTTGCTTGGCGAGCGTCACGAAGTGTTCGACGAGCATCGCAAGAAAACGGTGACCAAAGTGAAGACGACACCGACCGTGATTGATGATCAGATTCGTGGTCGCGTAGAGCGAGTGGAGGATGAGGATTTCGTGATCTTCCGGTCGGATGGAAACCCCGTGTTCCATTTCGTGAACGTCGTCGACGACATCGCCATGCAGATCACGCACGTGATTCGCGGCGAGGATCATCTCTCCAACGCGAGCAAGCACGTGGAGCTCTTCAAAGCGTTCGGTGCGCCCGTGCCGAAGTTCGCGCACATTCCGCTGATCCTGAAACAAAATGGGCCGGGCAAGATGTCGAAGCGCGATCAAGGTGCACTCATTGAGGAGTACCAGAAGCGCGGATATCTGCCGGAAGCGCTGGTGAATTTCTTGAGTTTGCTCGGCTGGAATCCGGGCGACGATCGCGAGAAAATGCCGATCGCTGAGATCGTGCGGCTGTTTGATTTGCCGGGCGTGAATCAGAGTAACGCGCGGTTCGACGATAAGAAACTCGCGCACATGAACATGGCGTACCTGCTGGAGACGCCGGCGGAGAAATTCGTGGCGATGGCTCGGGAGTATTTCGCGCGGCAGGTGGAAAACGTTGCGGCGAAGTCAGCGCTGGCGGCAGATGAAAACTATTTTCGCGAGGTGATGGCGCTCAGCCAGCCGAAGATCAAAGGACTCGAAGAGCTGCCGGCTTACACGGTTTATTTTTTCACCGAAGAATTTCCAGTGGACGCCAAGGTGCGAGACAAGGTCATGGTCAAAGGCGATCCGAAGGCACGACTCGGGGAATTGATCGAGGCTCTTCCGCGAATCGATTTCGCGAGTGATCTCGCGATTGAGGAAGGGATCAAAGTGTTGGCGGCGGATAAAGGACTCGGTTTTGGCGATTACCAGGCCGTCGCACGGCTGGCGTTATCCGGCACCAATGTTGGGCCGAGCATCACGGGGATGATGCGCGTGTTGGGGCGCGAGCGGGTGATGGCGCGGTTCGGAAGGTTTTTAGGGGCGTGAGGTGGGTTGCGCGCTCGCCGCGCCACTCCGAGTCCGAGTCATCGAGTCCCCAATCCGTGGCGCGGCGAGCGCGCAACCTACGGACTAAATATGCGGATGTTTTCGCTTTGCGGGCGCGAGGCGGTGGCGTTCCATGTGGGCATGCTTAAACCCACGTCAGTCAAGGACGCGCTCCACAGTGCGTCGGCTCAAGATTCCATTTTGGTGCAGGGTTGGATTCGTACCCGGCGCGATGCAAAAAACTTTTCGTTTATCGAGGTGAACGATGGTTCCTGCCTGAAGAGCCTGCAGGTGATCGCGCCCGATACGCTGCCGAATTATCCGGCAGTCCAACACCTCACCACGGGAGCGTCGGTGGCGATTCGCGGGAAACTTATTCCATCACAAGGACAGGGGCAGAAGTGGGAAATCGCGGCGGAGGACGTGACGATCATCGGCACGGCGGATGCCACATACCCGTTGCAAAAGAAAGGGCACACGCCGGAATTTTTGCGGGAGATCGCGCATCTGCGTCCGCGTTCAAATTTGTTTGGCGCGGTTTTTCGGACGCGAAGCCGGCTCGCGTTCGCGATCCATCAATTTTTTCAGGAGCGCGGATTTGTTTATGTGCATGCGCCGATCATCACCGGCAGCGATTGTGAGGGCGCGGGCGAGTTGTTTCGCGTGACGACGCTCGATCTTGCGAATCCGCCGAAGCGGGAGGACGGACTGATCGATGACGCGAAGGATTTTTTCGCACGTCGCACGTATTTGACCGTGAGCGGACAGCTCGAGGCGGAGGCATTCGCTTGTGCCTTGGGGAAAGTCTATACCTTCGGACCGACGTTTCGGGCGGAGAACTCCAACACCTCGCGGCATGCGAATGAATTTTGGATGATCGAGCCCGAGGTGGCGTTCTGCGATTTGCAGGGCGACATGGATCTCGCGGAAGAATTCGTGAAGGCGCTGATCCGGGATGTGCGGACGAATTGCGCGGAGGACCTCGAATTGTTTTCCAAGTTCGTCGACAAGGAGCTGCTGACGCGGCTCGACTTCGTGGTGGAGCGGCCGTTTCAGCGGGTAAGCTACACCGAGGCGGTCGATCTCTTGCAGAAGAGCGGAAAGGCTTTCGAATATCCGGTGGAGTACGGCGCGAATTTGCAGTCGGAGCACGAGCGCTATCTGACCGAAGTCGTGTTCAAGTGTCCGGTAACGGTCTACAATTATCCGAAAGAAATTAAGCCGTTCTATATGCGCTTAAATGATGACGGAAAAACGGTGACGGCGATGGACGTGCTGGTGCCGGGGATCGGTGAGATCGTCGGTGGTAGTCAGCGTGAAGAGCGGCTGGACGTACTCGAAGCGAACATGCGTCGGCACGGCGTCGATCCGAAGGACTACGGCTGGTATCTTGATCTGCGTCGATATGGGACGGTGCCGCATGCGGGCTTCGGCCTCGGGTTTGAACGGATGCTGATGTTCGTCACGGGTGTATCGAACATCCGTGACGTAATTCCGTTTGCGCGCACGCCGGGGCACGCGGGGTTTTGATCGCAGCGCGGGTCCGAAAAAAAAGGACGATGAGCGTATTCGACTGAATGAAAACGTGCGCTCGGTGGGGATTATTTTTTCTTTGGGCTGCGTCGGTGGCGGTCGCGGCGATCGATCGGCAGGAACTCGTGATGCGGCACAATCCCACGGTGCGAAAAATCGATTACGATTCGCCGCTGACCGGTCCGCATCCGCAGGGGGAGATCAGCGTGAGCTACGTGCGAGAAAATGAAGGACTCGTTGCGAGAATCTCGCTGCCGCTTGGGGTCACGGGAAGTTTTGTTTGGAAAGGGCGGAGCTTACCGGTGGTGGGAGGCGAGCAAACTTTGAGAATCCCGGAGGGGAAGGCGGGCAGAACCGCGCCATAACTGGCGCGGCTACAAGGGACGGATGCGGAACCGGACCGGCACCGTAACCGGTGCGGCTACGAGGGACAGATCCGGGCGCAATTCCGGATCATTCCCGGATCACTCGAACTGTTTTTTGAACTGGGCGAACTGCTCGCGGAGGTCGGCGAGTTCCTGGCGCAGAGTGCTCACTTCGGCTTCGAGCTGGGTTACGCGATCGACAGGCGGCGGACTTGAAGTGGCTGCTGGCGCTGAGGTCATGAGCGATTCCGGTGCGATTGGGCCGGAGAGGAGATGAGCGAAACGCGACTCTTTCAAACCGAGCTGTCGTGGAAGTTTTGTGACGAGCGGTTGCGGCTGTCGGGCCGCAAGAGCGTCCAGCGTTTCCTCGACTTCTGTGATCGACGCGAACTCGTGGAGTCGGCTGGAGCGATTGCGGATTTCTCCGGCGGTTTGCGGACCACGCAGAATGAGAATGCAAAGCGTAGCCACCTCGGCACTTGAAAGTTCGAAGCGTTCGGTGAGTTTGTGGCGATATTTGGGAACGCGGCTTTCGGCGCCGGACGATATGCTGGCGAGCTTTTGGTCACGCAGGCCGTCGAGCGCGTGAAGAACCGTCGATTCGTCGTACGTCACGACTGGATCGCGGCTCGACGTCTGGTTACAGGCGTTGACCAGAGCGTTCAGCGTGAGCGGATAGTAGTCGGGCGTGGTGATCTGTTTCTCAACGAGAGCACCCAGCACGCGCGCTTCGGCTGAGTTGAGAACGACGGGTGCGAGTTCTGGCTCGCCGCTGCCGTAGACGATTACTTTTGGCCCGGTTTCGCCCATGTGTCTTTGAGGCTGATGGTGCGGTTGAAGACGAGTTTCTTGCCGGGGACGTTGTCTTTCACATCGGGTGCGAAGTAGCCGAGGCGTTCGAATTGATAGCGCTCGTTGTACGTCGCTTCTTTCAATGAGGCTTCAACTTTTGCACTCACGACCTCGATCGACTTCGGATTGAGATGCTTGAGGAAGTCCTCTTCGGCGGCGGGTTCGGGCACGGTGAACAGGCGATCGTAGAGGCGCACTTCGGCATCGAGCGAATGGCTCGCGCTCACCCAGTGAATGGTGCCCTTCACCTTTTTGTCGACGTTGGGCCCGCCGCTGCGCGTGGTGAGATCAGCAGTACAGCGGAGTTCGACGAGAGCGCCGGCTGCATCTTTGATGACTTCGTCGCACTTGATGATGCAGGCGTATTTCAGGCGAACTTCTCCGCCGGGTTTGAGGCGGAAATATTTCGGCGGAGGAATTTCCGCGAAGTCGTCGCTGTCGATGAACACCTCACGCGTGAATGCGATTTTCCGCGTGGTGGGATTTTCGTCCTGTGGATTATTCGTGGCGTCGCACTCGATCACTTCGCCTTCGGCGATGTTCGTCAGGACGAGCTTGATCGGACGAAGCACGGCGAGTCGGCGCGGCGAGGAGTTGAGTTCTTCGCGGACGGCGTG
>CBRAFL010000117.1:0-14652 GCA_967755055.1 uncultured bacterium
ACGTCCTCGGCGTCGATGCGCACGACATTCACGCGACAATTATTCGCGATGCCCGCGTGCGTGATGGATTCGTAAACTGATTTATACGCGTCCTGCAGCTCGATGTATTTGCCGACGACGCCGATCGTGACTTCGTTTGCCGGACTGAGAATGCGATAAACGATTTGGTCCCAGATATTTTTCTCCGGTGGCGGATTTTTCAGACCAAACAAATCGAGCACCAGCTGATCGAGTCCTTCTTTCTTCAACGCCAGCGGCAGCTCGTAGATCGAATTCGCGACGTCTGCGCATTCGATCACCGCTTTCACAGGCACATTGCAAAACATTGAAATCTTGTCGCGCAATCCGGCATCGAGCGGGTGATCCGTCCGGCAAACCAGAATATGCGGCTGAATACCGATCTCACGCAGCTTCGCGACCGATTGCTGCGTCGGCTTGGTCTTCAATTCGCCCGCCGCTTTCAAAAACGGCACGAGCGT
The DNA here is from genome assembly GCA_967755055.1 of uncultured bacterium. Lineage (GTDB taxonomy): Bacteria > Verrucomicrobiota > Verrucomicrobiia > Opitutales > Opitutaceae > Opitutus. Next base: position 480 of record CBRAFL010000117.1, read on the forward strand.
CACGTGAATGAAAATCACGTCGTGTGAACCCACTTCGAGCGCAAATTGCCGCATCGCCTCGAGAAACGGCAGGCCTTCGATGTCGCCCGTCGTGCCACCGATCTCCGTGATGAGCACGTCCACATCCTTGGCCGCCGAATAAATGCGCTCCTTGATCTCGTTGGTCACGTGCGGAATCACCTGCACGGTTTTCCCGAGATAATCGCCGCGGCGTTCCTTCTGAATCACGTTCTCGTAAACCTGCCCCGAACTCAGACTGTTCATCCGCGACAGCTTTCCACTCGTGAAACGTTCGTAGTGACCAAGATCGAGATCCGTCTCCGCTCCGTCTTCCAACACATAGACTTCGCCATGTTGAAACGGACTCATCGTGCCCGGGTCGACGTTCAAGTACGGATCAAACTTTTGAATGCGCACGGTAAGACCGCGCAGCTCAAGGAGCGCGCCCAGCGACGCCGCTGTCAGGCCCTTGCCCAGCGACGAAACCACTCCGCCGGTCACGAAGATGTATTTCATCGGGTTGGGTTAAACGGCGCGGTCCAGTCCTGACAAGAAAAAGCTCAGCGCATCGCTTGCCGTTGGTCGCGCACCAGTGGCAAAACGCAGCGCACGAGCGCGTCACTTACTGAAAATCAGCCACAGCGTCGCCGCCACACCTGCGATCACGACCAGCGCCATCAACAGGTACAGGCTCCACTTCAGCAATTTCGCTACGAACCAGATCAGCACCGCCGCCACAATCGTCATACACGCCGCGACAAACCACGGCGGATAACCGGCCAGCGAGTCGAAGAGTGTCGTCGGAGGCGTGGTGAGCGACATGTCAACCGTCGTTAAGCCGCTCCCCGCTGGCCCCTCCAAGCAAAATGATTTGCCCCGCACCGCCCGCGCCGCCCCACTTCACCGCGATGCAATCGAAACCACAACTGCTGGCCTGGGTCACCTGTGACGGCGTCCATATCGACCCCGGCTCGGGCAAACACACGCTACTCGGTGTTTTCTCCAACATTTCCGCGCGCCAGTTCCCCGTCACCCACCCGTTCATGGTGTGGTTCCTCACGATCAGCGATTGTTCGCCCGGCGAGCATAAGATTCGCATCTCGCTCGGCTTCGACGCCACGCGCCTCCAGCCCTTGATCGAGCGCCCCTTCGTTTCCCAAAGTCCGTTGCATCGCATCAACCTGATCAACGAAATCCGCAATCTGTCGTTCCCTCAGCCCGGCGACTACTCGATCTTGATCGAGATCGACGACGAGCCGCTCCTCGCCACCAACCTCACGATCAGCGGCTGATTCCGACCGTAGCGGCAGGCCTCCGTGCCTGCTGTATTCAGCGTTTGGGGTCAGCAGGCAGGGACGCCTGCCGCTACACCTGAAAAGCGCCCGCGCCTCTCTCACTTCTCTCCTTTTCTCCTGCTTCATGCCCTCCTCCTCCTTCACTTTCGATCTCATCGGCGTCGGTTCGCCAATCATGGATTTGCTCGCTCCGGTTCCTGAACCATTTCTTCAACACGTGGGCGGCGAAAAAGGCGGCATGGTCCTCATCGATCACGTTGAGATGCATCGCATCCTCTCGCTGCTCGAGATCGTGCCCGCGTATTCAACCGGTGGATCTGCCGCCAACGCCACCTTCAACGCCGCGCGTCTCGGCTTGCGCACATCGTTTCTCGGCAAGCTCGGCAACGACGACCTCGCTCAACGTTACCGCCAGGCCTTCCAGACCGTCGGCGTCGACACCACTCACTTCAAGCAGGGCGATCTTCCCAACGCCCGCTCGCTGATCCTCGTCACGCCTGACGCGGATCGCACGATGCGCACCTGTCTCGCCGCCGCGATGACGCTCTCGCCCGCCGAAATCTCCCCCGCTGATTTCGCCGGCTGCCGTCACGTCCACATGGAAGGCTACCTCGTTTTCAACCAGGCTCTCGCCGACGCCGTTCTCGCCTCCGCCCGCGCCGCTGGTTGTACCGTCAGTCTTGATCTCGCTTCTTTCGAAGTGATCAACGTGACCCGCGATTGGATCTTTTCCCAGCTGCACAAAGGCATCGACGTGGTCTTCGCCAACGAAGACGAAATCCGCGCGCTCTATCAGGATCAATCGTCCGACTATGCCATCCTCGCGAAGCGTCTCGCGGCTCAGGGCGTCCTCGCCGCCGTCAAGATGGGTGGCGACGGCGCCTGGATCGCACGCGACACCGAGCTTCACCGCATCGAACCCGTAATCGTGTCTGACGTGATTGACACGAACGGCGCAGGCGATGCCTGGGCCGCTGGTTTTCTCTCCGGTTATCTTCGCGACTGGTCCTTGCCCGAATGCGGCGCGCTCGCCTCGCTCGTCGGTGCTGAAACCGTCCGTCATCTCGGTCCGATTATTCCGGATACACACTGGCAGCAACTGCACCGCCGCGCGACGGCACTCGGTTCGAAGCGATAGAGTCTGTCTTTAAAAAATCCCAATCCCCGAGGAGAACCGCTAATGGGATTTCCCAATGGCGAAATCGTGCAGTAGCTATAGCTAATGTGACCGCTACGCCCAAAGGGCACCCGCAACGGTCACCCCTTCGCTCCGCTTCGGGGCCGCACCAGGTGCGACCATCTCCGCGCTGCCGCGCTCCGTCGGCTGCGCCTAGAGGTAATTGGAGCCCGCTGATCGCGGTCTGCGATCAGCAGACCCCATCTTTTATTCCGGAGCCGATCAGGCGGAGGGGTGATGTAAGGATCTTCCCATTGGCAGATCCCATGAGCGGTTTCCTCCCTCCGAGTATTTCGAAGACACACCATAGAGCGGGACTGCCGGGACCGCCCAAAATTTCCTTCAACAAAAGCTACAGATAACCCAGCTCACGCGCCTTCAGCGCAGCCTGCGTGCGATCGAGCACGCCAAGTTTTCCGAGCACGTTCGTCATGTGATTTTTCACCGTGCCTTCGGTGATATTCAAACGCGCGCCGATTTCCTTGTTGCTGCAACCCGACGCGAGTAGCCGCAACACGCCCAACTCCCGTTCCGATAACGGATCGACCAAAGTCTGAAGAGGCTGCGTCACGCGTTTGCCGTCCTTCGCGGCGAGCCGATTCAGTTCAGCCATCATCCGCGCCGCCACCGACGGCTCGAGAACGGAGGTGCCTCGCGCCGCTGCACGCACCGAATCGCAAAGTTTATCAGCTGAGCAGGCTTTCAATAAATATCCGACCGCGCCCGCGCGCATTGCCTCGAAAATTTCCTCGTCCTCTTCGAACGTCGTCAACACGACCACGCGCGCGTTCGGCATCGCGGCAAGAACACGACGCGTCGCCTCCACGCCTCCCATCACCGGCATGCGCAAGTCCATCAAAATGACGTCGGGCGCATGAACCTTCGCGAACGCGACCGCGCGCTCACCGTTTTCCGCCTCGGCTGCGATCTCGAAATCCGGCTGCAACGCGAGCAGCGTCCGCAGCGCCTCACGGAAAAGCGATTGGTCATCGACCAGCATAAGTCGGATTTTTTTCACGCCGGCACCTCGATCGTCAGTGCAAAACCGCCGGCGCGATCGTTGCCGGCCGTGACGCGCCCGCCGAGCACCTCAATGCGCTCACGAATCCCGACTAGCCCAAAACCATCGGCCGTCACGTCTCGTGCGCCTTTTCCATTGTCCGTCACCGCGAGCTTCACGCAGTTCGCCGCTTTGAAATCCAACGCCATCTCCGCAGCCGACGCACCCGCGTGCTTGCGGATGTTGGTCAACCCTTCCTGCGCCGAGCGAAACAGCGCGTGCTCAATTCCTGGAGACAGCACCCTCGCTTCGCCTTCAACCAACATCGTCACCGGCAGACCCGCGTCGTACGCGAGCGCTCGCAGCGCCTCCAGCAATGGCGGTCGCGGCGCATCCGTGCGCAGTGCGCCGACCGAGCGCCGCACATCGTCGAGCGCGTCACCCGTGAGTTTCGCAGCCTTCATCACCGCTTCGCGCGCACGCTCCGGCTGCGATGGCAGCAGCGCCGCCGCCGCGTCAAGTTGGGTTTTAACGACGGTCAGATAATGTCCGACGCCGTCGTGAATCTCGCGCGCGACGCGATTGCGCTCCTGCGTGGTGGCGAGTTCCTGTGCCTGGGCGGCGTGCTCACGCAACTGATGGTTTGCCGCCTCAACTTCCTGCCGGAGTTCCTCTTCGCGCGTCCGCGCGCCGAGCGCCCGCCTGGTGATGATCGTAAAGACGATCGTGAACGCGAACGCCGCGAAATAGTTAAAGAAGGCCCGGACCGCGCCATCCCAGCCGAAGGGAATGATCCACAGCGCTACATCGATGCCCAAGAGATAAAGCCCGACCACCACCGCCCAACGCGGCCGCAGGTCGAACACCGCCTGGCTCATCACCGGCAATACGATCAATCCCATGAAACCGCGAATGGGGCTGAGAAAGAGGATGCCCGTCAGTAGCGCGCATTGTAGAATATAGTAAACCGCGAACGCCATCCGGCCGGTGCACGCGAGAATCCCGCCTCCGAGCACACCCAACGCCGCGTACATCGCGCCAAGCACGAACACCACCGGCACCATCCGCTCCGAGGTGTAATATTCGCTTCGCGCCAGGAAGCCGCCATAACACGTCAGGATCAGACTTCCGTAAGCAAACGCTCCATACAGGCTTCCCGTCCGGTGCGATTTATCGACGACCATCGATGACATTTCCCGGAGACTACCACGACTATCGGCCTTTGCGATATAGGAAGAAAGTCATGCCCGCCCGTGACGTTCCGGGGATGTGGAGCCCGCCGCAATCTGCTAAGGTGCCGCCACTCGTCGATCTCCGATCTCTCGACTCCTAGCTTTTAGCTCTCCGCTCCTCCGCCTTCCCATGCTCGCACTCCACTCTGTCACGAAGCGCTACGGTTCGCTGACCGCACTCGACGATGTTTCACTCGACATCGCGCGCGGCGAATTCTTCGGCCTGCTCGGTCCCAACGGCGCCGGAAAATCCACCTTGATGTCACTCGTCGCCGGCTTGCGCGCGCCCGATTCCGGCACGCTCAAACTCGATGGCGTCGCGCTCACCACCGCCGATTCCGCTGGTCGCGTTGCGCTCGGCCTCGTGCCGCAACATATCGCGCTCTACCTCGAACTCAGCGCGCAGCAAAACCTGCACATCTTTGGTTCACTCTACGGCCTCCGCGGCGCCACGCTCCGCACCCGCATCGACGAGGCGCTCGAAGCCGTGCAACTCGTCGAACGCCGCCGTGATCCAGTCAAAATTTTTTCGGGCGGCATGCAGCGCCGTCTCAATCTCGCTGCCGCGCTCCTCCATCGTCCAAAACTTCTCCTCTGCGACGAGCCCACGGTCGGCGTCGACCCTCAGTCGCGCAACGCCATCTTCGAATACCTCGAGCGCCTCAATCGCGACGGTCTCACGATTATCTACTCGACTCACTACATGGAAGAGGCGACGCGTCTCTGCTCGCGCATCGCGATCATCGACCATGGAAAAATCCATGCACTCGGACCACTCGACGAACTCCTCACCGAGCTTCCGTTCACCGATCAAATCACGTTTCCCGCGACAGCCGAAACCCGTGCGTTTGCCACTACGCTCGCACTCCACGGCGATCTTTCCAACTCGGCCGCCGACCTTCACCGCTTCCGCCCAGGCGCAGGTTTTAAGCTTTCCACCTTCTACGGTCTGGCCGAAGCACACGGTGTTTCACCGCGCTTTTTCGCGCACGAGCGGCCGACGCTCGAAGCCGTTTTCCTTCATCTGACCGGCCGCAACATTCGTGAATAATTCCATGCACATCATTCTCACTCTTCTCGCCAAAGACTTCGCGAACTTGCGCCGCAATCGTGGCGCCCTCGTTCTCAGTCTGCTCGTTCCGATCGTCATCATTTACATCGTAGGTCTCGTCTTCGGTCTCGGCCGCAAGGACAGCGGGCCGACAGGTATTCCGCTGGCCGTCGTCAATCTCAGCGACAACCCGGCCGCTCAAACTCTCGTCACCGCGCTCCAAACCGAAAAATCCTTTCGCGTCATCACGACGTTCGTCAACCCGGACAAATCCACGCGTCCGCTCACCGAGGCCGATCTCCGCGCGATGATCCGCGAGCGTCAGTTCAGCTACGCACTTGTCATTCCGCATGACATCATCAGCGGCGATCGCCTCGGCCTGCGACTGAAAATCCTTTCTGATCCACGCAACGATATCGAAAATCAGATCGTCAACGGCCTTCTCCAAAAAACGATTTTCTCCAACGTCCCGCAGCTCCTCGGCCAGGCCCTTCAGGCGCGCACCAGCAAATTTCTCGGCGCTTCCGCCGCGGACGCCTTCAACCAATCCATCGTCCGCGATGTCGTCGCCACTTTTGGCGGCGATGCCGACCAGATTCTCGCGAACGTCCGTGCCGGCAACTTCGGCTTCGATCACCTCGGTGAAGTGCTTGCTCCCGGTCATACCGACTCCGCCGGCGCATCCGCGGAGACTGGCGGCGATATTTTCTCCCGCATCGTTTCGCTCGAACGCGAGCAAGTCGTCGGCAAGGACGTGAAAAGTCCCGCCGCCACGCGAATCGTCGGCGGCTATGCGGTGATGTTTCTTCTTTTCGCGCTCAGCAATTCCGCCGCCGCGTTCTTCGACGAACGAAGTGCCGGCCTTTTCCAGCGCCTGCTTTCCGCGCCGGTCAGTCGCGCGCAACTTCTCTGGAGCCGCTTTCTTTACGGCGTCCTATTCGGCCTCGTCCAGCTCATGGCGCTCTTCTTCGCCGGGCATCTCCTTTACGGCGTCGATCTCTTCGGCCATCTCGGCGGACTCATCGTCGTGTGCACATCCGTCGCCGCCGCGTGTACCGGCTTCGGGATGCTACTTGCCGCGGTCACGCGTTCACCCGACGCGGCGCGCAGCCTTGCGACGCTCCTCACCATCACGATGAGCGCGTGCGGTGGCGCGTGGTTTCCAGTGAGTTTCATGCCGGAATTCATGCAACAGATCGCGAAATTCACGATCGTTTACTGGGCCATCGAGGGATTCGGCGCGGTCCTTTGGGCGGGTAACAATCTTGCAGAAACGCTCCCGATTATCGGTATTCTTCTGGGCACTACAGCCGTCGTGATGAGCATCGCCGTCTGGCGCTTCAACCGCAGCAATCTCTTCGTATGACGGCTTGATTCTCGAGGACCGCGGAGATGCGACGCGTTGATCGGATGACGGCGCATTTCAGCGTCGGCTATAGGATTATACCCCGGTCGGTAAACACCCCATACCGCCGGGAAGCATTGTGACGTAAATTGGTCGGTATGAACGAGCCCCTTACTCCCCGCCCAAAGAAATCGTCCGGTGCGACCGTCGCCCTCGGACTTCTCGCTGTTGTTCTCCTCATCGTCGCCGCGACGTTTTGGAACAAGGCCAAAGCCGCCAACACCCGCGCAACCGAAGCCCAGGCGCAAGTCACTCAGGCGAAAACCGAGACCACCCAATTACAGGCGCAGCTAGATGAAGCGAAAGCGAGTACGACAAACCTCAAGAAGCAATTGGATGACGCCAAAGCTGCTTCAACCCAACTCCAGACTCAGCTTGATGAGTCCAAAGCCCACGAAGCCCAACTCAAGAAGCAGTCGGACGAATCCACCGCTGCCTCCGCTAAATTGAAGACTCAGCTCGCTGAAGCGACCGCGGGATCAGCCCAGGTTCAAGCGCAAGCCGAGGAAGCAAAAACCGCGCTGGCCGCACTTCAGGCGGAAGCGGACAAGGCCAAAGCCAGCTCCGCCGAACTACAGAAGATGGCCGACGACGCGAAAGCAAAACTGGCTCAATTGCAGGAAAAACTCGAAGCCGCCCAAGCCCAGATCGCGACGCTCCAAGCCGCGAAACCCGCAGGAAAATCAAAGAAGTAAGTGGGGGGGCACGGCGTGTAGCGGCAGGCCTCTGTGCCTGCCGTGTTCGAGGATCGAAATTCGGAGATTGGAGTTCTGAAATCAGCAGGCCTCCGCGCCTGCCGCCCGAAACGGAAGGACGATTCGCCGAAGGCGTACAAGCCTCCGTGTCGTCCGGATTCCCTAGAACCGCGATCACCGATCAACGGCAGGCACGGAGGCCTACGGCTACCCTCAGCCGCCCACGGATTAACGTCCTCAAATTGCGCTGAGGATTTTTTCCGTGTCTTCGCGCCTTTTCACAGGCAAGTTGGCCGGCTCATGTCCGCCGATCTCGTCCAACTTGTCACGTCACTCGCTCAACGCGCCCGCGCCGCGTCGTTCGCTCTCGCGACAGCTCCGACGGCCACGAAAAACCAGGCCTTGCTCCTCCTCGCAGATCGACTGACCGCGTCGACAAAATCCCTGCTCGAGGCCAACCAACGTGACCTTTCCGCCGCCACCGAAAACGGTCTGGCCGCTGCGCAAATCGATCGACTGACCCTCACACCCGCCAGTCTCGAGCAGCTCGCCGAAAGCGTGCGCCAAGTCGCCCGCCTGCCCGATCCCGTGGGTGAACTGCTCGAGGAAACCACACGGCCCAACGGTTTGGTTCTCCAAAAAATCCGCGTCCCGATCGGCGTGATCGGCATCGTCTATGAAGCGCGGCCCAACGTGACAATCGAATGCGCCGCGCTCTGTCTGAAGAGTGGCAACGCCGCGATCTTACGCGGCGGCAAAGAGAGTTTTCACACGAACACCGCACTCGCAGCCCTCGTCGCGGAAACGCTTTCGACGGTGTCGCTTCCCGCTGACGCCGTTCTCTTCATCCCGACCACCGACCGGGCGGCCTTAACGACGCTGCTCAAGCTCGACACGCTCGTCCACTGCATCATCCCACGTGGCGGCGAAAGTCTCATCCGCTTCGTCGCGGAGAACAGCACCATCCCCGTCATCAAGCACTACAAAGGCGTGTGCTTCGTCTACGTCGATCGTGCCGCCGATCCCGCCATGGCGGAAAAAATCGTCGTCAATGCGAAGACATCCCGCCCCGGGGTTTGCAACGCCGCCGAACAACTCCTGCTGCATCGCGACATTGCGGAAAAACAGCTTCCTTCGATCGCCCGCGCCCTCATTGCCGCAAAGAATGTCGAGCTCCGGTGCGATCCCGCCAGCGCGGCGATTCTCGCCCGCGAAAATATTCCCCATTCGTCCGCCTCGGCCGCTGACTACTCCACGGAGTTTCTCGATTACATCCTGGCGGTGCGCGTGGTTGATTCACTCGACACGGCGATCGGCACGATCAACCGAGACAGCTCGAATCACACCGACTCCATCATCACAACCGACGAAACCGCCGCGAAAAAATTTCTCGCCGGAGTGGACAGCGCGGCGGTCATGTGGAACGCCAGCACGCGTTTCAACGATGGTTTCGAATTCGGTCTTGGCGCGGAAATCGGAATCAGTACCGACCGGCTCCACGCGCGCGGCCCGATGGGATTACGCGAACTTTGCAGCTACAAATGGCTCGTGACCGGGACCGGTCAGATCCGCACGTAGGTGGTGCGCTCGCCGCGCCACTCCGATTGATCTCCGTCAGCATCTAAAAAATGAAGCTGGTCGTTCTCTACGGTCGTCCCGCGGTCGGCAAACTCACCGTCGGTCAGGAGCTGGCCAAACAGAGTGGATGGCCGCTCTTTCACAATCATCTGATCGTGGACGCGCTACTTGCCGTCTTCGAATTTGGGAGCGCACCGTTCGTCGATCTTCGCGAACGCATGTGGCTCGACGTGTTTCTGCACGCCAGCTCGAGCGGAGTCGCAGGCCTGATTTTCACCTTCAGCCCGGAGAACACCGTCCGCCAGGAATTCATCACGCGCTTCGTCGACGACGCGCGCGCGCGTGGAGACACGATCCACATGGTGGAACTCACCTGCAGCGACGCCGATGCGGAACGCCGGCTCATTGCCGCTTCACGTCAGTCCACGGGAAAACTCACCTCGCTTGAGCTCTATCGGAATTTGAAACGCGACGGTGCGTTCGATCGACCCATTATGCCTCCTTCCGATTTCTCAATCGCAACCGACGGCCTGCTCCCCGCTGAAGCCGCCCAGCAAATCTGGCTCCGCGTTCGCGGATAAATTATCCGATTTTCAGCGCCATGGGTCGACACGGGTTCGGTCAAACTTCTACGCATCAAGCGCTCCTGTTCCATTCTCGCCGCAGGTATTGCACGGAACTCTACCGCCGTTAAATTGACCTACTCCATCATGTCACGTCTTACCCGCGTATCCGTGTGTTTCCCGCTCCTCGCCGGACTTGCTCTGGCCGCGACGAGCTACGCGCAATCACCGACTCCGCAAGCAACGGATACCCCGGAACCGTTGACCACGCCTTCGCCGAAACCAAAAAAAGATCGCCCGATCTCGACTGGTGTGGCCTCGGCACTTGCCGCGAGCATGCCGAAATACAATCCACCACCCAAACCAAAGCCCGTAGACGATGACGTTGATTTGCGAGACGTGGACAAACCAAGGAACGGCATCATTCGCCTCCCGAAATATACCGTGCAGGAAAAAAAGCCGCCCGTATTTCGCGAACGAGATATCTTCACCAAAGGCGGTCTCAACGAAGTTGCTCGTAATCGCTACTTAACTGCCACCGACCGTATCCTGAATGGCGTGACACTACCGCTCTTCGGCACTTCTCAAGAAGCGCGAGCGATGGCAATGTACGCCGAAGATGAACGGTTGAACAACATGTCGGACCTGAAAGACACCGCGAAAGACATCAGCCGGACCAACGCCGCGGACGGCGCGTACATCAAGCGCGTGACCGACCAGACTTACATGCGCGACAGCGGCTTCGGCGATAAAGGCTCACCGCCAAAATTTTAGCGAAGGAAGAAGCAATAGACATCGGCGACGGGCTCTGCGCATCTCGTGACTTTTCTTTGTCATTGCGAAGGAGGCTTGCCGACTGCGGCAATCCACGAAGAACTCTAGATGGATCACCGCGTCGTTTCGCCCCTCGTGATGGCAATCCAAGAAGTTATTTACGGCGCATCGTTCCGCTCAAGGTTTCGCCCGGTCGCCCAAAAGCTCCCGCGCAATTTGCTCCCACTCGACTGGTAGTGTCACGTCATCCGCTGGTCGGCTACGACCTGCTCTTACGTACCAGTAGGTGGCATTTTCCACGTCGCCTTCCTTCCGATGCAGATACGCGTGCACCCAAGCGCCACGATCGCTGCCGTCGTCCTGCGCGAGCCGGTGAGCGGTTGACCAATCTCCTCCCACATCATGCCACAGCGCTTGCAGCGCAGCATTGAGTCCAGCCGGCGGCTGAGCATCGCACTCCACTGACTCCGCAAATTCTTTAAATGACATTTGCTCCAACGTGAGCGCGGGCTTTGTACTTTCAAGCGGTCGAGCGCTTTAAATGTCTTCCACTGAACTTATCATTCTCCGCGAGTTGCTTGCGCGGGAGCCCGAATTTCTCTCCGGTACCGCACTCGCCGCCAAACTCGGCATGAGCCGCGTGTCCGTGTGGCTCCATATGGAGAAACTTCGCGCGCAGGGTTTCACGTTCGAAGCAGCTCGGTCGCGCGGATATCGCATCGCGCAGCGTCCAGCCGGTCTGCATCTCGGATTGATTCACGCGCACCTCAAAGGTCGACGACACGATGTCGAAATTTCCCTCCTCGATGAAGTGGACAGCACGAACGACGAAGCTGCGCGCCAGCTCGCCGCAGGCCGTGCGGCGCCTTTCGTCGTTCTCGCGCGGCAGCAAACCCGCGGTCGCGGCCGTCTTGGCCGGTCATGGCACAGCGCAGCCAATGGCAATCTCTACGCGAGTTTCGCCTTTCGTCCGCGCGTCGCGCCCGGTCGCATGGCGATCTTCACGTTGTGGATGGGCGTAAATATTTGTGAGCTCATCACCAACTTCACTCAGCTCGTCCCCGGAATTAAATGGCCCAATGACATTCTCTTCGACGGTCGCAAAGCGGGCGGAATGCTCACCGAGGCTCGCGTAGACGCCGACCAGATCCGCGATCTTATTTTCGGACTCGGCTTGAACGTCAACGGTCGCACCGAAGAATGGCCGGCCGAACTCGCGCGCCGCGCCGTTTCGCTCGCGCAACAGATCAACGCGCCGCTGGATGTGAATCGCTTTACGGCCGCACTCATCGGTCGCGTGCTCCTGGCCTACGAACAATTTGGCGAAGGCGAACACCTCTCCACTTTCGCCGATCTCTGGCAACGCTACGATGTCCTCCGAGGAAATCACATCGCGCTGTTGCAAGGTGATCGTCGCATTGCCGGCACCGCGATGGGTATCGACGGGGAAGGCTCACTTCTGATTCGCGCGGCGAACGGACGACTGCAGCGATTTCATGCGGGCGACGTGACGATCGAGAAAACGCCCTGACCGCCGTCAGCGCGCTGCGAAAGGTATCGCTTGCGAAACCTGCAGTTGGGTTTTCTTCGAATGGCATTAGGCTCTTGCCGCTGGGAAACACCCATCAATAATTTGTGTTATGGAGCGTGCCGACCCAGTCCTTGAAGAAGCCCGTCAGGCGGGAATCGATCTGGATTTGTTGGACACAAATCTAGCGCTGTCAGTGAAAGAACGGTGGCAGCAACATAACGCTGCGTTGGAACTCGCTTTGAAACTAGAGGCGGCGGGAGCGCAGAGAAATGCACGACTTCAGTCAGCTGCTTCGACGTCTCTCTGACTCGGGACTGGATTTTGTCATCGTGGGTGGCTTCGCGGCCATCAGTCACGGAGCGTCCTTTCTAACCCGGGATGTGGATATCTGCGCGGTACTCACGGAGGAGAATATCGCGAAACTTCGGCGGGCTTTGGGCGATTGGAATCCCAAGCACCGCATGAATCCCGACAAACTTTCTTTCCTAACACATCCGTCGGCGGGGCAGGCGCTGAACAACATTTACCTGCAGACCGATCAAGGCGTGGTGGACATAATTTCGTCGGTTCTCGGGGTCGGTGACTTTGTCCGACTTAAGAGTCACGCGGAGGACTTGGAAGTCGATGGACGCCGATATCACGTTATCTCGCTGGAAGATTTAATTACAGCCAAGGAGGCAATGGGTCGCGAAAAGGATCTGCTGACCGCCAAAGAACTGCGCGCGATCGCAGCCAAACGTAAACGAAACTGAATTCCGTCCTTCTTGAGCCGGAAGACAAACGGCGCTCGCGCCATCACCGTCGTTTCAGCCCTTTCGCCGAAACCAAGAGTAATTTGTCATCGTCCCACCGTATCCCAACATTCCTATTTATTCTTAACGCCGTCTGATTCAGCCTCCGCCTACACGACATGCCCGACACTCCCGCCATCGAAGTCTCGCACCTGGTAAAAACCTACGCAGGTGTGGCGGCGGTTAGTGATATCACCTTCAACGTCGCCCGGGGAGAAATCCTCGGTTTTCTCGGACCCAACGGCGCCGGAAAATCAACGACGATGCGCATCCTCACCGGTTATCAGCCCGCTACTTCCGGATCCGTCCATGTTTGCGGAATTCCGGTGGCGTCTCAACCCGGGGACGTCAAACGACGGATCGGCTACATGCCGGAAAACAATCCGCTGCCGGAGGACATGCGCGTATCCGAATATCTGTATTTCCGTGGACGCCTGAAGGAAATCCCGCGGCGCAAACTCGGCCCGCGCATCGACGAAGTACTCGAGCTGTGCGATTTGAAACGCGTTCGCCATAAGATCATCGGGAAACTTTCGAAAGGCTATCGTCAGCGCGTAGGGATCGCCGAAGCCGTGCTCGCCGAACCGCCCGTGATCATCATGGACGAGCCCACGATCGGTCTCGATCCGCACCAGATTCTCATCGTGCGCGATCTCATCGCCAGCCTGCGCGGCCGCATGACCGTTATCATTTCGTCCCACATCCTCCCGGAAATCGAGATGACCTGTGATCGCGTGTTGATCATCAACCAAGGCCGCGTGGTTGCCCAAGGCACACCCGCGGATTTGCGCCGCGAAATTCTTGGACGCACCACGTATCAACTCGAAGTCGCCGGCGATACTCAGGCGATTCCCGCGTTGCTGACCAACGTGGAGGCGACGTTGAAGGTCACCGCGGAAGGCACGCCCGATGCCGCTGGTTTTCGTCAGCTGACCCTGACGACCGAGCGTGACGAGGAACTCGGCGAATCACTGTTGAGCGCACTCGCCACGCAAAATGTCCGCCTGCGCAGTCTCAGCCGCGTGCATTCCACGTTGGAGGACGTCTTTCTCGCCGCGACCCGCCGGAGTTGGGATGTGCG
>CBRAFL010000118.1:0-14446 GCA_967755055.1 uncultured bacterium
ACTCCATGAAAATCAACGATTCCCTCTTCCGGCACCTGCACCGCGGCGAGCCCGGCAGCGTGCGGCTCGATTTCGCGCAGCGCATCGCCATCCAGCCAGCGCAGTCCGCGCAAACCGTTTTGCTCTCCGCGTTCCTGCAAAATCTTTAGTCGTCCGATTTCCTCCGTCGTCGTCGCGACAACGAGCTTCCCGCAAATTTCATGGGCGATGCCGTGCTGTTTGCAGAACGCGGTCATCCGCCGAATCCCCTCCACCGCGAGGCGCGCTTTGAGCGACCCTGGCTTATAGTAAAGTCCCGCGTGGAGTACGCCGCTGTTGTGCGTGCTCTGATGGCGCCCGACGGTTGCCTCTTTTTCAAACAGCTGCACCTCGGCTTCGGGCGCGAGCCGCTTGAGTTCGAGCGCCGTGCCCATCCCGACCAGACCACCACCGATGATCGCGAATTTCACGCGCCGATGCTGCATCGTGCGGAGACGCGATGTCGAATACGGCCGCTCCAACGTCGTGGATTCCGTGGTCACGAAGCGCTTGTTCAGAGGTAAGCCAGCACTCGCGTGTCGTCCGGCGCGAGTTGCCGCGCAACGCCCGCCGCTTCGCGTGCAATATCAACCGACCCAAGTGCGTGAGCGAGTTCAGCGAACAAGACCCAACCTTCGAGCAGCGTTTGATCGATCTTCAAACCGGCCTCGAGCGCCTGCAGCGCCTCGCCTAGTTGTCCATCGGCCTGCAACGCGCGAGCAACGTCGAGCCATAGATCCGCTTTAGTTTCCTCACCCTGTAACGCCGCCAAAAGGTATGTAACCGCACGTTGAGTACGGCCCGTTTCGAGAAGTGCCTTACCAACGCGATGACGAGCCGCGGGATTGGCGGGCGCGCTGCGCAGCAATTGGCGCGCGGCAGCAACGGGATCAGAGGAAATTTTCTCACCCGCATCTCCAGAGCCAGATGTTACACACAATGGAGCAGGATTCGCCCGAAATGCTTCGCGGCCGACCGCAGCCAGTTCGTCGTAAGCGGTCTCGATCAAATCTCCGAATGCTTCACTGGCCGCCAGCGGATCGAGAAAGAGCGGAGCGCGCTCCATCTTTTCCTGAATGCGCGAGGCGGACATCTGCCGCTGCGCGGCGTCGGTCGCGAGTTTCACCGCGATGGCCAAATAGTCTGCCTCCTTCGTGGCGATCAGTTCGGGGAGATCGAGCGTGCGCAATAGCGCCGCTCCCATCCGCGACCGGAACGTCTCACCTTCCCAAACTACCACAGGAATTCCGAGCTCCAGCGGATCAACGAGCGACGTGACACCGCCGAAAGGGAACGTATCCAGATAAACATTGCCGAGGCTCAGCAAGCCTTTGACGTCCGTCCGCGAAGGGAAGCGCAGCGTCGAGATCGCGAGCCGTGACGGATCGACGCCATGACTCGTCAGCACGCGCTCGAACTCAGCGCGAAAACGGGCGATCGGATAATCCGATGACCAGTTCGGATTGAATGGATGCAACAACAGCCGCGAATCTGGCACCGTCGCGAGCAGCCGTGCCCAGGCGTGCTGCATCTCTGGAATGATTTTGTGATAGTTCGAACCTGAGACGAAAAGGAGTGCATCATCCGGAATGCCGAATTCCGCTCGCGTGCACGGCATCTGCGGCTCCTCGCGATCCGCGCTATAGTTAAATGCATGCGCCGGTCCCGGCATCAACCCAAGCCGCTCGCTAAAATTTGCTCCCGCTCCCAAGGTCTCGGTGAGCGTACCGGAAACATACAGATCCGCGTGTGGCAGACCCGAGGTGATACACGACGATATATTGACCACCTGCAACGGCGCGACGCGATGCAGCGCGATGCGCGTGACCTCGTTGAAAACCGCCGTGACATTCGTGCCGAACACGACGACGTCGAGCGCCGCCGCGCGGAGCATCGCCAGCTGTCCTTCGATATCGTTCGGCAGCACGAACATGTCGCTCGCGTGCTTTCGGCAATATTCCTCGAGGACGGTGTAATCAGATCGATTCGCGAACAGGATTACCTCGAAGCGCTCAGGATCGAGTTCTTCGAAGGTCGGTAGCGTACAGTACGTTTCCGTTTGCGGACCAAAGTGACGATTTACGATGCCGACGCGCAGCCGGCGTCCTTCGCGCGATGTCGCCACTCCTTCGAAAGAATCACTCGGCTGCACAAACGCCCGCGTCAGTAATCGCCCACGCAATTCAGCGTGACGACGCAGTGAGCCAGCAGAAAAATAAAGTGGAATCACGGATGACGTGGTCGCGTACGCCGCGAGCACTTCCGTTTCAGCCTCGACGCCCGGACACCGATTCACCCAGCGCACCAGTTCTTCCAAACGCCGGAGAATGCACGTCGCGTAAACTTCGGCTTGGCCGAGTTCGCTGAAACCCTGAGGAACGGCAAACAGCCAGCTCACATAATCGCCGCGAAGCCAATCGGGCACGGTCATCAACAGCGGAGCATTCGCCCACTGCCACGCTGGCGTGAGCAACATCGCTCCCAATAAACCCTGCCAGCCTTTCCGCGCCAACGAATCCGCTTTCCCGACATCCTCGCGCTCGACGCGCCGATCATGTGCGCCTGAGATCGACAGTTCTTTCACGAGCTGCCGCACATCCGCCACAATCACGGTCTCGGTTTCCTTGCGCGGCAAACGAGCGACCATCGCACTGGCAGCGCGCAACGTTTCCAGCAATCGCGTCCACGTTACGGCGTCCGCCGGATTCGCCTGATAGTCGGCAAGCGCCACGCGGGCGTCGGAAATGACGAGCAGCCGGTCGGCTTCCGTGAAGGCGGAATCGCCCGTGGTTGCGCTCGATCGCGTCGGCGCCAAATCCAAAGTGCCGCCTTCTAGTGTGGAGAGAGGGGTCATCCCGCTGCATAAGCAAATCCGGCACCAACGAAGGCATCACTATCGCAACATCTTCTTATTACGTGGTTAAAATTTCACTTTTGTGCAGCGACGAAAACGGCCGGGAATTTTTTGCCTACCGGGTTTTGAGGCCTCCGTGGTTCTGTAGGTTGCGCGCTCGCCGCGCCACGTGCGTCGCATTTCAAGCGGAGGGACGACCTCCGTGTCGTCCGCCTCGGTCCACAACGGAGGTGGACCCTCCATCAAACCGTTGCGCGGCGAGCGCGCCACCTACCCCACCGTCCGACCACACCACGCCCGCCAGCACTCACGCAGCGCCGCGCCGAATCGCGCGGCCTGGCCTGCGTGATCGAGCAACGGTCCGCGGCGCAAATCGTCGCGTAACACTCCACGCACTACCGCGAGTTTTTCCGGATCCGCGGCAAGACTCGTAGCAATCCGGACATAGTCATCCGGAGTCGACGCCACCCACTCCGAATGTCCGGCGGCTGCCAGCAGACTCACGCCAACCCGCGACATGTGACGATCGCCTGCGAGCGTGATCACCGGGACACCCATCCACAGCGCCTCACACGTCGTCGTCGTTCCGTGATACGGAAACGTATCGAGCGCGATGTCGATTCGTCCATATACCGAGAGATGCGAAACGGTGTCGGTAGTGCGGTCCATCAATTCCACCCGGTCGATCGGCACACCGAGTTTCTCAAGCCGCTCGAAATAACGCCCGCGCACGTCACCGATGCTCAGCCCCGCGCCTTTCAAAAGCAGCCGCGAACCGGGCGTCGCTGAGAGTAAGCGCGCCCAAAGGACCAGCATTTCATCAGTGATTTTCGCGAGCGTGTTGAAACAGCCGAAGACCACCGTCTCTCCCGGCTCGCGCGAACAGCGAGTCGGCTCCGGGGCGTCCGCCGGCGGCACGTAGGTCCACGCCGTCGGCGCGTAGCGGACCAGTTTTTCGGTGGCGAACTGATCGGCGTCGCCTTCCGGATCCGCCAGCGTATCCGTAAATCGGTAGTCCATCTCCGGCACGCCCGTCGTATTCGGATATCCGAGATAAGTGATTTGCACGGGTGCCAGGCGGCGTGCGAAGAGCGGCAGTCGGTTCGTCATCCCGGTATGGCCCGAGAGATCGATCAAAATATCGGGTGCGTCCGCGCGGATCGCTTTCTCCACCGCAAGATGAGGCTGGCCGACGAAGTTGCGCCACATCGCCGCCATGCTCCGCAGTCGGACGGAGACGTCATCTTCGCGGAAGTGGTCGTGATAGAGATAGAGTTCGAAGCGCTCGCGATCGAGATGCTGCAGCAACGGCTCGAGAAAATATGAACACGAATGTTTGCGCAGATCGGGCGACAGAATCGCCAGGCGCAAGCGGCGCTCCGGCTCGGGCGTATTCGGCAGTTCCGCCGAAGCCTTCGTGACGTCGAGCATCCGGCCATACGCGACGTGCTCGGCAAAAAGTTCCTCGCGCGATACGCCACTGAGGCAGTGCAACGCGAACAGCAGGTAACTACGCGCCTCGTGATGCTTCGGTTCGAGCGCCAGAAACGCGCGATAATCCGCCACCGCCTCAGGAATCCGGTCGGCCTGATGCAGCGACTGCGCGCGCCCGAATCGCGCCAGCGCATAACGAGGATCAATCGCGAGCGCACGATCGTGGCAATTCAGGGCTTCGCCATATCGACCGAAGAGACTTTGCGTGAGCCCGTAGTTATACCACGCCACGGGATTGCGCGGCTGAAGCGTAACCGCCTTTTCGTGACACGTGAGCGCCTCCGCCAGGCGGTCCTGAGTCTTAAGCAAATATGCGAGGTTGTCCCAGCCTTCGCTCAACTTCGGCGATTGCGCCACGACATGACGCAGCCGCACTTCGGCTTCCTTCGAGCGCCCGCCGGCGAGCAGCGCCAGGCCGAGCCGCATCTCACAGGGCACCGACTTCGGATCGAGCCGAAGCGCGCGGGTTAAAAAATCCACCGCGTCGGGCATGCGCCCTTGTTGATAAGCCACGAGGCCGGAAAGATGCTGCGCGTCGAAATTTTTCGGTGCCGCGGTTCTGACACGACGATATGTCGCCTCTGCTTCGACCAGCCGTCCCGCGCGATGGTGCGTCACGGCGGTTTGCAGCAGCGATTGAAGTTGGGCGGGCGTCATTCGAAATGCTTCACGTTGGAATTACTCCGATCCCGACGAACACCGCAACTCAAGGAATCGCACGTGAGTATCCCATTCATCGTTCTCGTTATCGTTATCTTTCTCGTTCTCGCCCCGATCGATCTCCGCACAGAGCGAGAAAGAGAACGATAACGAGAAAGAGAACGAACGCTCACCTTCTCTACCGACGACACACCCGACCCATCCCGCGCTTCAGCTGACCGCCGCGCGAACAGGTCCGAACGATTCCAGCGCTCGACGCAATGCTTCTGCCACATCGTCCGCGGTCAAAGCCAGCGACGGTGTGACTGCGGCGAACGCCTTCCAGTATTCTGTCTCACCCGGAAAGCCGTGGCCGCCAGTTTCTGCTGCAGCAGCTGCGAGGTTGAGCAATTGCGCCAAGGGTTCGCTTTGCGCCGGATTATAATGATCACGGATGCCCTCGATGGTCTGAATCGGGAAGCGCCACTCGGCCAAAATCATCGCGGCCGCATCGCAATTATTGAGTCCGATGAAATTTGTTTCCCAGTCGCCCAAGCGGCCGCTTTCCGCACCGCGATAGTGACCCTCGTAAAAACCATTTTGGGTCAGGCGATCCAGTGCCACTTTCCCCACCGACCGCAATAAACCGGCGGTGTACGCAGCACGCGTATCGAGTTGCGTCATCTCCGCCAAAATTTCCGCGACGAGCGCGGTGAGCAGAGAATTTTCGCGCAGCTGCGAGCCAGAGACCTTGTAACGTGAAAGCTGGCTGTCTGCGACATGCGCGACCGCCGCCAATCCGGTTAACCGGTAAACTTCGGTGAAACCCACGCGAGCGAGCGCTTCATCGAGAGAAGCAAACGGATGCCCCGCGTTGTAAAACGCGCTATTGCTAATGCGAATGATTCGCGCGGTCAAAGCCGCATCTCGCTTCAACAAATCAGTGAGTTCGCTGAGATCCGAATTCGGATCGAGCAGCAGGTGGCCGAGTTGGGCCAAAATACGGGGTGCGGCTGGCAGCGCCTTGGCGACATGCAGCAGCGTTTCGCGCGGAATCGGCGTAGCGATCATCGATCCACTATCGGCGCAATCAGGGTCCGCGTTAAACGAATACCGATCGTGTGCGCTGATCTTTTTCGCTGCAGCAACTTGGAATTCAGAGCCCGTCCGCCGCCCTCAAAAAAAAACACCACCAGTGATCGACCAGAATCTCCCTTAAGCCCCCGCGCCGTGCGCCGATTATTCACCGGAGCGGGGATGCCTTCGCGCAACCACCTTCCTGCTCCCGCGGCTTTCAAAATGCTTCTCGATACGACTCCAACCGCAACTTCGGCGAGCCAATCTCCGTTTACCGACGACGCAATTCGCCGTCGCATCGACACGTGCCCAAAACTGGGCTCACTGCAAAGTATCAATCGTGCGCTCAGCGATCTCGTTAACTCCGAACAAAGTTTAAATTCGCAGATTGCCGAGATCATCCGGCGCGATCCTTCTCTCGCGGCCCGTCTGCTGCGGATGGTGAATTCCGTTTATTTCGGCCTGTCCACTCGTGTTAACAATATCGAAGAGGCCGTCTTTTTTCTCGGTCTGCGCCAGATCCGCGAGTTGTCGATGGCCACTCCGGTCATCGAAGAACTTGAGAAGCTGCAACGCAGCACCCAAGCCTCGCTCCCATGGAAAGATCTTTGGAGTCACAGCATCGGGACCGCCATCGTCACCCGCGAAATCCTTGCCTCCACGTCGCTCCAAATCGACGACGATACTGATTACCTCGTCGGGCTGCTGCACAACGTGGGAAAAGTTGTCATGGCCCACGCGTTTCCAGAGGAATTGCGCCAACTCATGGCCACGCCGGCGCGCACACCGGAAGAATTTGCCCGCAGGGAACGCGATCTCATCGGTTGGGATCACGGTCGCATCGGCGCTCATTATCTCAGCCGCCACCAGATCTCGGAGGAAATCATTTTCTCCGTACTCTATCACAACGATCCGGAGGATGCTCCGCGTCACCGTCTCTTTGCGGCCGCCGTGCAGGTGGCGGATCATCTGGTTCGACACGCCGGCATCACCGGCGGCTTCGAACCGGTTGCTCATGTCGAATATGATGCGTGGTTAAAACTCGATGGCTGGAGAATCCTTTACGGCTCCGACGGACAGGAAACGATGCTGGCTCGCGCGGCTTTGAGTAATATTTTGGGCAAGCTGCCATCGATGCTCCAGGGACTGCTGTGAAACAGCTTTCGTCTGCATATTTAGTTTTCCGATTTGACCCCACCTCACCATGTCAGTCGTGACCAGCGACACCAATCCCGGCATCGCTGTTGCTCCTCCCGCTAGCGATACGTGGTTGGGTCCATGGGAAAACAGCGCGGATCCAGCCTATTGCCGAGACGTTGCCGGCCGGTTGATCGCCGTAAATCTGTCCTTCGCGCGGAAGTTTGGTCGTCCCGCGAATACTCTGCCGGGCACGCTCGTATCCGAATTTGTTCATCCCGACGATGTCGCGGCGATGAACAACACCCTCGCTGAACTCGAACGGCCGCCGCACCGTTCGGTGTGCGAACACCGCTGGCTCACTCCGCAGGGCGTTCGCTGGTTTTCCTGGGAAAAAATTGCCCATCACGACGCTAGCGGCGCGATCGTCGCCATTCGCGCCGTCGGTCGCGACATCACGCGCCAGCGGCTCGCGGAAGAACAATTTTATCGTCTCTCCCGTGCAGTCGAGCAGTCGCCCGTAGCCATCGTCATCACAGATCTCGACGGCGGTCCGCAGTATGTGAATCCCAAGTACACGGAAGTCAGCGGCCGGACGCTGGAAGACATTCTCGATCACAGGATCGAAGTCTTGCGCGACGGTCATCCCGACGAGGAGTCCTACCGAAAATTTTGGGAAACCGTCCGCGCCGGTGGTGAATGGCGCGGCGAACTTTCGACACGCCGGCCTGATGGCTCGATCGTGTGGGAGTCCGTCAAGGTTTCCTGCATGCGGAATCCCGCGGGGGAAATCCAGAATCTGCTTTGCCTGCGCGAAGATATCACCAGCCGCAAGACGCTCGAAAGTGAACTTCGCCAGGCACACAAAATGGAAAGCCTCGGCACGCTGGCCGGCGGCATCGCGCACGATTTCAACAACCTCCTCGCAATCATTCACGGTTATTCCGAGTTCTGCCTCCAGGGCAAAGCCGAGCCAGCGGTGCTGCAAAAGAGCCTTCAGGAAATCCATCGCGCCGCGCAACGGGCGAGCGGACTCGTGAAGCAGATTCTCACCTTCAGCCGCAAAACCGAAATTCGCTACGCGCCCGTTGATCTCAATCAGCTGGCCCACGACCTCGTCGCGCTGATGGCGGAGACATTTCCACGCACGGTTACGTTTCAACTCGCGTTGAGCGACAAGCTGCCGCCGTTGCTTGCCGATCAAACGCAGCTTCAGCAGATCGTGCTCAATTTGTGTGTGAATGCGCGCGACGCGATGCCGCAGGGCGGTTCCATTACCGTCACGACCGGCATCCGCCTCGGCGCCGAATTGCAGTCCCGTCATCACTCGGCGGAGCCAGCGCGCCGCTATGCCTGTCTCGATGTAAGTGATACGGGCACCGGCATGACACCGGAAGTGCGCGCCCGCATTTTCGAGCCATTCTTTACGACAAAGCAATCCAACCAGGGCACGGGCTTGGGTCTGGCGGTTGTCTACGGCATCACGAGTAGCCACGGAGGCTTTATCGACGTCGACAGCACGCTCGGCGTGGGCAGCACGTTTCACGTGTATCTGCCGCTGGCCGCGGATGTAACGCTGATTGCCCCCGCTGCTGGCAACGTGGAATTTCCCTCGGGCACCGAATCGTTGCTCGTCGTCGATGATGAAACGCCGCTGCGCACTCTGCTCGCCGCCGCCTTTACGCGCAAAGGCTACAAAGTTTCCACCGCGGCCACCGGACTCGAAGCGATCGAAATTATCGGGGACTCCACGCGCGTATTGGATGCCGTGTTACTGGACCTGAACATGCCTGGCACCAACGGTGTGCAAGTGCTCAAGGTCATTCGCGCCTGCCGGCCCAATTTACCCGTTCTCGTAATCAGCGGACACATCACGCCAGACGTGCGAGTGGAATTTCAGCAGCTCAATCAACGCGAGCTCATCGAAAAGCCTTACCGGCTCGACGATGTCGGCCGCCGTTTGCGGGTCATGTTCGACAAGCCGGCGTCATTGCAAAAGTAGTACATCGTTTCGCCGAAGCAGTTCGTGATCGAGCGCCGAGGACTGACCCGGTGCGTCGTGTAGCGGCAGGCCTCCGTGCCTGCTGATCTTGAACCCGGCAGGCAGGGACGCCTGCGCGCTACGTCAAACCCGCTGAATGCCAATCTTCTGCTTCGCGCAAATCTGTTTCAGATTTCGCGTTGGCGGTCCGATAAATTACGTGGGCGAATACAGGACAATCCACACCAATGGACCGTCGTATTATCAATGAATCACCGCGAACCAACATCCGTGCCGAAAGGCACGGGCCGGGCACTCCCTTGTCTGGCACTGTTGCTCCTGCCATTAATGTCGGGCGTTCGTGCATCTGCACGTCCGCAACTCCCCATCGACGCTGGTTTGACACAGCAAAAACCTTATCTCGTCGCGCTCGGTGCCCCTCCGCTGCGCTTCCAGGAACCGGCGCCCACGGCCGATCTTGTCGTCCGACCGCCGAAGCCGGGCACCCTGCGTGCTCCGTCTTTGGATACTCCGGCCGAAAATTCCGAGGCCATGGCTCATTCGAGTCCAGAACTCTCTTCCAACAACAAATCTTCACTCACCGCCCACGCCAGTGTGGCGAACCCTTCCACCGAATCAGAAGTCTCCTCGTCCACGCCGGCCAAGACGCCGCTGCCCATCCTTCCGGATGAAACGCGGCCCCAGGCTCGGGCGGAAGATTTCCTGCCTTTCTTTCAAATTCCTGCGACTCAACCTGGCGATGTGACCGTCGTCGTGCCGGTGCCTCGAGCACCTGCCGCGCCGTCTCCACTGCCACTTAGTTCCGCTACTTACACGCAGACTCCACGATGATTTTCCGTTCTCCGTCGACGTTCGTCGCCCCGAAGCTCGCACGCTTCGTCGCGCTCACGCTGTTGGTTCCTTCAACAGCGACGTTCGTCGTGCGGGCCGCGGAAGATCATGCGGAGGCTGCCGCAGTGGCCGCACCGGCGTCAGCTCCCGTCGAGGCCCCCGCGGCCAAGGCGGAGAGCGGACCCGTTTCGCCCGTTGCTGAACCGACACCGCCAGTCGCGTCGACGGTAACGCCAATCCTGATACCGGAAGGTCCGGCCAAGCTCGTACCGATTGTAGCTCCGCCGCAATCGAAGCCCGAGTTCCAGATAGCCTCAGCCAGTGTCTCGGCCAAAGAGGCTCAAGGCTTGATCCATCTGGGCGTGAGTCTGACGGATCGCGCTGATTTTGCCGCAGCGGAAATTGCCTATCGGCAAGTGCTGAATGGCGATGCTCCGCTCGAGCACACGAAGTCAGCCCTGCTCGGCCTGGCTCGCATGCATCGGAAGAAAGGCGAACTCACCAAAGCGGCCGCGATTTACGAACGGTACTTGAAGGATTATCCGGGCGATGACCGCGTGCCGGACGCGCTGCTCGATCTTGGTCGCACGTTGCGTGAGATGGGCGCGCCCCGACTGGCGATCGCGCGATTCTACAATGTTATCAATTCAACCCTGAAACTTTCGACGACCAGCGGATTCGAGCACTATCAGATGCTGGCCAAGACCGCTCAGTTCGAGGTGGCGGAAACGCATTTTCAGTCCGGCGATTACGTTGAAGCCAACAAGTTCTTTTCCCGGTTGCGCATGCTCGACCTCGCTCCTGGAGATCGCGCGCGTGCTCACTTTAAGGCCGCCTACTCTCTTTATCTCGCCGGTGATTCCGAAGGAGCAGTTACAAGTCTGCGGACTTACGTCGACCAATGGTCGGAAGACGAAAACGTTCCGGAAGCGCGATATTTGCTCGCGACGACTTTGCGCACGTTGAAGCGCTCACAGGAAGCGCTCGCCGCCACGCTCGATTTGCTCCGCGCCGAGAAAGCTCGTTCTGCGGCCGACGCGAAACGCTGGGGCTACTGGCAGCGCCGGACCGGCAATCAGCTCGCGAATGAATTTTTTCAAAGCGGAGATATCCTGAACGCGCTCGCGATTTATCACGGCCTCGCCGCTCTGAGTGACGATCCTGCGTGGCGCATCCCCGTCGCCTATCAGATTGCGCTCTGTTACGAACGACTCAGCGATCCCGACCGTGCCGGCAAGATGTACCACACGATTCTGGATACAGTCGGCGCCACCCCTTCAACGGACATCGCGGATATCGCTCGCATGGCATCAGCCCGGCTCGCTTATATCGAGTGGCGCAACGCCACCGACCACCAGGTCACAGCCCTTTTCGACTCCACCACCGGACAAACTGCCACCTCCCCTTCCAAGCCCACCACTCTCAATGACGCCGACCGAAGCCCTGCTACAGCACCAGCAACTCTGTGATGAACTCCATCAATGCGCCTTGGAGGAAAATCGTTTCCTTCGTCAGCATCAGCGGCCGCTCTCCAGCGAAATTCTAGATCGCAAGCGGGAGTTGTTGGGCAAGCTCGATCAATCGCTCGCCGCCTTGCGCACTGTACCCGCCGGCCGGGTACGCGAGCCCGAGACGCGGGATTTGCTGGAGCACACACGCGCGCGCATCCTTCAAATTCTCCAGCTCGACAAAGAAAACGAGCAACTGCTTCTGCGCTTCAGCCTTTCCGGCCCCAAGCCAGCGACGACTCCAACGAGCCCGTCGAGCGCGCTACTCCAGAAGATCTACGCGCGGATCTCCTGAGCGGCGGGGCGGCTTCAATGGAGGGACGACCTCCGTGTCGTCCGCCGTCCGCGAAGCGGAATCACCTGACCATCGGAACGGACCGGATGGAGCCGGTCCCTCCGCCGCTGTTTCCTCCCCTTACGAACAAAACGCGCTTTTGCGTCCGAGGCTGCTCGCTACGGCTACGTGGATCTGGAACCGCATCTCCAAAATCAGATCTCAGAACACGTCGCTTACCGCGACAGTGACCAAGCCGCGCTTGGCACAGGAAAACGCGAGTTCGATCGAAACATCGGCTTCTGACCGATCTCGAGCAACGAGCTGACTTGCTTCAAGCGTTGCTCCACTTCCGCGACGAGCATCAGCAGTTCGCTGGAGCGAAGAGGTACCATCTGCATCACCGACTCAGACGGGAACGGTGGGCGCTCCGTTCCCGTCGAGCACACCTGGCTGCGCAACCACTTTGCACAGTGCAAAAGACAAGCCATCCGCATGTACGGAGCCGACGTACGCGGCTCGTACTGCCATTGCACCGGATCGCACATCGAGTGGGGGAAATCCCAATAGCGCAGCAATGCCGCCCCGATGTCCGCTTGATTAAAACCGAGAATCGCCTGCTCGTCGTCACTCGCCTCGAGCGGAAAACCCGCCATCTGCAACCGCAGATCTGGCTGATGCCGTAGCGCGAAATCATCGATCGCCACCATCCCGAGACTGTGCAGCAAACCCACCGTATAGGCCACGTCGCGATCTTGTCCGGTCCGCACCGCCAGCAACTCGGCCGCCAATGCGCACGTGACAGAAAGTTTCCACAGATCATCCGCCTCCACTCCATATACCGTCAGTGGCCGCACCAACACCTGCGACGCCACGGAATAGGAAACCAGTTCGTAGACTTGCTCGTAGCCGACCCTGTTAACCGCTTCTTCGATGGTGAAGCAGCGTACGCCTTGGCTGTAATACGTGCTGTTGCCCACCTGCAGAACTCGCGCCGCAATTCCCGGATCGAGGCGGATCAGTGTCACGATTTCGTCGATCGACGAATTCGGGTCGGTCAACAATCGTTTCAAGCGCGGCAACACTTTCGGTGCGGAGGGCAGGTGCTTCAAATCCCGCACGATATCCTCGGCAGTAAAGCACCTGGTTGGAGATAGGGTAAGTTCGGCGATCATTTGGGGTTTTGCCTTTTCATCGACGCGTTCCCTCTAAACTTTTGTAAAATACCCGGGAGTCAGGAACCCACCTGATGCCGCGGAAAACCCCGAACGTCGGCTTCAGTCTATGCAAGTGGAGTCGCTGACGCCGGAGTTTTATCGGCTTGGGGCGAACCGGCCCCAGCGAAGCCAGCTACGCCGACTTCCATGCGGCGCACATGCCGCCGTGCCTTCTCAAAACATACAGGTCGCCGTCCACCTTTTGGCAGACGGCGACCCGCGCCCTGCAACAACCGCCCTGATGATTAATCCCAACTAAAAGTGTTCGCGCCGTTCTTCGCCGTGAACGACTGCGAGATTTTCATCACAAGATGCTCTGGCCGATATTCGTGCCTCACTCGCATGTCGCAGCATAGCCGGAACACTGCATTTGGTCCATCCGTGACCCCACGTAGACGGGCGTGGAAAACTTACTGAGTGGGCGAGCTTGCGCCGATTACCGAACTCACCGCGGACTCTTCTCCGCACGATTTCTAAAAATCCTCAGACTTGCTCGTCTGCATCAAAGCATCAGCGTTATCTCCCTTTCCAAGATGATTCGAGTTCTTCACGCAGATGACGACCCGCAGATCGCCGAGATGGTGCGCGTGCTCTTCGAACGGAGTGGGAAAGACTGCGTGCTCGATCACGTTATTTCCGGCCGACTCTGCCTCGAGGCGATGGAGCACAACAAATACGACGTCCTCCTCGTGGACCTCGTCATGCCCGATATCGACGGACTGCGCGTGCTGGGCGAATTGACCGCACGTCACGATCCCACGCCAGTCGTGATGGTGAGCGGACAAGGTCAGCACGAACTCGCCGTGCGTGCGCTACGAGCCGGCGCAGTCGACTGCCTGGACAAAAACTCCGCCGATTTCCGCCGTCTGCCCGACATCGCGCGTCGAGTGGTTGAGCGTCATCGCCGCAAACTTTCGGTCACCACCACACCCCGTGATCATCGCGTGCTCTTTGTCGATCCCGATCGGGAAACGCGCGACTTGGTGAAACGTTTTTTCGCCGCTGAATCTTCGCGTCTCGTCATCGAACAAATCGATTTGGAAAAACTCGAGCAGCTGTTGCTCTCCACCTTCGACATCGACGCCGTCGTACTCGGGCCAGGGATACCGGAAGATACGATGCTCGATACGCTGCGTCATCTTCGCTCCGCCGCCGACGATATTCCCGCGCTGGTACTTTCCGGCAGCAGCTCACGCGAGACCGGTATCGCCGCGTTTCAACTCGGTGCGCACGACTATCTTTTCTTTCAAAACGGTTGCCTGCCCGAACTCGTTTTCTCCCTCAATCACGCGCTGAAACGCGCCGACACCGAGCGGCTCAACACGCGTCTCTCCGCCGAGCTCGCCGAGCTCAATCGCTCGCTCGCCGATCAGGTCGCAGATCGCACGCGCGACT
>CBRAFL010000119.1:0-14400 GCA_967755055.1 uncultured bacterium
CGT
Organism: uncultured bacterium; assembly: GCA_967755055.1. Taxonomy (GTDB): domain Bacteria; phylum Verrucomicrobiota; class Verrucomicrobiia; order Opitutales; family Opitutaceae; genus Opitutus. The sequence goes on from CBRAFL010000119.1 coordinate 4, forward strand.
CGCCACGATTCAAATACTGAAGCATGGCGCTCAGGTGCTGCGTGTGGCCGACGTGGTCGAGAGCTCGATCACGAACGACACGGACTTCAACACGCAGATCAAGATTCTCGAGAGCTCCACGATGATTCAGAATGTCGTGAGCCGCCTGTCGCCCGACGAACTCAAGCAATTGACTGCGCCGTTTTCCCGATCTGGAACCACACCGAGCCCCGTCGGAATCATTTACCGGACCCGGAAGATTCTTCCGCAACGCCTGAGTTTCCTGCTCGCGATCCAGTTTCGTCACCCCGATCCAAAGATCGCGGCCAAAGTGGCCAATTTATTCGCATCGGAATACATCACTTATAATTCGCGACTGCGCGTCGAGGAATCGCTCAAGGCCGTCGACGAACTCAAGGATCGCGCCGACCAGCAACGCAAGCGCGTGGACGAGGCGGCCACCGCTCTTCAATCGTTTCGGCAGCGCGGTAATCTGATCTCACTCGTTCAGAGCAAGGATATCGTGACTGAAAAACTGAAGGCGCTGAGTCTCATGGCGACTCAGACCGGCTCTCATTTAAAAGACGCCGAAATCCGATGGAATCAGGTGCAGGAGTTGCAGAAGAGCGGCGGGAATCTCGCGGAGCTGCCGTTCATCGCAAGTCAGGGTAAGGTGAGCATGCTGCTGCCTCAAGTAACCACCTCAAAACTCGCGCTGGCCCAGCTTCGCGAACGCTACAAGAGCAAGCATCCCAAATTAATTGATGCACAGAACGCACTTTCCGGTTCTGAAGCCGAATTGAAAGCGGCCCTCGAGACCGCTGCTGCGACGATCAAGAGCGAGTACGAAAACGCCCGCCAAACCGACGAGGGCGCCCGCGCCGCACTGAGTGAGCAGGAAACGAAATCGCTTGAATTGGACAAGTCCGCCGTCGAGTACGAAAACCTCAATCGCGAATTCCGCGTCAACGAGCAGTTGCTCGAATCCATGTTGTCGCGCATGCGCGAAACCTCCGTCAGCAGCAGCATCGAGACCGAGAGCGCCCGCATCATTGATCGCTCACCGGAATCAACCTCGCCGGTCTCGCCCAACGTCTTTTTCAATCTCGCGATCGGCGCGTTCGCCGGCGTGTTTTTTGGCTGCGTGGTCGCTTACCTCGCCGCGATGATCGACGACCGGATCAAGACATCCTTCGACGTGGAGACTCTCGTCGGTCTGCCACTCATCGGAGTGATCCCCAAGGTCGAAAGAATGGATCAGCCGGACAAAGCCCAGATTGTTTCCAACGGAGCCGATCGCGCCGTCACCGAGGCTTTTCTTTCGGTTTACTCGACGCTGCGGCTGAACGACCAGAGCAATAACGCCAAGTTGATCCTCGTCACCAGCACGGTTCCGGCCGAGGGAAAATCTTTTGTTGGCACGAACCTCGCACTCACGTTCGCTTCACAGGGGGAACGCACGATCATCGTCGATTGCGATCTGCGCCGGCCAAACATCCAGCGCTCCTTCCGTCTCCGCGCCGGCAAAGGTCTGGTCAACTACTGCCTGCGCGGCACGCCTCTCGACGAAGTCATCAGCAAGAATGTTTATCCCAATCTCGATGTGATCGCAGTGGGAGGTCGCGCGAAAAATCCGATCCAGCTGCTCAACAGTAAGGAATTCGAGATGATGGCCTCTGAACTCGCGCGCCGCTACGACCGCGTGATCTTCGACACGCCGCCTCTTGGCGCGGTGAGCGACGTGTTGAACATCCTGCCGTTGATGGACGGCGCCATCTACACGATCCGCTTCAATGGAGTAAAGCGCCGCGCCGCTCAACGCTGCGTGCGACGCTTGCTTTCCGCCAACATCCCGATCTTCGGAGCCGTACTCAATGGAATGGATACAGGGTTCACGGCGAGCTACTACGTCGATGACGACACGCGTCAATTTAAAGAGTATTACGATCCCGGCCTGACGGGAAATACGCCGGCGTCTTCCGCTTCCTAATAAGCGGCCGCGACGTTGCATTTTAAATTGTTGAGCGTTGGCACCGAGTTGTGACGCAAGCGATCGGCCAACTGTGATACAGTGAAACGCGTCGCCCGCTTTCTCCACTTCAACACCGCAACAATTTTTTTGCGATGAGCTCACACCGTTTGCTGTACTCAAGAGGCGTCGCCTGCCTGATTATTCTGATCTCTTTCGTCGTGCTGCGGCCGACGTCGGCGAACGCGCAATCGCTGCTCACTTTCAACCTCGATACTATATTTAGCAGCGCAACGAGCCCGATTGTTCCTCCGAGCAGTGTGCTTCCATGGGTGACCGCGGCATTTCAAAATCAAAGCGTCGGAACCGTCCGCTTGACGATGGCGGTCGGCAATCTTCCGGCTGGCGAATACGTCGACGACTGGGCGTTTAATCTCAATCCGATCTACGATCCGTCGAATCTGAATTTCACTCTCATCGGCACATCCCCCGCGGTGTTGATGAGTCCGATCGCGCATGCGACCAATACGTTCAAGGCCGATGGGGATGGCAGGTACGACATCAACTTTGCATTCACGAATGCGAATGGTGCCGGTCGCTTCACCGCCAACGAAGTACTCACGTACGATTTGACGCTGACCGGCGGAACGTTGACCGCATCAGACTTCAATTTTCTCAGCGCGCCCTCCGGCGGCGTCGGGCCTTTCTTCGTTGCCGCTCACATCAACGGTATTGCCACTCCATCGGGCGGAACGACCAGCGACTGGGTGACAATTCCCGAACCCCGAAGCTATGTGATCATTCTCAGTCTGCTCGCGGGAGCGATCGTGATCGTTACCCGGAAGTCTGCGCACCCCTTGGTAGCGCGGTTCCGAATGCAGCAGATCGCGTGATTTTATTGGCGACCGGTGCGCGTTGTCGCCGACACGTGGAGAATGCTATTTTGCCAGGACGGTAGCAGCCCGTCACGTCTCCGACGCCAGACGACCACGCTCGCGAGAACGGTGACGCCCACGATCGCGGCATATGCGGCAGGTTCCGGTACCGCGGCGAAGGGAGTGTAGGTGTATTCGACCGTGAAGTCCGCCAACGCCGATATTTCGGCCGACCTGAAAGCGTCAGCCCCGGCCCTCAGCTTTGTCTCTACAGAGGCCGAGGCATGAAATGGAAGAAGCCCTGCCTCGAGATAGTCGGAGAGCTCGGGATCCAACAACTCCCCGGAAAATTGGAAGCTGTTTTTTAACTGGGTACCCGACGTGCCGGCAAAATCAACCACGTGGTCAAACGCCCCGAGAGTAATTGGTCCGACCAACATGCTCGAAGATAAATCGAACAGCGGGTCGCCCGTTGGTTTTTCCAGCGACATCGCCGCCGAGGTGAAAACAGAAAAGTGATGGCTGACCGGCAGGGTGTTTTCCAAGAAGTACGACTGAGCAATCTCCCCCGTATAAATGAGCTTCACCTGAGTCAGCGTCCCCAAGCTCGAATCAAAACGCGGCACCTGCAGCGTCTGGGTCCAGTCCGTCGAGGTCGGCGCAACGGACACGAGATGTGAAATCACTTGTTGAGCGCGCGTGTTGATAACGGACCCCAAAACGAGCAGAGCGACGGGGAAAAATTTCTTCATGAAAAGCGTACGATAGGATTCAGATCGGCCGCATCAAAACACAGATTGTTACATTCATGAAACGATCGCGTGACTGGGCAGTGTCATTGCTCCTTCGCTGAAGACATCGCGCTTCAACGTGATCGAGCCGCAACACGGCCCAATATTCTCGCTCAACGGTCATTCATCGATGACGCGGGATCGCCATCATATCGCTACGTGAAGTTTGCCCGGCGCGAATTGACGGAATCGGGCAATCCCATGCGATCATCCGCGAAGCCGTTCGCATCCGCAGTTAGAAAACGTTGAACGCGAGTGCTGATCCACCTGTTAACCCAAGTATGACGTTATTTCGGAATCGTCCCCTTTACTTCTCGGCCCTGACGCTGTGCATGGCCTGGCTTCTCGCGTCTTCCGCGCGCGCCGTCATTTTTTATGCGACCTCCGACCTGAGCTACAACACCACCGCTCCCACCGGCGGCCTCGCCGGCAGCGGTTGGCAATGGGTAGGACTCTGGGTCGGATTTCAAGGCGTGCCGATCGGCCCTCAGCACTTTCTCGCGGCGCGCCACATCGGCGGCTCGGTCGGCGACATCTTCAGCTTCAATGGCACAGACTATACGACGGTCGCATTTCAAGACGACACGCTGAGCGATCTTCGCATCTGGCAAGTCAGCGGCACGTTTCCCTCGTGGGCGCCGCTCTATCGCGCCAGTGACGAGGTGGGTCGCTCGTTTGTTGTCATGGGCCGCGGCTTGACGCGCGGCGGTGAAGTGAAAGTCAAAAACGTGCTTAAGGGTTGGTACTGGGGCGCGGGCGATCAAGTGCTCCGCTGGGGTGAAAACACCGTGAGCGCACTGACGAACGGCGGATCGTACTGGGGCACGCTCCTCCACGCGACCTTCGATCAGGCGGGCGGCGCCAACGAAGCCGCTCTCGCCACGGGCGATTCCAGCGGCCCCGCGTTCATCAACGACGGCAGCGGTTGGAAACTCGCCGGCCTCGGAGCTGCGGTGGATGGACCGTTGAACACCACCACCAGTGGCGACGGCTTCTACGGCGCCATTTTCGATGCGCGCGGTCTTTACTACACGAGTACGCCGCCAACCAACTGGAGTTTGATCGCCGGCTCCAGTGCGGTCCCGCTCGGATTTTATCTCACTCGCGTTTCGGCCCGCGCCGCGTGGATCGACTCGATCGCCCCACCGTCTGAAAGCAGTGACGTCCCGCTATTATCCGCTCCGCAGGAGTGGGCACTCCTGTTTTCATTGGTGAGTAGCGGTGCGTTTTTTGCCCGGCGTTATTTTCAACCGGTGGAGAGCCAGTGAAGTCCAAACCCGGAAAACGCCCCAAGGAAACACGGGGTTCTCCACCGCCGACCAGGCAGTCGCCGGCTGCGAGCCGCCGCTGGCCGGTGCTTCGCTTTCTGACCGTGTTCGCACTTCTTTTGGGAGCTTTCTACGCGTTGGTGCTCATGCCATCGGTTGATCGGATTTTTTATGAGTACCTGCGGGTGAACGCGTGGCTGGCCAACGCGGTGCTGCTCGCGTTCGGGCAACACACCACGGTCAGCGATGTAACCATCCGGTCCCATGAGTTCGCAGTGTCGATCCGCCGCGGATGCGACGCCGTGGAACCGGCCTGGTTTTTCTGCGCGGCGGTCCTCGCGTTCCCCGCTCCGTGGCGACTGAAGCCAGCGGCGATTGTGATCGGTGCGGGCGTGATTTTTGCGCTCAATCTCGTCCGCATCGTAAGCCTTTTTTATATTGGCCGCTATTTACCGGCCTCCTTCGGACCGGCACATCTCGAGATCTGGCCGGCTGTCTTTATCGTTCTGGCGCTCGTTTTGTGGATCGTTTGGATTCGCTCAGCCCTCCCCGACCGTGCCGCGAAGCCGACTCATGCCAGTGCGTAGGTCCATCACACGCTTCCTCATTCAACTGGTCGTAGTCTACGGTTTGCTGCTGGCGCCGTGGCCGGGATGGCGGGAACACTACAGCTCCTGGGTGTGCGGTCTGGCGCGCACCGTCTTTTCTTCAGAGCACGGAAAGCTGCTGGTCCGGTTCGAACCGGAAGGTGCGACGACGAGCCATCCGCTCGACACCCGCATCACGCTCGCAAATCGGGAACTGCTCGCTCCCAACGGGTCTGGCCCGGCGCGTATCCTCGGTCTCGATGCACACGGCGTCGGTTGGGTGCCGACTGCGTTGTTCCTCGCGTTAACCATTTCCACCCCGCTGCCGTGGCGGAAACGGGCTTGCGCCGTGGCGTGGGGTTTGATCGCGATCCACATTTTTCTCCTACTCGTCATCGGTGTGTACGTTCTGAACAACATCCACACTGACTCCGGCCTCCGCGTCGTTCAGTTCTCGCCGCTCTGGAAAACGATCACGAACGGATTGGAAGAAACTTTCGTGACCCAAATGGGTCCGGGCTTTGCAGTATCCGTTTTGATTTGGTTGCTCGTGTCGTTCCGCCGCGAGAATTGGCCGTTCCTGCCTGCGCTGGAGAAAACGGAAAACGACGACGGACGCCGTACTCCACTTGCGAAATAAACGTACGCCGCTGTGTCGGAAGACCTCGTCGTCGCAACGCCTCCGAGCGACGTTCCGCGATGCGGGGACAGGGAGTTTTCCCAAAGACGGCACCAAGAAATGACCGATATGACGCGGTCACCGGGCCGCAGGGGGTTGCTATATTTCACGATTCGCATCGGTTCAGCGGACCCTGGTCGTCCAAGATTGGAATCAAGAAATAATCCCCCATGAAACGCACCGATTTCGAAACCCGTTTAGGAAAGCTCGGCTTGAATCTCACCGCTTACCGGAATGCCTATTACGGAGCCTGCGACTCGTGGTCGTTGTCACTCCTGCCGTATCCAGGGAATGAGGTCACACAAGCGAAGCTGGCGATTCACGCCCCGGCCGCGGAACGATCCGTGGTGGTGGACACTTTTCTCGTGGCGGCAAACGTGGAGAAAACTCCGCAGATCGCGGAGGCACTCGAAACGGGCGGCGATTTCCGCGGGAAGAGCGGCCTCAAAGACGTCAGCTTCACTTCGATCGATTCCGAGCTCGTCGTTAACGTGATGGACTGATCCGGGTCGCGTCCCGACCGAAAAGCACAGTCGGGTGCTTGCTCGTCATTCGCCGTTGCACAGATGTTACCGACGCCAGGTTGAAATTCGATCTCCTGCGCTCACCGTACGATCTCCCGCTCGTTGGCGGTCGCCTCCCTCAAGATTCATCTTCTATTTTTCGCGCTCATGAATGAATACGCCAACAAGGCGGAGCTGCCGGACTTGGTCACGCCGAACGACCTCTTGCGATTGGAACTGCGCGTCGCTCGACGCGCCGACAAACTCGCGCAACTTCGTGGCTACGACCGGGCGCAAGATTTTTGGATGCGCGCCGAGGGCGAAGTCCTAAGCCGGGAACTTGAAAAGGTGACGGTCTTGTGAACTCGTTCATACCGATCGAACCACCGGTCGGTTTGCGCGTCTGGGTCGGCGCTCATCGGTTGTGCAGGCGGATGAAGCCGCCTTGCTGTGGTTGTTGTGGGGCGGCTTCATCTTTTCCCTCGGCTGCGATTCACACGCGATGGCCATCGCGATGGATGAAGCTGAAAAAATCTCCGGCAGCGCAACGTCGTTTGAACGTTTCCCCAGTTTCGGCGTCTCCCCCAACGATGTTCTTAAGGTTCAATTGGTGTTAGGTGTTGAAAGGCCGCCCTGCAATGGGCGGCCTTTTTATTTGGATACAGCACCCTCATGTGAACGAGAGAGACTCCCCGAGTCCGGACCGATTTCATCCTCCCGTTCCAGATGGCGGCCGAATCACGTGCGAAATGTAACATTTCCGCGTTTGCCAGAGGGTGGTGCAAAATCGTAACGTGATCGTCACCGTCTCCCCAACCTCATCCCCCTTAACGAAATTTGCTCAAAGATGAATCGCCATCGTAAACCGAGCGGCCTCATTGACGCGGATGCAGCCGGCCGAGCTATCGCCCACCAGATTTCTGCTGCGCTCAAGCACCGTGACGCCACCCGGCGGGAAGCGAGCACCGCGAAAGCAGAACTCAAAATCACGCGGAAAAAATTCAAGCAGGCCAAGCGAGCAGCGAAAGAAGCCCGCAAGCTAATCAAGAAACTCAAGCGCGAGTTGCGGAGCGCGACCTTCGCTGCGGCGAAGGATAAACCAAAAAAGCCCGGGACAAAGAAATCGAAACGGACCGTTCCGGAAACGAAAACGAAACGCTCCCACTCAAAACGCGTGACGCGAGATGCAGCGGCCGGTCTTGAGCAGCAAGCGACTGCGGCGGGATTCCCCGTGCCCGCGCCCATCCCCCAAACTCCCGAGTCGGTTGCCGACACGATCGTCATCGCAACCGGGGCGTCGGAACCATCTTGATTCTTTGCATTCGGTCGTTCGTCGGCTCGCCTTCTTTCGGAAATTCTTTCTTCTCGCGCGATGCGTTTCCGGCTTTGGCGAATGATCTCGATTGCAGTGGTCTTGGTGACGTTGACTCGGGCGGCGGACCGACCGACACCTCTCGTTTTTCCTGAGATTGTTTTGTCGGATGGCCGCGCCTTTCCGCACGCCGAGCTAAGGACGTTCAGCGCATCCGGAGTCCTGATCAAGTATGACGGTGGTTTGGTCCAAGCCGCCTACTCGCTTCTTCCAGAAAACGTCAGGGCCGCCGCCGCATCACAAATCGCCGCAGCAACCGCGAACTCATCCGCGAAGCGTCAGCCGATCGAGAGCCTGGACCCCGCGGCTGACACCCGGGCGAAAGCTCCCGGGGAAGTTCTGATCAATGGACGGTGCTTCGTCTCCGCCGGGGATCAGCAGCACGGACTCGCTCAGGTTAAGATCCTGGTGTACCCAGCAAATGAATTCAGCAAGGTCGTCGACGAAATCGAGCAGCGGGTGAATCCGCGCTGGATGGAAATCGATGAGATCAAAAAGCAGGCTGAGTCCCACCACGATTTGGCCGCGGTGACGCAAGCGGTGAATGACCAGCAGGCGCTCGCGTTCTCCAAATGGGACCAGCTTCCCGCTCCCACTGCGGTGGCAAAAACGGACAATGAAGGGCGCTTCTCTCTTACCCACCGCCTGAAGGGTGAATTCTTAATCTTCGCCCGAACCGCGCTCAAATCAGACTCTCAGACTCGCCATTACGTTTGGCTTCTCTCCTCAAAAACGATCGCTGATCCTCGCCGCGTTTTCCTGACGAACGACAACACGCTGTAATCCGCATCACGAGCGACAGACTTCGATTACGCGTCGGCTGCGGACGAGGGACTTTCGGCGGTGGCGGGTTGGATTGAGCTTTCGTTTCCGGCGTCTGGATTCGTTTTATTAATCGCGCGTCGCACGTCATCGAAAAAGGTTTCGTGGGTGACGCGAGCCCCCTTCTCCACGCAATTCTGCACCGTACGTCTCAGCTCCTCACGTTCCGCCGGTGTGAGATCCTTCGCGGTCGCGACCACCACCGGCACCGTGCGTCCATCGTCGCGCTTGCGGAGTTCACGCAAAAATTCAAAACCGTCCATCTCCGGCATCATGAGATCGAGCAAGATGAGATTCGGTTTAAATTCTTCGAACAACTTGAGACCGACGCGCCCGTTTTCCGCCTCGAGAATCGTCCAACCCTCGGTCCCCACTGCACGCGCGAGGAGCTGCCGATTTTCCGCCAGGTCGTCCACGATTAATGCGACGGGACGCGTATGCCGAGGCGCATGCTTTTCCAGAATGGCGACGAGTTGTCCGCGATCAATCGGCTTGGTCAGGTAATCCGCAGCGCCAAGACTTAGCCCGAGGCCTTTGTCGTCGACCATGGACACCACGACCACAGGAATTTCGCGCGTCTTTAGATCGGCCTTGAGCGAAGTCAAAACGGCCCAGCCATCCATGCTCGGCATCATCACGTCGAGTGTGACGAGCTGTGGCTGCAGGCTCTGCGCGAGTTCGAGGGCTTCGCGACCGTTCTTCGCGGTGCGAACGGCGTATCCTTCGCGCGTCAAGTTGCGGCTCAAAAGTTCCAGCATCGCGGGGTCGTCGTCAACTGCGAGCACGAGAGGCGCAGGCGTCTGCAACGACTCCACCACCGGTTGGATTGGCGGCTGGGGGGAGTGCTCCGCCACCGGAAAAGGTGCAGCTGTGTCCCGTTGTTCGTGGACGCGCTCCGGTAGGATCGCCGTGAATACAGTGCCCTTTCCAAGTTCGCTCTCGACTGTAATATCGCCACCCATGAGCTGACAGAAATTCCGACTGATCGTCAGACCCAATCCTGTACCACCATACTTTCGAGTCGTTGATGCGTCGGCCTGGACGAACGCCTGAAACATTTTTGAGAGCTGCTGTTCCGTCATGCCGATACCCGTATCCCGGACCTTGAACGCATACCACCTGCCGCCATCCTTGATGTGTGGCTCTAGTGTCAGCGTGATTCGGCCCTCGTGCGTAAATTTCGCGGCGTTGCTCAACAAATTAAAGAGCAGCTGGCGGACTTTGGTAACGTCCGCCGTCATCAAACAGGCTTCTGGAGGAGCCTCGACCGCGATTATATTTTTGTTCTTTTCGACCAACGGCTGAATCGTCGCAACGACCTCTCGCATCATTTCGGTGACAGAAAACTCCTCGAGGTAGAGTGTCATCTTGCCAGCTTCGATCTTCGACAGGTCCAGCACGTCGTTGATTAGTCCGAGCAAATGCTTTCCCGCGGAGTGAATTTTTTCGAGGTCGGCGACCAGACTCTGATCGCCAGAATCGAGCGCGTCTTCGACCAGCATCTCGCTGTAACCGATGATTGCGTTCATCGGCGTCCGGAGTTCGTGGCTCATGTTAGCCAGGAAGGCACTCTTCGTGCGGTTCGCATCCTCAGCCGCCTGGCGCGCGGCACGCGCATCCTCCTCGGCCTTTTTTCGTTTCGTGATGTCGACGAGAATCATGAAGAAACGCGCCAATTGACCTGCGTCTCCCAGCACTGGCTGGGCGTCGATATAGAGCCAGATCTTTTTGCCCGATTCCTCATGAGACAGCAGTACTTCGAGTTGGAACGGCCGACTTCGCTGCATCCCATGAACTTTTTCCGCGAGAATCTCCACCGGTGTGTCGGCCGGGAAAAGCAGGTCGTCGACCGTCTTGCCGACGGCTTCACTCGTCTTGAATCCAGTGAGCCTTGAAAAACCTTCGTTCACCCACTCGACCTGTCCCGCCGGACTGACGATCACGACGCCGTTATGAGTGAGACTGGCAACGAGAGCGAGCTTGCGCGCCTCAGCCTCGGCCGCGGTCAGCGCCGACGTGCGCTCCTCGACCGTTCGCTCCAAGTTGGCATTCAGCTCGGCCAGTCGTCCCTCACGGTTCTGAATCTCGTGGGACATTCGTTGAAAGCTGCGGGCCAGCCGCGCCAGTTCGTCATGGCCCGCCGCTGCACCGTCCAGCGTATCCACACTATAATGACCGTCCTCGATGTTCTCGGAAGCTACGCGGAGTCGGTTAAGTGGGCGCGTAAAGCCGCGCGCAGTCGCTGCGACGATACCCAAAATGACCAGCAATCCCGCGCCCCCGATCGCCGCCGAACGGAGCGCGAGCCGGCGCACTGGGGCCAGGATCATTCGGGTCGGGACGCTGAGTGCGACCCTCCATCCGGTCACCGGCGCAAACGCCCAGAAGATCATGCGTTGATCTTCCCCTTCGCCGATCGTCTTGGCTCCGCTGAGTGCGGCGCGGATGATATTACCTTCGGGAAGTGCCGTGACGTCCGTGCCAGACGATCCCTCGCGCACGAGCAAGCTGGCGTTCGGGTGTGAAATGATCCGGCCCGTTCGACTCACGAGAAAAGCGTAGTCGTGATTCACCCCAGGCGTGTCCGCTTCCGATCGAAGCCGCACTCGCTGCACCAGATCGTGAATCTGCGACAGCTCCATATTCGCAGAGGCGGAACCAACAAAACGCCCACCTTTCCCCACGATTGGATAGCTAACGCTGACCATGGTCAGACGAGACCCGTCACGATCGAAGTACGGTTCGGAAACGTGGAGTTGTCGCAGTCGTTTAGGGCCGTTGAACCAATCATTTTCGTCTCCGTGAAAATCCGAAGTCGCGGGCAACATCCGCGGCAAACTCTTGCGGTCCACCCGCCGAAATGCGGCAGGTGCGTGCCAGTCCTGGGCATCAAACGCCACCGAGCAGCTGTACACTTCCTCAGCGGGCGCCGAGGAGAGGAGATTGACCAGAAAAGACTCGAGTGACGCATCCGCACCCTCCGCGCCTCGTGCCTCTTCGTTCGCGGCCAGAGCCCGCGAGATCGCGGCCACATGCCCCACCGTTTCGTCGACATATCCAGCCGCCACCTGAACATGCTTCAGCGCTTGATCGTGAGCTTGGGCAATGAGCTCCTCGCGGCTCGCACGGTAGTGTACCCAAACCATCGCGACAACAATGGCCGCCGTCGCGGATCCGATGGTGAAACCAAAGCGCCACGCCAGGCTTTCAACCGCAAAGCGGAAAAAGCCGATGCGAAGCGGACGTGACTTCGGCAGGATCTTCAAAATTGCACTCGAAGAATGGAAAAATCGTCGTCCAGTGGACCGGCTCCGTGAAGGGCTTTCACGTGGGCAAAAAGCCGATCGAGTTCGGACTCGCCCGGCGGCACTGGCTCGACGAAGAACGACATAAATTCCGGAAACGGCCACATCGTTCCATCGGGCCGTTTGATTTCAAACGTACCATCGCTCACCAGGTAGACCCGGCACTTACCCGGAATGCGACGCTCCCTGGTTTCATACTTCACGCCGGGAATAGCGCCTACGACGGGGCCCTCCGAATCGAGTGGTTCGACCAGGTTTCGCCCATTCGCGTCGGAAGCCACGAGCAACGCCGGCGGATGGCCGGCGGCGGCGTACCGTAATGTTCTGGTGGGTACATGGAAAACGGCGTACCAAATCGTGAAGTACATGAAGTTTTGCTTCTCCATCGGGAAAGCTTCACTCAATGCACTGAGCACCGCGCCCGGATCTCGAAACTCGATTCCGTGCAGGGCGGAACTGCGAAGGACGTTGGCCACGGCGACGGAAAGCAGCGCAGCTCCGACCCCGTGCCCGCACACGTCGAGCAGATAGAACGCGAAATGATCCTCATCGATTTGATGATAACCGAATGAATCGCCACCGAGCTCAGTCGAAGGAATCAGGCGCCAATCCACGTCGATCGGGGTCGAACACGGCGGAGGCAGAATCGATCGGATGTAATTCTCGGCCTCTGCAAGTTCCGTTTTCAACCGACGCTGCGTTTGCTCGATCGTGTTCAGGTACGACTGCTCCTGGTCGCGGAAATTTTTCTTTTCGAGGTTCGCGCTGATGCGGGCATGCAGCAGCGTCGGATTAAACGGTTTGGGCAGGTAGTCTTCGGCCCCTGATTCGATGCAGTCGATCACCCGCTCCTGTTCGTCCAATGCCGAGATCATGATGATGGGAAGATGCCGCAGCTTGGGATCGCCTTTGACCTCTCGAAGGACGCGGTCGCCTCCGAAGCCCGGCATCATCAAGTCGAGCAGCACCAGATCGAAACTCTCCGAACGAAGCCGCGCGAGCGCGTGAGCACCATCGAACGAAAGTTCCACCCTGTGCCCGTGGCGCCGCAGCATTCGCGCGACGATTTCCCCGTTCGCCGGTTCATCATCCACCACGAGAATACGCCCACAGACAGCTGCTACCTGGGCCGGGCGGCTCGGCGGCTTCGCTTTGGGATAAGGATGGAAGGTATGCGAATGCGGAGCGATCGCCGGGGACGCGCCCTCGGGTTGAATCCGTGTCTCAGTCAAATTTTGATCGATGAGCCCCAGCAGCGTTTGGCCTGCGAAAAGGATTTTATTCAGATCTCCGTGATGTACCTCTGGTGTATCTTCCAGCAGCAGTTCACTAAACCCGATGATCTGATTCAGAGGCGTGCGCAAATCATGGCGCAACTGAGCGAGCGAACGAAAATCGGGAAAACTGGAGTTGGACATATCAGGGCGTGGCTAGGGTCAGGAAACGCAGCCGCGCGCGAACTAAGGCGAAGGCCGCGGAGTGAGCAGCGCATCAATCTTTTTCAACAGGCGATCCAGCTCGATTGGCTTGGTGTCGTAGTCGTCGCATCCGGCCGCGAGGGCGCGTTCCCGATCGCCGGTCATTGCGTGCGCGGTAAGCGCGATTACGGGAATGTTCCTGGTCTTCTCCGCGGCCTTGATTTGCGCCGCGGCCTGCCACCCATCAACGACTGGCAAACTCATGTCCATGAGGACCAGGTCGGGGTCGGACGTATTCGCCAAATCAATACCCTGTCGGCCGTCGACTGCGATGAGCACCTCAAACCCCCGGCGCACAAGTCGACGGGAGAGCATGTCGCGATTCATCTCATTATCTTCGACGAGCAAAATCTTCGGCATGAATAATCGCGGTCTTTGGAAGGTTCGGCAGACCTTGCCGAACTATAGGAGTTAAGATCCCACGGCGACGGACCGAGTTACTCAGCTCGCGTTGATGACGCCGTAAATATCTGGAACGACTTTAAAATAGCTGCTGAGGCCCGCCACTTCGAAGTAGCGTCGAACATCCTCTGTCATGCTCCCCACCAGGAGGCGTCCGCCACGGGCGGTTTGCTCGCGAAGAGCCAGCATCAGCACGCGGAAACCAGAACTTGCCACATATTCCACCTTCGAAAAATCGAGCGCGATTTCTCCGCCTTTCATGAGGGGAATGAGTTTGCTCCGCAGGATTTCTGCGCCCTCGTTGTCGACCTTGCCATCGAGATTAAGTACGGTCCAAAGGCAATTGGACCGTACTTAATCTCGATGG
>CBRAFL010000120.1:0-14370 GCA_967755055.1 uncultured bacterium
CCGATCTCCGATCTCCGAACCCCGATCTCCGATTCAGATTTCCCAACTCCGAAATAATTTACCATGCCCGCAAAAGTCTACACCGACAAAGACGCCGACCTCGGCATTTTCACCAATAAGACGCTGGCCATTCTTGGCTACGGTTCACAGGGCCACGCCCACGCGCTGAACCTCAAGGACAGCGGCTGCAAGGTCATCATCGGCCTTTATCCTGGCTCGAAATCCAAAGAGGTTGCCGAGCAGCACGGGTTTGAAGTCTTCGATGCGGCCGAAGCTGTTCGTCGCGCCGATGTGATCATGGTCGGTTTGCCGGACATGAAGCAGGCGGATGTTTACGAGACGGATATTTTGCCGAATCTGAAGAAGGGCAAAACACTGCTCTTTTCGCACGGTCTGTCGGTTCACTTCAGCTTGATCAAGCTGCACAAGGACATCGATTGCATCATGGTCGCGCCAAAGGGCCCTGGCCACATGGTTCGCCGTCTCTACGCTGAAGGCAAAGGCATGCCAGCGCTCATCGCTGTTGCGCAGGACAAATCCAAAACCGCGAAGAAGCAGGCGCTCGCCTGGGCGAAGGGCATCGGTTCAACGCGCGCCGGCGTGCTCCAAACTTCTTTCAAAGAAGAGACCGAGACAGATTTGTTCGGCGAACAAGCGGTGTTGTGCGGTGGCGCCAGCGCGCTCGTGCAAGCCGGCTTCGAAACGCTCGTCGAGGCGGGTTACCAGCCCGAGATGGCGTACTTCGAGTGTCTCCACGAGTTGAAGCTCATCTGCGATCTCATGTACGAGAGCGGCATCGCGGGCATGCGTTTCTCCATTTCTGAAACCGCCAAGTACGGCGACATCACGCGCGGTCCTCGCGTCGTGAACAAGAAAACCAAAGCCGAGATGAAGAAGATCCTCAAAGAGATCCAGTCCGGCAAGTTCACCAAGGAGTGGGTGAAGGAATACAAGGGCGGCTTGAAGAATTATAACGCGCTGCTGAAAAAGGGAGAGAAGCACCCGATCGAAAAGACCGGCGTGTACCTCCGCAGCATGATGCCCTGGATGGCGAAGAAGCACATCAAGGGCGTGCAGGCGGCGTACTGAGGTTGCTGTAGGTGGCGCGCTCGTCGCGCAACGTGGCGCGGCAAGCGCCACCTACTTTTCTCAGATGAAAAAACTCGTCCTCGCCACCCGGAAGAGTCCGCTTGCGCTCCGTCAGACGGAGATGGTGGCGGCGCATTTGCGAGCGGCGTTGGGCATCGAGACGGAGCTGCTGAAGATCGTCACCACGGGCGACCAGCAGGCGGAGTGGTCGCTTGAGGAGAAAGGTGGCAAGGGATTGTTCACGAGCGAACTCGAAGGCGCGGTCCTGCGAGGCGAGGCGGATGTGGCGGTGCACAGCACGAAGGATCTGCCCGGTGATATGCCGGCTGGTCTCGCGATCGGCGGCTATCTCCCGCGCGCGGATGCACACGATGTCCTCGTGCTTCGCTCCGGAGTCGGTGCTCCGAGGACGATCGCGACGGGAAGTCCACGCCGCCGGTTGCAGATTTCGCTGCTGTATCCGGGAATCAGTTTCACGGAGATCAGGGGAAACGTGGACACGCGTCTGCGCAAAATCGGCGAACAACACGTCGCGGATGGAACGATTCTCGCCGCGGCAGGGCTCAATCGCCTTGGCATCGGGAACTGGCCGGGCGTCGAGTTTCACGCGCTTGGCTTGCAGGACATGGTTCCGGCCGTGGGGCAGGGCGCGATCGCGGTGCAATGTCGCGCCGCCGATGTTGATCGTTTCGCGGCGGTGTTCGACTCGGCAACGGCGCGCGCGGTGGGACTCGAGCGGGCCTTTCAATCTGCGCTCGGGGTCGGATGTCACACGGCGTTTGGAGCACATGCGACGGCGGGCGTTCTTCATTTTTATCACGAACAGATTGGCCGGCACAGCCTGCCACTGACGGAAGCTGATTTCGCGGCGCCGCGCGAAACGGCGGATCGGATTCTCAAACAACTCGGACTGAGGTAACAGCGATCGTTCGATCGCCGCCTCATTAGAAATTGGCGGTCGCGATGACTGCTGTACCTTTTATTATTATGGCAGATGGCAATCTCACTCTCTCCGGGCGCCGCATCGCAGTCACTCGCGCGCGCGAACAAAGCTCGGAACTCGCTGCAAAACTTTCGAAACTCGGCGCTGAGGTCGTCGAACTGCCGTTGATCCACATTTCCAAAAGCGTCGTGCTACAATCGCTAGCAGACGTGCTGCTTGAACTGGGAAGTTACGACTGGATCGTGTTCACGAGTGCGAATGGCGTCCGCTATTTTTTTGAGGAATGTCTGCGCGTGTTCGACGACATCCGCTCGCTGGGCCTGCTCCGTTTCGCGTGTATCGGCGATTCCACTGCGGCGGCGATTCGGCAGTTTCACGTGAAAGTCGAGTGTCAGCCGAAGATCGCGACCGCCGATGCGCTCGCTGACGCACTGATTGAAACGGGCAGCCTCGACAGCGCGAAGATTGTGGTGATCACGGGCAATCTGAACCGCGATAATTTGATCGATAAGCTGGAGGCGGCGGGTGCGATCGTGGATCAGCTGCAAGTGTATCAGACAGAAAAAACTGATCTGACCAATGATTCCGCCGCGGCGGATTTTCGCGCGCGAGGTGCGGACGCCATTCTTTTTGCGAGCTCGTCGGCGGCGCAATCGTTCGTCGATCAGGCCGCGGCGCTCACGCTGGCTCCTGGAGCGAAGCGGCCAATCGCCGGCAGCATCGGGCCGCAAACAAGCGAAACGATGAAGACTGCTGGTATCCCGATCGATTTCACCGCGAAGGAACCGAGCTTGGATAGTTTGGTGGATGCGCTCGTGAAAAAGCTGGGTCGTTGAAAGACTCTGAAACGGAGAGTTTTCTTTCCGTGTATTCCGTGTATCCGTGGGCTCTCTCATGAAGGTGCCGTTCCTCGATCTTTCACTCCAACATCGCGCGCTGCGCGAGCCGGCGCTCGCAGCGTTGGCTGCGACCTACGACGCCACCCGTTTTTGTCTCGGCAAGGACGTGGAGGATTTTGAGAAAGCGTTCGCGTCGACGCTCGGCTATCCGCGCGCGTTGGGGATGAATAGCGGGACATCGCCGTTGCATGTCGCGTGCATGATTGCGGGGTTTGGACCCGGCGATGAAGTGATCGCGCCGCCG
Source organism: uncultured bacterium (assembly GCA_967755055.1). Taxonomy (GTDB): domain Bacteria; phylum Verrucomicrobiota; class Verrucomicrobiia; order Opitutales; family Opitutaceae; genus Opitutus. The sequence continues at coordinate 3,176 of CBRAFL010000120.1, forward strand.
TTCACGTTTATTTCGACCGTGTGGGGCGTGAGCTATGTGGGTGCCACGCCGCGGTTCGTGGACGTGGAGGAGGGGACATTTAATCTCGATCCGGATAAAATCGAGGCGGCGATCACACCGAAGACGAAAGGCATCATCGTCGTTCACCTATTTGGTCAGCCAGTGCGGATGGACGAAATCCTGGCCATCGCGAAGAAGCACAATCTTTTCGTCATCGAAGATTGCGCGCAGGCGGTCGGTGCGCGCTATCGCGGCACACCGGTGGGAATTCTCGGCGACGTCGGCACGTTTAGTTTTTATCCGACGAAAAATCTCGGCGGATGTGGTGAAGGCGGCGCGTTTGTCTCGCGGCGGGAAGACGTTCAGACGCAGGCGCGTCACATTCGCGTGCACGGCTCCGATCGCCGTTACTATCACGACATCGTCGGCGGAAATTTCCGGATGGATGGATTTCAAGGTGCGCTGCTCAACGTGAAGCTGCCGCACCTCGCGGCGTGGACGGCGCGCCGGCAGGAAATCGCGGCGCGTTATTTCGAGGGGATCAAACTTGCGGGCGTGCGACTGCCGGACCAGCCCGCCTATGGGAAATCAGTGTTTCACCAGTTCACGATTCGTCACCCGCGTCGTGATGCATTGCGCGAATATCTGGCGAAGAATGAGGTGGGCACGGATTTGATTTATCCGGTGCCGCTGCATCTGCAAAAATGTTACGCTGAACTCGGCTGCGGCAAAGGGTCGTTTCCGATCGCGGAGAAGGCGGCGGAGACCTGCATGAGTCTGCCCATCTTTCCGGAGCTCACCGATGCGCAGGTCGAATACGTGATCAACGCGATCAATTCCTTCAAAGGATGAGCATGACGAGCGGATGGCATCTCGCGCAGGTGAACATCGGGCGTACGAAGGCGTCGATGGATGATCCCATCATGGCCGAGTTTAAGGCGGCGCTCGTGGAGATTAATGCGCTGGCGGAAGCGAATCCCGGCTTTGTGTGGCGCTTGAAGGATGACAGTGGTGACGCCACGTCGATTCACGCGTTTCCCGATCCGCTGGTGCTGGTAAATTTATCCGTGTGGACCGACCTCGCGGGGTTGCAGAGTTATGTTTATCGCAGCGCCCATGGGGAATTCTTTGCCCGCCGCCAGGCGTGGTTTGAGAGTTATGACGGTGCTTATCTCGCGCTCTGGTGGATTCCGGTGGGGCACACGCCAACGGTCCAGGAAGCCAAAACGCGACTCGCGCTGCTTGAGGCGAAGGGGCCTACCGCGGAGGCGTTTACTTTCCGAAAGAATTTTTCACCACCGGGTACGACGAGGATGGCATCATGATCGATGGGGTTCGATTGAAGATCTGCGGGCTGACCTCGCTGGTCGATGCAGAGTTCGCCGATCGCTGTGGGGCGGATTACCTCGGATTTATTTTCCATCCGGAATCGCCGCGCAAGATCTCGATCGCGCAATACCACGCGATGGCGCCGCGCCTACCGGAGCGGCGCAAAGTCGCGGTCTCCGTGGAGCCCTCGCTCGATACGCTTTCGGCGATGCGTGATGAGGGGTTCGACTATTTCCAAATTCATTTTCGACCGGAGACGCCAGACGAGCAGTTGACCGCATGGTCTCGACTGGTCGGAGAAAAACATCTGTGGCTCGCGCCAAAACTGCCGCCTGCGGCGGATGTTTCACCGGCTGCGCTTGCAGTTGCGAAGTTCATCCTGCTCGACACGTTTCATGCGGAAGGTTTTGGCGGATCAGGCAAGACCGGCGACTGGCCCAAGTTCGCCCGTCACCAAGCGGCACATACGCATAATTTCTGGATTCTCGCTGGAGGACTCAACGCCGATAATATCGGCGACGCTGTTCGTGCGAGCGGCGCGCGTTTCGTTGATGTGAGTAGCGGAGTTGAAGCCGCGCCGGGCGTGAAGGACCCGGAGAAGCTCAAACGATTCGTTGTGCGTTTGCACGAAGCGATGACCGCGCGGCCACCGGACGACGCAACAGTGCGTCATTGAAAAATGGAGTACGGGGCGGAGCCCGATGCCCAATTCCGCATATTACGTATTACGTAATATGTGGAATTAGGCGTGAACCGACGAGCGTGGTTAGGTGAGCGAGGCGGAATGTTTTTTGCATAAGGCTGACACCTTTTTTTGTCTCCTTTTGGTTCCGCTCGCGTCTTGGTTCGAGGTCCAGAAGGAAACGATGTGCGCACTTCGGCGCGGATCGATTCCGTTTTGGCGTAAATTCCGCTCACGTTTTTGTCGAAACCATGAAAATCCGCCTCTCATTGTTATCCCTCCTATTCGGCTTGGCCTTCGGGCCGGGTCTTTTTGCTCAAGACGGTCCCAAGGAACCACCTGCTGGTGCTGAGAAAGAGCCTGAAACCGAACTTGGCAAAAAGATGGAGAAGATCAGCCGGGCCTATAAAAAGTTACGCCGCGAGGTGTCCGATGCCACCAAGAACGAGGACTCGCTCGCGCAGGTCGCAATCATCCGCGAAAACGCGAGCGAGGCCGTCAAACTCGAGCCCGCAAAAAAAGAGGACGTGCCGGCGGACGCCCAGGAGAAATTCGTGACCGAGTACCATTCCAAGATGAAGGAATTTCTCGCGGAACTCGACGTGCTCGAGGCCGCGTTGAAGGCGGGCAAGAATGACGAAGCCGCAAAGTCCGTCGAGGAACTGGGCAAATTGCAGAAATCCAATCACAAGGAATTCCGCCGTCCGCCAGCGAAGAAGTAAGCGCGCTTCGCGAGTGCCCTGAACAATTTCACGCCGCCGATTTTCGGCGGCGTTTTTTTATTTCAACGTGAAGACGAGTGATTCGCGTGATTCAGGATCGCGAAAAACCACTCGCTCACGCTCGCAGCCACGATTACAAACGTTCCTGAGCACTGTTACGCTGCGGCCAGCACGCCTTCGTGCTCGAGTAGGCGACGCTTGATGTCTTCGCCAAACGCGAAGCCGGTCAGCGATCCGTCGGCGCCGATCACGCGGTGGCACGGGACAATGAGGCAGATCGGATTGGTGGCGTTGGCGCGACCGACGGCGCGTGACGCATCGGGCTTTCCAAGGTCGGCGGCGAGTTCGCCATAGCTAAGCGTCTTGCCAAACGGAATCCGACGCAGTGCGGCCCAAACCTGTTGTTGAAACATCGTGCCGCTGGCTGAAAGCGGCACTGTAAACTGACGACGTTTGCCGGAAAAATATTCCGTGACCTCCCGACGCACATCGGCGGCGCGCACGGGATCGTGGATTACTTCGTCGGGCGTGAAACGTTCTCGAAGTTCCATCAGTCCGCCAAACGCGGTGGCGATGACGGAGCCGTCGGCGGCTAGCGCGACAGAGAACTCGCCAATGGGAGTGGTGAAGGTGTCGTAGAATTGTCTCATATTTCCTTTCGTTCATCGCGAGGAGGACGGCGAAACAATCCAGCGGGATTGATGCGGTCGACCGGCTCGAGGATGATAAAATTAAGAGGGGAAGGGTTGATTAAACTGCCACAGATGCGCCGTGGCGAGGCTGCGATACGGTGAAAACATCGCCATCAATCGGCGTGTCGCGTCGACGTCGGGGCGTTCCTCAAGTTTGAGCAACGATTGAAGTCCGCTGGTGACGCCGGTGTCTCCGAGAGGTACGCAATCGGCGAAGCCGAGGGCACGCATCATCAGGTAGTTGACGGACCAGGGCCCGAGTCCGCGGATCGCGAGCAGCGTCCGCTCTACTCGGGTGGCGGACATCAGAGCGAGCTTATCGAGTTCCAATTTCCCCGTGGTGATCAAACGTGCGGTCGCGATGACATAAGCGGCTTTTTGCCGGGAGAACTGGAGCGGCAGAAGATCGGCGACCTCGAGGTTCGCGACCGCGGCGGGCAAAGGCGGCGCGTAAAGTCCGTCGCTCAGTGGCGTGCCGGCTCGTTCGATCAGGCGACGCTTGAGCAGGCAGGCAAAGGTGAAATTGATTTGCTGGCCGATGATTGCCCAGAGCACCCCGTCGAACACCGATGGCGTGCGACTGATGCGGAATTCCGGACGGCCCGCGACGAGTCGTGCGAGGCCAAGCTTTCGTGCGAGGCGGGCGAAGGCTGCCGCATCCTCGTCGAGACCGAGAAGCCCGATTACGAGTGCGTGAGCTTCGGGGCCGAGTGAGAGGGACGCAGCGTCTCCGTTTCGCGGATGCGCGTGGGTTGTGGAGACGGAAGGCTCGGACGCGGCGATGACTTCGACTTGAATTTCAGTGGGCGCGAGCTGGAGTTTAAGAATGGCCGGACCGTTGCCAAGTTGCACGGCGGCCGTGTAGGTGTCGCCGGCAAGACGCTCGGTGACGCTGTGGATATCGCGACTCAGAGCGCGCCGAAGATAGGGTAGAAGATAGCCGTCAGGTAGCGAAAGGGTGAACGACGTGGCGTTGCGCAGCGCGCGATAGGCGACGGGCGTCAGGCCATTCAGCCGGCGGAAGTTTTCGTGAAACGTGGAAAGCGATTCGAAACCCGTGCTGAATGCGACGGCGGTTAGCGCTGCGTCGCTGATGAGCAGTTGTTTTTTGGCAGTGTCGAGACGTGCGCGCAGGAGAAGGTCGGCGGGCGTGGTGTGATAGTGTTGTCGAAAAAGTTCGAACGCGCGGGTCGCGCCGAAGCCCGATCGTTTTACCACGGCGCGACCGTCGCGGAAGTTCGCTGGGCTCGTGCGAATTTCGTTCACGAGCGTTTCGATGGTTTCAAGAACGGGATCCGCTCCGCGCGCGAAATCGTCGGGATGGCATTTTTTGCACGGGCGCAAACCAGCGGCGCGCGCCGCTTCGCAACTCGCGAAGAACCGGACGTTTTCCAATTTCGGTTTCCGCGCTTTGCAGGACGGCAGGCAGTAAATTCCCGTGGTGAGCACGCCGGTGAAGAACCGGCCGTTCCACGTTGAGTCGCCGGCGAGTACGCGGGCATACATGCGCGCAGGCGAGAGACGAGGTGGGCGGGAAGGTGAGTCCACGGAGTCAGGCTCGTTCGATTTTGAAAGTGAAGCAACCATGGGTCAGGGAGCGGACGTGAATGCAGTTGACGATTGGATTCCCAAATAGCTCGGCGATGAGCGCTTCGGGTTTAGGGGTGCCGACGCGAGCATCCACAATTTCCTCGGCCACGCTGTAGGCCCGAAAAACACGCGTCGTCGGATCGAGTTCGGGAGGAAATCGGTGAAGATTCGCATATCCAACGTCTCCGTCGCGACGGATGAAAATGGGGCCGACTTCGCGATACGGATGATCTCGGGTGAATGGACTATAGCTCAACAAAATCAGTTCTTCGCCGGGCGAAGTGAGCTGAAGCGTGAACCGACACGGATTCCGATCAGAGCTCGTCGTGACTCGAAGCGAATGGCCGAAGTCGTCGGTCATCGTGCGGCGGATGCGCGCGACGAAATCGGAGGTGAGCGGGACAATGCGGAATGACGTATTCGATTTCATGACGCGAACGTACGCGCTTTTGGTTGCGTCGTCGTCCGGTTGAGTTCGGTGCAATTTTTTTTCGTTTCGGGTACTTCATTGGCAGAGGAACCCCATGTTATCGCGGGATTACGTGGGATCCGGAAGGGCAGCTGAGTGAGTCCCTTCAGCGGATTGGTCCTGCGGCATTGACCGGAAATCGCCCCATGGCGGCCGATGGAATACAGCGCTATCTTTGCATCTTCGTTTGCCGCAGAGGTCCTGCGACGAAACGCACTTACATTATGAATATCTTTGAAACGATGTTGCGGCATCATCCTCGGGCAGATCGTCAACACACAAAAGATTACGCTGATGTCGTCGCAGCTCTCTCACTCTGTGCGCAGGTGTGTACGTCCTGTGCCGATGCGTGTCTGGCCGAGGGGCCCGATTTGGGTTCGCTGCGGCGTTGCATCCGCACCGATCTGGATTGCGCGGATGTTTGCGCGGCGACAGCGCGGTTAATCATCCGACAAACTGAGACGCCAAACGAAGTCGTCCATGCCCAACTCCATGCGTGCGCACTCGCCTGCCAGCTCTGCGCAGAAGAATGCGAACACCACGCGTCGATGCATGACCACTGCCGAATTTGCGGGGAGACCTGCCGTTATTGTCAGGCGCGCTGCAACTTTTTGCTTGGTGAGATTTCGTCGTCGGGCGTCGAAGAAGATTCGATTGACCCGCGCGATAGCCCATCACTTTCGCGTTAGTGCGTTGGCTTAGGTCTGACGTTTCGACTCTGCTTGTTCGCAGTTACGGCAGCGGAAATTCGAACCGTGGCTGCCCTGGCGGAGTTGAACGAAGAGGTGATGGATGTGATTGTGATCGGCTCGGGCGTCGCTGGATTACGAGCGGCTGGCGAACTCGCTCGAGCAGGAAAACGAGTCGTGTTGCTGGAAGGCCGCGACCGAGTGGGCGGCCGAATTTTGACGCAGCAAGCTGAGGGGTGGCCGGGACCGATCGAGTTGGGCGCGGAATTTATTCACGGAGGAAATCGTGCGCTGGAATCCGTGATGCGAAGCGGCCGCATCGCGAAGCGGGCGGTAGGCGAACAGCACTGGTTCATTGAGCAAGGCCGGCGACGGAAGATGCCGGACGCGTGGGATCGGATCGACGAGGTGATGAAACGCATCGGACCGCGTTACCGAAAATCATTCGGCGGCTGGCTGAAAACATACGGTTCCAAAATCGATGCAACGGACCGGACACTGGCTGAGACCTTTGTGAAAGGTTTTCAAGGGGCGCCACTGGCCCAGATGAGCGCGCACACGCTGTTTGAGGCGAGCAAGGAGGAGGAAGTGCAGTTTCGGATCCCGCGCGGCTATGGCGAGCTTGTGAGCGTATTAGAACGGCGGATGCCGTCGAATCGCGTGAGGTTGCACTTGAACACCGTGGTTCAACGAGTGGCCTGGAAGCGCGGAGAGGTGATGGTATTCGCGGGACATGGGAGATGGCGTGCGCGAGCGGTTTTGGTGACCGTGCCTTTGGGAGTGTTGCGTGCGGGCGCTGGTGAGGTCGGCGGAATCCGTTTTGATCCGGCGCTGCGGGTGAAGCAGCGCCTATGGCGAAAACTGGAGGTTGGGCATGCGGTGCGAGTGGTGTTGCGTATGCGAGCGGACGTGTGGCGCCGTGGAGTTGTGCCGTCGGAAATGCGCGCGAAGTCAGGACGTGCGTTTGGCTTTTTGCATTCTGCCGAGGAATTTTTTCCGGTGTGGTGGGCAGAGGCGCCGCGTCCGATTCTCGTTGGATGGACGGGCGGTCCGGCGGCGCTCAAGTTGGCGGGACGGCCGCCGAAAGAGATCTTCGAAGAGGCGAGGGGAACGTTTGCGAAGCTGCTCGGTTGCCGGGAAACCGCGCTCGCGAAAACGATTCTCGACTGGCGAACACACGATTGGGCAACGGATCCGTTCACGCGCGGCGCCTACAGTTTTTCGATCGCAGGAAATGAAAATGCGCCGTGGGAAATTGCTCGGCCAGTGGCCAGCACGATTTTTTTTGCGGGTGAGGCGACGGCTGATCCGCTCGAACTCGGCACTGTGCACGGAGCGCTGTCGAGTGGTGAACGAGCGACGCGTGAGATTATTGCGGCGATCGAGCGTCGCCGGGCTGACTCCGTGTAGCGGCAGGCCTCCGTGCCTGCCGGCTTCGGAGATCGAAGATCGGAGTTCGGAGATCGGAAATAGACACGGATGCGCCAGAGGCTTGCTCGCCTGCGGCGAGCCGTCCCTCCGCACGATCCCGGACAGGCACGGAGGCCTGCCGCTACGCTGGACACGGCGTGGATACTCGCCACGCTGCCGGAACTATGGCGACGATTTACGAAACTCTCCGAGGTGATATTATTGTAGCGATGAAAGCGCGCGATGCGGCGACCGCGTTGGCGCTGCGCACGGCCGACGCGGCGATTCAGCGGAGTGCAATGGATACTTCGAAGCCGATCGACGACGCTCTCGTGATCGCGACGTTGCGCAAGGCTGTGAAAAATCTGGCGGACGCGAATACCGAATTCGCGAAAGGCGGACGGACGGATCTCATCACCGCGAACGAAGCGGAAATTCGGATACTCGAAAAATATCTGCCGAAAGGACTCGATGCGGCGAAGCTCGATGCTCTCGTCACCCAGGCCATCGCAGAAGCGGGCGCGCAGTCGAAGAAGGAAATGGGCAAAGTCATCGGCCTGCTGAAAAAGCATCCCGAGGCGGGCCTGATTGATTTTTCAGCGGTGAGTAAAATCGTTCAGGCAAAGCTGCCGTAACGGCAGGTTCCCACTCTGAAATGTAGGCTGCTCACTTGCGAGCGCGCGGATGCGTCCGCAAGCGGACTGCCTACGTTGCGACGTCCGCAAGCGGATTTGCCTACGTGGTAAAGTCACATCGGCTGCCCGGATAAATGAGGGCGGGCGCGCGCCAAGGCGCTGGCCAGCTCAGAGGGCCGAATTGGTTTCGTAATGTAGTCATCCATGCCGGCAGCCAGGCAAAGTTCGCGGTCGCCGGGCATCGCGTTCGCGGTAATCGCCACAATCCACGGACGCATGCCGGCACGAGCGCTTTTGCTGCGCAGTCGCCTGGCGGCCTCAAGCCCGTCCATTTCTGGCATCTGCAAATCCAGAAGAATGATGTCGTAGGATTGTGACGCAACGGCCTCCAGCACCTCGAGCCCATTAACGACGATGTTCGCCCGATAGCCGAGTTGTCGCAGCATTTTCTGAGCGACTTTTTGGTTAACGAGGTTGTCCTCGGCGAGTAGAATTCGGTAGGGACTTTGTGGATGCGGGGCTCTCTGGGTCTCGGCGATTTGAGGAGAAACGCTTTCGCTGAACGGTGCGGGATAAGCGGTGGGAATGGGGCTATCCGTCAGAGACGCATCGCGACCCAATTCGATGCTGAAACGAAATACCGAACCGCGACCGGGTGCACTTTCGACGGTCAACTCACCACCCATCAAATTCACCAGACGCTTGCTGACTGCGAGACCGAGGCCGGTTCCTCCATACCGGCGGGTGGTCGAGGCATCGACCTGGGTGAACGGTTGAAACAGGCGGCCGATTGCCTCTGGTGCGATGCCGATGCCGGTGTCGCGGATCGCAAAGATCAACCTCACGCGGTTCGCTGCGAGTTTGGCTGACGTGGAGTGAAATGGTGGATGTGAAGTTGCTGGTGAAAGATCGCGATGAACAGAAAGGACGACCTCGCCTTCCGCGGTAAACTTGACGGCGTTACCCACGAGATTCACGAGAATCTGCCGGAGACGGCCGGCATCTCCGCAGAGTGCGGACGGAATTCCCTCGTCAATATGTGAGGTCAGATTGAGGCCCTTAGCCGACGCATTTTGCCCAAGTAAATCCAATGCACCCTCGATGCACTCATGCAGCACAAACGGCGCGCTCAGTAATTCCAGGCGGCCCGATTCGATTTTCGAGAAGTCGAGAATTTCGTTAATGATCGCGAGCAGCGCATCGCCGCTTTGCTTGATCGTGGTAACGCAGTCGCGTTGTTCCGGGGTGAGTTGGGTATCCTGGAGCAACGAGGCCATGCCGATCACGCCGTTCATGGGCGTACGGATTTCGTGACTCATTACGGCGAGGAACTGACTTTTCGCGACGTTGGCGGCCTCTGCGGCTTCTTTCGCCGCGCGCAACTCGTCCTCCGTTCGCTTTCGGTGAGTGATGTCCTGGATGAAGCCTTCGTAGTAGAGCACCTCACCATTGTCCTCGGTGACTGCGCGGGCGTGTTCGGAAATCCAAATAATTTCGCCGTCCTTGCGTCGCACCTGATATTCGAGGCCCAGAACTTCGCCGCGCTCGGCCATCATTTGCTTGAAGCGCTGGCGGACTGATGGATCCACATAGATGCTCTGCGAAATGTCGGTGACGCTTTCCAGCAGCTCAACGGGTGACTCGTAGCCGTAGAGACGGGCGAGCGCGGGATTGACGAAGAAATATTGGCCGTTGGGCGTCGATTGAAAGATGCCCTCCACTGCGTTTTTCACGATGCTCGCATAACGCTTTACGGGCGAATTGCGGGACATTCCGGTGAGCTCGGTACCGGTGACCCGGCGGTGGTCGATCATGCCGTGCTACAGGCAGATGATGTGCCAATCTGCGAAGGAATTATGGCGGCGGGCTTGCCCGGCTGAGTTCGCCGACGGTGGAACGTGGCGCGACAAGCGCGCAACCTACATCCCAACCGGATCGAGCTTTACGATTACTTCGCGCGCTTCTTGCGACCGTTCTTCGGCTCAATATTCAGGTACGTCTTGTTGAGCATCTGGCTCTCGTAGAGTTCGAGGAGGCGGACTCCTTCGCGCGGCTTCACCATGTCTTTGCGGGTCGCGGCATCGATCTGAGCCTTCATTTTCCGGCAGAGATCTTCCTGCTGATATTGCACGCCTTCGATCACGTCGGCGATCCGGCTGCCGCTCAAAGCCTCTTCAATGTAGAAACCGTTCGGCTCGTCGTCTTCGAGGAAAACGTGCACTTCGTTCACGCGCCCGAAGAGATTGTGCAGGTCGCCCATGATGTCCTGATACGCGCCGGTGAGGAAGATTCCCAGGTAGTACGGCTTGTTGTTGAGCGGGTGCAACGTGATGTAGTCGTTCACGTCCTGCAGATCGATGAAGGAGGAAATCTTGCCGTCGGAATCGCACGTGATGTCGACGAGGATGGCGTTAACGGATGGCTTTTCGTTCAGGCGGTGCAGCGGTGCGATCGGGAAAAGCTGCTTGAGGGCCCAGTGATCCAGGAGTGATTGGAAGACGGAGAAGTTGCACACGTACTGATCCGCCAGGAGCGTATTCAGATCGTGGAGCTCCTCGGGCTGATAGCCTGAGTCGCGGCCTTCCTTGGCGATTTGTTCGCAGATTTGCCAGAACAGCGATTCAGCGGCGGCGCGATTTTCCAGATCGAGATAACCGAGATTGAAGAGGGAAAACGCCTCTTCCTTTTTCTGGATCGCGTCGTGGAAGCGCTCGAGTCGGCCGAGCTTGCCCTTGTTTTTCAACATGACCTCGAGATCGGTCACGACCTTGTGCTTTTCCTTTGGCTGGTGCTGCTGGCCGAGCGATTCACGTTTGTTGATGCGCTCGAACACCTCGACGACGAGCAACGAGTGCGGAGCGACGATGGCGCGACCGGACTCGCTCACGATATCGGGTACTTTGACATCGGACGCGGTGCAGATTTCGCGGATGTTGAACACGACGTCGCGCGCGTATTCCTCCATCGAGTAGTTCAT
>CBRAFL010000121.1:0-14340 GCA_967755055.1 uncultured bacterium
CGCCTTTGAGCTTCACACATTTGACGTGTTGCCCGTTGAGCTCGCCGACAATGTGGGGATCCCAGTGCCGCGTGATCTGCGCAAAGGCTTGATGAAGATTGATTGGTTTCATCTCAACGGCTCGAACCTCACACCACTCGCGCCCAGAGCACTTTCAGATAACGGCTCTCCAGACAATTCGAGTACACGGGATGATCTACGCCCGGCCCCGTGCGATCGAAAAATTGCAGGCGGCGATTTTGTCGGTGCGCCGCTTTAATCACGTGCGCTTCGAAATCCTCCAGGCTCAGCAAGCCCGAGCACGAGCACGTCACAAAAATACCGCCCGACTTCACCAGCGAGATCGCGAGCAAATTCAGATCTTCATATTTCTGCCGACCTTCCCAATTTCCGTGGTCCTCGCGCGTGAAAATAAATTTCGGCGGGTCGAGCACCACAACGTCCCACTTTTCCCCGTTCTGCTGCATCTGTCGCGCGTACGCAAAGGCGTCGGCATGCACGAATTTCAAGCGCGCCTGATTCAGATTCGCATTGCGCTTCGCCTGCGCAATCGCCGCTTCGTCGAGGTCAACGCTGGTCACGTCCGCCGCGCCGCCCGTCACTTTTGCGTTGAGCGAAAACCCTCCCGTGTAACAGCAGAGATCGAGCACGCGCGCGTCTTTCGTGAAGCGCGCAATCGCCCGGCGGTTGTCGCGCTGGTCGCAGAAGAAACCCGTCTTGTGACCTTCAGTAAAATCCACCTCGTAGCGCACCCCGTGCTCGCGAATTTTGACGAGCCTCGGCGCCGCAGCTTTCGTTTCTTTAAACGTGGAGGGCTTGATTCCCTCGAGACTGCCGAGGTCGTGATCAACGTGAACGCGCGCGAACTTTGTCCCCGCGAGTTCGTGCAACAACGGCAGCCACGCCGGCAGGCGCTGCGCAATGCCGAGACTATAAACTTCACACATCAACGTCTCGCCGTACCGGTCGATCATGAGTCCGCTAAGCCCATCGCCGTCTGAGTTGATCAGCCGGTATGCGTCCGTGACTTCGTCGAGTTTGAACAGATCACGGCGAAGCGCGACGGCGCGTCGGATGGCGGTCTCGAAATACGATTCAACGACAGGCTCGGTCGAGTGACAGACCACGCGCAGAGGAATCTTCGCGCGCGGATTGAAGAGTCCGCCACCGGTGAGATTGCCGTTTTTGTCGTAGACGTTGACGAAATCCCCCGGCCTCGCATCCGACGAAACCTGTCCGAGCAGTCGTGGAAAAATCGCGGGTTGAAACGTAAAGTATTTCAACTGCGCCCAAGGCTTCGGCCACACGGAACGATCAATGACCGGTGGAGGTGCTTTCTCTGGTTTCTCGGTTGGCGGCTCGGGATAATCGGCTTCTTCGGACATCGTGGTGAATTGTGCCGCACCGCAGACAACGGTGCGGATCGCACGCTACGGCGTGGAACGACGAGTAGAAGCAAAAAGGCGGGCTATGCCCGCGACTCGCGCTGGTCGCGAAAAAGAGCAGCCGGTCCGACAGGTAGGGCGACGCGTCCCGCGGAGCCGCCGGCTTGCTCCACCGATCGAGCGCGGCTCACCGGGACGGTTCGCCCTACCAGTCGACGCGGCATCACTAACGACTCCGACCAAACAAGAAGTACAGAATCGATCCGAGAAACGGCAGCAGGATGATCACGATAATCCACACGACTTTGTTGGGGTTGTTGCTTTTCGCGCAGTCAATGATCGCGACGATCCACAATACAAACCACACGATCGACAAGAGGTAGTTGAAGTTCATCTCCTATTGTCATCCGCAGTCTCAGCGAGTTGCTGAAGGTGCGTAAAAAAAGACCGGCCAAAATTGGCCGGCCTTTGAAAACTGTCGGAGCGTAAAGCTCTTCCCTCAACCTTATGCTACGCGCTCGACGATGAGCGGCGGCGGCGTCGGACGCTTCGGAGCGAGGCGGTAGGCGTTCTTGAAATACTCCAAGGCCTGCTCGAGCTTCGCTTCGTCGTTATAGTGAATCATCATCAACGGCTCGCCTTGCTTTACCTGCGTGCCGACTTTTTTGATTTCAGAAACACCGACAGAATGATCGATCTTGTCGTGTTGCTCAACGTGGCCGGCACCGAGGAGATGCACGCCGCGAGCAATCATCGCCGCATTGATCGTGTGCACATAACCGCGTTTCGGCGCTGGCAGTTTGCGAATGTGTTTCGCCGCCGGGAATTTCTCCGGATGATCGATATAGATCGTGTCGCCGCCCTGCGCTTTGACGAGATCCTTGAATTTTTGAAGTGCAGAACCGTCGGTGAGATGGCGCTGCACCGTTTGCTTGGCGGAAAGGGTTGAACCCGCAACGCCAGCGAGGCGGACGATTTCCATGCCGAGCTTAAGGACCAATTCCTTCATGTCTTCAGGACCTTCGCCCTTCAGAAGTTGGATGGCCTCTTTCACTTCGAGAGAGGTGCCGACCGTGTCGCCGAGCGGCTGGTTCATGTCGGTGACGAGCGCGACACAACGACGTTTCATCGAACGTCCAACGCGGGTCATGGACCGCGCGAGTTGTTTGGCCTGTTCGAGGTCCTTGATGAAGGAGCCGTTGCCCCACTTCACGTCGATCACGAGGCCTTCGGAACCCTCAGCGAGTTTCTTCGACAAGACGCTTCCTGTGATGAGCGGAAGGCTGGGAATCGTGCCCGTTTCCTTGCGCAGCGCGTAAAATTTAGCGTCCGCCGGAGCGAGCGCCTCGCTCTGCTCAACGATCGCGCCACCGATGCGGCCGAGTTGGGCGATGAATTGGTCGATGGGCAGGTGTCCTTTGAAGCCGGGGAACGAGCTCAGTTTCTCGAGCGTGTTGATAACATAGTCGTGTTCAACGCCACACATCATCGGGACCACCACGCCGCTCGCCATCGCAAGCGGTACGAGCACGAGCGAAGTCTTATCACCGACGCCGCCAGTCGAATATTTATCGATCTTGGGTTTGGCGATGGCCGATAAATCGATCACTTCGCCCGAAAGCATCATCTCTTCGGTGAGGTCGGCCGTTTCTTGGGCCGACATATTGGAGAAGTAGATGGCCATCATCAAGGCGGACAACTGATGCTGCGGCATTTCGCCATCCAGCGTGCTGTCAATGATGTAGCGAATCTCCTCTTGTGTAAACTCGCCGCCATCACGCTTCTTTTCGATAAGGTATTCGAACGTGGGCTTGATGAAGCGGCGGGCCGGGATTGTGCGTTTCGTCATGTGGATAGATTGAGAACCGCGGCAGGGCCGCGGTGCGGAAAAGTTTGTGAGCAAAGCATCATATGACACTTTGTCGAGCCAAAAGCCCTCGGCCAAATGGGTTCTTTCCCCTCTGAGTTCGGCCCGCTTTGCAACGCACTATACTCTCGAAAGCTACTGCGATCAAACGGCAGTTAGAAGGTGCTCATTTCCACACGCGCGGCGGGAAGGGCGGACTAACGCTCGCGAATCACCTCGATCGGGCGACGGCTCCCAATCCTCAGCACCCAACTTTCAAGTCACGAACTCACTCCAGCTTCGCCCCACCCGCGACCCAAGCCGCGATGACGGCGCGTTCTTGGTCTGTCATTCCGGTAGCGTTCCCAAGCGGCATGATTTGCGTCACTACGACCTGTTGATAAATCCGTTGGGCATTCTGCGCAATCAGCTGCGGCGTTTGAAACAACACGCCCGCCGGAGCTTGAGCCACACCGGGAAATGTCGGCGCCGTTGAATGACACGTGATGCAACGTTGGCCGACGATTGCACGTACCTGCGCGAAGGTCACCGGACTATCGAGCTTCGGCAGCGGAGCTAAATGCGGCGCCGTCCACCACGCCACGATGGCGAGCAGCGCGGCACCGATCGCAGGATACTGCCATGCCAACACGCCTTTGTGACGACGGTTGAAAAAGTGCCTGATCGATACGCCCGCCGCCGCGATGAGCATCAAGATCGCCCAATTATAGGGATGCGCGTAGGTCGACGAATAGTGATTGCTGATCATCGTGAACAGCACCGGCAGCGTGAAATAGTTGTTGTGCACACTCCGCTGTTTCCCGCGCTTTCCGTCCATCGGATCAGGCATGCGCCCGCCACGCATCGCGTCCACCATCCGCCGCTGGGCCGGGATGATCACAAAAAAAACATTGGCCACCATGATGGTACCGATCGACGTGCCCAACTGAATGAACGCCGCCCGGCCGCCCAACGTTCTCGCGAGTCCCCACGCGAGCAGTGTCATTAATCCGAATACAACGACGCCCAACAGCGCGTCGTGTTTACCGAGCCGCGAACGGCAGAGCAGGTCATAGACGATCCATGATCCGACCATGCTCGCCGCACCAATCCCCACCGCCTGCCACGGCGTGAGGCTCGCGACGTTGGGATCGATCATCATCGACTGCGCTCTCAGCCAGTAAACAACCACGAGCAGCGCCGTACCTGACATCCAAGTCGTGTAAGCCTCCCACTTGAACCAGTGTAGTTTCTCAGGCAACGACGCCGGAGCGACCGCGTATTTTTGGGGGTTATAGAACCCGCCGCCGTGCACCGCCCAAAGTTCGCCCGAGACGCCTTTTTTGGCGGCCTCTGATCCGGGCGGTGGTGGATCGAGACTGTTATCGAGCCAGATAAAATAAAACGACGATCCGATCCACGCGATGCCGGCAATAATATGCAGCCAGCGCAGGAGAAGACTCAGAAATTCCACATAATGTGCGTCCATCGTTAATTGAAGCCGGTTAAGCTGGCGCGATGCCAACTCGCGCCCCGCCGCGCCGCAAGCCAACTATCTCACGTAGCGGCGGGCGTCCCTGCCCGTCCGGCCTTTCCGCAGCTCGGTCCGTTTGTTTCACGGCCGACAACGCCGTCAGCGGCGACACGTGCCAATTCCGCGCTTGCGCGTCGCGCCCGCGCTCGCGTTTCCTCGCCGGATGCACGTCTCCTTCAACCTCGCCGCCGAATTCGACACGGTCCTCAAGACCGCCGCTGGCGTCGCTGGTTTGGACGCTGCTACCTTCGCTCCCGAAGTGCGCGTCGCCGACGCAAAACATGGCGACTACCAGGCGAATGGCGTTCTCGGCTACGCCAAAGCGCGCAAAGAAAATCCCCGCGCCGTCGCCGAAAAACTTCTCGCCGCCGTCCCACCCGACGTCCGCGATCTTTGCGAAATCAGCATCGCCGGTCCCGGGTTTATTAATTTCACGCTTAAACCGGCCGCGTTGCTCGCCTGGCTTCAGGGTCATCGTTCGCACCAAGCGTTGGCAGCAGGCGCTGCCGCCGCCCACTCCGGGCAAACGTGGGTCGTTGACTACAGTTCTCCCAATACCGCCAAACAGATGCACGTAGGGCATCTTCGTTCCGCCGTGATCGGTGAAGCGATTTGTCGGCTGCTAGCGTTCACGGGAGCGCGCGTCGTTCGCGATAATCACCTCGGCGATTGGGGAACTCAGTTCGGCAAACTGATCTACGGTTTCAAACGCTGGGCCGATCCCGTCGCCCTCGCCGCTGATCCGATCGAAGAGCTCGAACGCGTTTACAAACTCGGTCACAACGCCACGCCTGACGATTCACCCGAGCTCGACGAAGCCCGCCGGGAACTTGTGAAACTCCAAAACGGCGACCCCGAAAACGTCGCGCTCTGGAAGAAATTTAGCGACGTGAGCCTCGGTGCGTTTCAGCAAATCTACGATCGGCTGGGAATTAATTTCGACCACCACCTCGGCGAAAGTTTCTACAACGACAAAGTGGATCGCGTGTATCGCGAATTGACTGAGAGCCGCCTCGCCGAGGAGAGCAACGGCGCTCTGGTCGTTTTTCACGACGAACATCCGCGCTTCAGCCGCAATGCCGAGCGTCCGAATCCGTTCATGGTTCGCAAAGCCGACGGCGCGAGCGGCTACGCGTCCACCGACCTCGCCACCGCGCTGTATCGCCTGGAGCACTTCAAAGCCGATGGCATTGTCGTCGTGACGGATTTCCGTCAGGCCGATCACTTCGAGCAATTGTTTCTCACAGTGAAAAAATGGTTCGCGGGGACGCATCGCCGCGTTCCCGAATTGCACCATGTCACGTTCGGTGCGGTCACAGGGGAAGATGGCAAAGCTCTGAAAACGCGCGATGGCGGAACGATCAAACTCAAAGCACTCCTCGATGAAGCGGTGGAGCGAGCGTACGCGATCGTCGCCGAGAAAAATCCTGACCTGCCGGAACTCGAGCGTCGCACGATTGCAGAAACCGTGGGCGTGGGCGCGGTGCAGTACGCCGACCTCTCCCAAAACCGCAGCAGCAACTACATTTTCTCGTGGGAAAAGATGCTGAGCTTCGACGGCAATACTGCGCCCTACCTCCTTTACGCCGTCGCCCGCATTCACTCCATTTTCCGCAAAGCCGGCGTTGCTCCTAACGATGCCTCCAGTGAAACGGCCGCATCGGCCCTTGAGACCGCCACAGAAATTTCTCTCGCCCGGAAACTCGTGAAATTCCCCGATGCGATTCGACTCGCGACGGACACGCTCCGCCCACACTTCCTCGGCCTCTATCTTTACGAACTCGCCGGCGATTACAGCACGTTCAACAACGCCGACAAAGTGTTGGTCGACGATCCGGCGGTTCGCGCACGCCGGCTTCTTCTCTGTGCCCGCACACTGCTGATCTTGGAAACGGGCCTCCACTTGCTCGGCCTGCGTACGCTCACGCGCATGTAGGCCGCGCCCTCAGGAACCGTCGCGATTATTCCAAACGACCGTCGCGCTTCGACCGTTTCTCGATCATTTTCTTTCTTACGCTTTTTTAAGCAGCGCGAAATTTTGCGATAAATTGTGAGCTACGAGAGTGAAGCGACGGTTGAACGATTCCTTTAAAGTCACTTCTTCGTATCACTAAACTCTTGCGGCTCACCGGACGGCGGATCAGCTTGGCCGCCCATGGCGATGCAGGAATTCTACATCCGCAACGAGACGGACACCGAGGCTCGCGGGCCTTTCACCACCGAACAGCTGTCGTCGTTGATCGACTCCGGCCAGGTCACACCGACCACTCTTTTTTACGACGCAACGGCGGAGCAGTGGATTCCGATCGATCAGGACGTCGCGCTGAAAGAGTCTCTCTTTCCCGAAAAAAAGAAACTCACGATGCGCGTTGTCACCAAAAGCGACGCGCTAGCCAAGGAGCGCGGGACTTCTTCTCCAATTCTGGTCAACGACATGCTCGCCGCCGCCGAGGGACGAACATCCGATACGAAAGGACACAAAGATCCTCACGAAGCCATGCTCAGAGCCGCCGGGATGGGTCGCTGGGCGGCTATTTTAATTTTGGTCCTCGCGGCTGCCGGAGAGATGCTTCCTTACGCCGACACGATTATCGCGATGGACCCGATGAAGATCGTCGTCGAACCCCTGATTCTTTTTGGAGCGCTGGATCTTTTCATTGCCGTCGTCCTCGGTCTCGGCGTGGTGGCCTTCTATCCCTTCGTGCGTTTTCGTGCCGCTGCCGGACTTGGATTTCTCGGCTTTATCTTCTTCACCCACGGCCAATCTGATCTCGTCCTCGCGCTCGCGGGCGGCTCACTTGGACTTTATTGCTGCACGGTTTTTGTGAGCTATCTTCCCGTGATCATCTCTGCGTTGATGGGACTGGGTGGCTTTGCCTTCGTGACCTGGAAACTGTTGTCCTGATTTGTCCGTACACGTTCGACGGATTCATTCCCGTGATGCTCAGGTTGGCCGAACGTTGGAAAAGCTTTACCCGCGTCTACCATAAAGAAATTTGGCAGGCAGGGACGCTCAAGACGCTTTCGCCTCGCGCGTGCCTCTACGCGGTGTTGCGAGTGGTCTCGATTACCTGGACGGTTTTTAACGAAACCAAAGCCGCCAGTCGCGCCGCCGCATTGAGCTTCAGTTCATTGCTGGGTCTCGGGCCACTCGTTGCCATCACGGTCCTGATCGCCGGCTTCACGCTCGACCAAAAAGACCCAACGCTCGCCGCCAACACACTCGGCCGACTGATCAACTTCGTCGCCCCACAGCTTGGTCAGTATCCAAGTTCCGAAGCCGCCCAGAAAGCCCGCGAAGCCTCCAAAACCAACGGCAAATCCAGCGCCGCTTCTCCAGCAGCCCCGACCGAGAAAAAAGATTTCCCTCCACCGCCCGAGCTCCGCGCGCCCGTCGATGCCAGTCATGCGCCAGCCATCGTCGCCCCTGCTCCAGTCAACCCCAAGCTGCTTGAACTGCTGAGCAATTTCATTTCCGGCGCGCGCTCCGGTTCCGCCGGCGCTTTCGGCTTTTTCACGTTTATCCTTATCGTTCTGCTCCTCTTCAAAACCGTCGAGAACGCCTTCAACGAAATTTGGGGCGTGCGCTCAGGCCGTTCGTTTTTGATGCGTGTCGTCTATTATTGGACGGTCCTCACCCTCGGGGCCGTCCTCTTCTTCGCGTCGGTCACGCTCCTCGGCGCCGGCGCATTCCTTCACGTGTTTAAGGACGCCGTCCAAAACATGCCGTTCTCCGAGCAAATGGCCGTGGCCCTCCAGTGGTCGCTCCCCGCGTTATCGTTTACGCTGCTGGTAATCCTGCTGACCGCATTCTACCGCGTCATCCCCAACACCCGCGTTTACTGGCGGGCCGCACTGGTCGGCGCACTCGTCGTCGCGTCGCTGCTGATGCTGAACAACTACCTCGCATTCCTGTATGTGCGACGCGTGGTGCTCGAGGAGAGTCTCTACGGCTCACTCGGGATTTTGCCCGTGCTGATGTCCGGCCTCTATATTTTCTGGCTCTACGTTTTGATTGGCGGCCAGATCAGTTACGCCGTTCAGAACGTTCATTTCCGAAACAGTCAGGCCGCGTGGGGCCATATCTCAGAAACGATGCGCGAACGTCTGCTGCTCGTCGTGCTCCTCACGATTTGCCGGCGTTTTCGTGATTGTCGCCCTCCGGTTTCAGCTTCGCAGCTTGGCGAACTCATCAAGGTCCCCACTCAGATTCTCAACGAGTGCCTTAATCGTCTGGTGGATCTCAAGCTCATCACTCCCCTTCCGGCGCCGGCGGACGACGACTCCGGCGATATCCTGTATCAGCCCGCTCGCCCGTTGAATCGAATCACCCTGCTCGAATTCAAGTTGCTCGATGACAACTACGGCCACGATCCCGTCGGCAACTCGCTCGAACACGTCGATCCCGTTTTGTATCACTATAATCGCGCCACCGAGCGCAATGCGGAGCAAAGCTTTTTCAAGAAAAACCTCGAAGAACTCCTGGCGGAATATCCGTTCGATGAACCCGGCGCAGCGTCAACCGCCGATCAGCAGCGACCAAAATAGCTCGCAAGAAGTTAGGGTAAGCCATCGCTCAACCAGGTATTTGTTTTTATTCGAGCGGGGCTGCGACGGTCCCTTGCCAAACGGAGAGTTTTTACCCGCTGAGGTCATTTTACCTCCAGGAATCGTATTCCAAAGCGAAACCGTCTCATCGTTCCCGCCTTCCCGTACAGCCGCCCACTTCGCCCTTGCCAGCAGTCACCTGCGACCTAGCGTCGACGGTTTCTCCCCATGATTTCCTGGATTCAGAAATATTTTCAGCACCACTTCCGCGCTATTTTTGCGGTGTTGCTGGCTCTCGTCATCATCTCGTTCGTTTTCACCATCGGAGCCGCCCCCGGTATCGGCCGTGCTGAACGCCACACGATCGAGCGACGTGTATTCGGGTACAATCTCAACTCACAGGAAGACCAAAGCCGCTTGTTCGGCGACGCCGCCCTGAGCGCACAGCTTCAAGCCGGCTACGCGCCCGACGGCGCCGAGCTGCAAAGTTACGCCTTCCAACGCGCCGCCTCGCTCGCCCTCGCCGACGAACTTCATCTTCCTCCCTCGTCCAAACAGGAGGTCACTGACTTCATCAAAACGCTCCGCGTCTTCATCGGCCAGGACGGCCAGTTCGATGCTCAGCGTTACGCGTCTTTCCGTGACTCGCTGAAAACCAATCCCAGCATCACCGAAGCGAACGTGAGCCGGGTTCTCGCCGACGATGTCCGTTCTGGAAAAGTTCAAAAGCTCCTCGCTGGTCCCGGCTATGTTCTTCCCTCCGACGTAAAATCCCAACTCGAGCAAGCTGACGCCAGCTGGACACTCGGCGTCGCGACCGTCGATTACGCCGCGTTCAACCCGACCGTTCCGGTGACCGATGCCATCCTCTCGTCTTTCTTCGAAGAGAATTCCTTCCGCTACGAAATCCAGCCGCGCGTTGAAGTGAACTACGCCGAGTTTTCCGCTCTCCCGCTGATGCCAACGGTGAACGTGACCGAGGCTGAAGTGCGCGCCTACTACGACGAAAATCCTTCCCGTTTTCCGAAGCCGGCAGCCGACCCGAAAGCCGCACCAAAAACGGATCCCGCCGCCGATTACGCCGCGGTTCGTTCCCAGGTTGAGACCACGCTCAAACTCGAACGCGCCCGTCGCGCCGCCACGAAGGCCGCATCTGATCTCTCATTCGCGCTGTACGAAAGCAAGGTCGCGCCCGGCACTCCTGAATTCGACGCGTTGCTCAAGAGCAAAGGCATCACGCTGAAATCACTCGCGCCTTTCACCCGTGACGCAGGCCCCGCCGAGTTCGGTGGCTCGGCCGAAATCGCCGCGGAAGCATTCAAGCTGAGCAAAGAACGCGTTCTCTCGGACGCCGTTCCTTCACCCACCGGCGCCGTGGTTCTCTTTTGGAAAGGCCTGCAACCTTCGCGCAAGCCACTGTTGAGCGAGGTCCGCGAGAAAGTCTCGGCGGATTACGTCGACGGTGAAAAACGCAAAAAATTCGTCGAGCTCGGCCGCTCCGTTCGTGCAACGATTGAGTCGCGTCTCAAGGCCGGTGATACGTTTGAAAAAGCCGTCGCCGCTGCCGCCAGCGCCAGTTCAGCCAAGATCGAAACGAAAACGCTTCCTCCGTTCACGCGCCGCCAGCCTCCACAAGACATCGACTACTCCGTGTTCGGCGCCTTGGCCAATCTCGAGAAGGGCCGCGTCTCGGACATGATCATCGCCAAGGAACATGGGCTGCTCGTTTACGCCGCGGACAAAAAGTTGCCCGACCTCAATGAGACGAGCCCACAGTTCGCGACCGCCCGAACCCAAATCGCCATGGCGAGCTCCCGTATCGGTGCCAGTTCATACCTGAACGACCTCATCACCGCCGAAATTAAAAAGTCCGAGCCGCCTGAAGTAAAATAATTCATGCGGAGTTCTCGCCGGTCTCGGCGAGCCATAAATTGCGGTGTCCAGCAGGGCGGGATTCAACTCCCGCCCTTTTTTGTGCGACCATTCATCCGCCAAGTCCGACCGTTCGGCCTGTTTCCACTCGATCCGCGCCGCAACCGTGATGAGACTTTTATCCGCCATGCCGCTTCACTTTTACGCTCCCACACAACTCCCGTGTAAACTCTGCGGCGATGGATTCGAGCATCACACCCACGCTTCTGACGGCCCGTTGTTGATGTGCCCCACGTGCGGCCAGTCCGTGCAACGGCACGTCCCACAATCCATCAGTACGCCGAAACTTTCCAGCAGCACATCCGTCACCCTCGCGAAGCAAGCCGGCTTTTCCGTCTTGAAACGCACGTCTGACGGGCATTTCGAACAGCAGTAACTTTTCGACACGCCCCGTGTTCTTATTTTCACTCACCGGCCAGTCACTTTTATCATGTCCCGCTTAACCGCCCGCGTCGCCCTTGTCGCTCTCAGTCTTGTCGCTCTCAACAGCACTCACGCACAGGAACCCGCGGCACCGCCGCCGTTCGCCTCGACGCCGACGCTCACGCTCGAACAATGCATCGCTCGCGCCTTGGAGAAAAATTTCGACCTCAAGGTCCAAACGTTCTCCACTGATATCGCCCGCGAATCACTCCACGTCGCCGACGCCGCATTCGAACCGACGTTCAACGCCTCGATTGAACGCGCCGTCACGAAAAACGCCCCCGCGGACGGTGGTCGCCGCACAGATACAACTGACGCGCGCGTCGGCGTGCAGCAATTCCTCACCACCGGCGCGAGCGTCAATCTCAGCGCCAGCGTCGCTCGCACTGGGCTGAATTACACTGCGAATCCGTTCAATCCCGTCTACGACAGCGACGTCGCGCTCGTCGTCACCCAGCCATTGCTTCGCGGCGCCGGCACCGCGTATAACCGGGCCTTGATCGAACGCGCACGACTCGGCGTTACCATTGCCCGTCTGGACTTCAAAAGCAGCGTCCTTCAGGTCGTCCGCGACACCGAGGCCGCTTACTACAATCTGGTCTTCGCCCGTGAACAGCGCGCGGTAAAACAGCACAGTCTCGCTCTCGCTGAACGTCTCTTCGAGGAAAACAAAACGAAAAAGCTCACGGGCGTGGCCACCGATCTCGACGTGCTGTCCGCCGAAGTCGGCATCGCGAACGCCCACAACGGCGTCGTCATTGCCGAGCAGTCCGTTCACAACAGCGAAGACGCTCTGATGGCGCTTATCGGCCAGTTCGAGTTCAATACCGAAGTCGGCACCGTCGCTCTCGCGCCCTATCAAGAACCGTCTCCTTCGTTTGATCTGTCGTACAAACTGGCGCGTGAGAATCAGCCTGACTACATCGCGACGCAGACATCGATCAAGCAGCTGCAACTCGATGCCGCCCGCGCAAAAAGTGCGAGCCGCCCCACTCTGAATCTCGGCGGCAGCGTTGGCTTAAACGGCGTCGATCGCTCCTATTCCCGCGCGATCAATAATGTGCCGAACGGCGACGCGAACAACTGGGGAGTCGATCTCTCGCTCTCCGTTCCTTGGGGACTCCACGCCGACCGCGCTCGCTATCGGTCCGCACTCGCCACGCTTCGGCAGCAGGAGACACGACTCCAATCGATCGAGCAAAACCTGCTCGTCCGCGTTCGTTCGGCTGTGCGCGCCGTCGACACCAACACGCAAAGCGTGGAGATCAATCGCAAGGCCACTGAACTCGCCACGCGACAATACGAACTCGAACTTGCTCGTTTCAAAGCCGGTCTCTCCACCAGCCGACAAGTGCTCCAGGTTCAGGACGACTTGGAAGCCGCACGCGTGAATCAACTGCTCGCTCAAGTGAATCTGCGCATCGCGATCGCAAATCTACACCAACTCGAAAGCAGCTCCTTGCAGCGTTACCGGATCAACGTCGCAGATTGATCGGCGTCGGTGTCCCCAGATCGCCGGTTTGAGGTAGGGCGTGGTTTCCGACCCTCCCTTCTGGAAACCAGGACGGGCAGGTCAGAGACCATGCCCCACTCATCCCGGCCAGAAGACGAGTTCTTTGCGCGGCCGCTCTCCAGAAAAACTCTCGTCCCTCGAGTGGTTTTAGAACAATAATTTTTCTCATGAGCACCCCGCCCGTAATCCGTTTTGTATTTTGGGCATGGCTGTTCGCTGCGATCGCGGCCGGGCGTTTTTTCCTGCTTCAGCGCATCCCGCTGCCCGCCGTTCAAGGCATCCTGATCGCGCTCACCGCGCTCCTCGTGCTCAGCTACCGGCTGATCGAAAGTTTCCGTTCCTGGGTGGACGCCCTCGATCTCCGCGCACTCGTTCTGCTGCATGTCACGCGTTTCGTCGGCATCTATTTTTTGGTGCTCTATCGTCGTGACGAACTCGCCTACGCGTTCGCCGTACCCGGCGGAATTGGCGACATCCTCGTCGCCACGCTCGCACTGATCGTCGTGTTTCTTCCGATTACTGAGAGCACTCGGCTGCGCTTGATCACGATTTGGAACGTGATCGGGTTGATCGATATTCTACTCGTAGTCTTCACCGCCGCGCAGATCGGCTTGAGCGGAGGCTTCGGCTTGCGCCCGCTGACCTATTTGCCTTTGAGCCTGCTTCCGACGTTTCTGGTGCCTTTGATCATCGCCTCTCATCTGGCGATCTTCGCACGACTCGCGCGACTCAATCGCCCGGCAAATCTGCCGAGCTGATCGCAGAGCTTCACCAACGCTCAACCGGAAAACAATTCCGCCGGCGAGCGCAACGCCGCCGCGTCAACGATTCGGTGAGCGGGCAATTGCGTGCGAAACCACGTGCGCTGTTTCTTCACAAGCCCGCGCGTGTTTCTCACGATTTCGCCAGCGAGCTCGGTCTCCACGAGACGCCCTTCGAGAAAATCAATCGTCTCTCGATAACCGATCGCCCGCGCCGCGCTCGGGTTGTCTTTCAATCCCGCACCGACTAGCGCGCGAACTTCCTCGACCAATCCTTCGCGTAACATTGCCGTCACGCGCGCGACGATCCGTTGTTCGAGCATCTCCGCATCCCTCTCAATTTGCGTCAATTCCACCCGCCAGTCAGCGAACGGCGAGGGCTGCTGCGCAAAATCTTC
>CBRAFL010000122.1:0-14338 GCA_967755055.1 uncultured bacterium
CATGAGTTGATGCTCGCTGTCCGCGACGGCGAACTCGACGCACTCGGCGAACTGTTTGAACGCCATCACGGGCCGCTATTTGGGTTCCTCACGAAACTCACCGGCCAGCGCACCGCCGCCGAGGACATCGCGCAAACCGTCTTCCAGCGAATGCTGAAATACCGCCACACGTATCGCGACGACGGCAGTTTCACCGCCTGGATGTATCACCTCGCCCGGCGCTGCGCCGCCGATCACTTCCGCAAAGCATCGTCGGCACCGACTGCAATCGATCCGCAAAATCTCAACGACCACGCCGATAACGCACCCAACGCCGGCGACAATGCCGCCACTCGCGACGAACACGCGTTGCTTCACGTCGCACTCAATCGCCTCCGTCACGACGACCGAGAGGTGCTTCTGCTCAGTCGTTTCCAGGAACTCTCGTTCGCCGAAGTCGCCACGATTCTCGAGTGCTCCGCCGGCGCCGCGAAAGTTCGCGCCCATCGCGCGCTTCGCGAATTGCGCGACATCTTTCTCTCCCTCCAACGCGAGGGCCGCGCCTGATCCAGCCTCCGCTCTCAGCTCAAAACTTTTCCCTTTTCCTCCCATGAATTGCACCAGCGCCCAGGACCGTTTCGCCGAACTGCTCGACGACCGTCTCACCGAAACTGATACCGCCGAAGTCCGCGCGCATCTCGCCTCCTGCCCTGATTGCCAGCGCGAATTTTCATCGCTCGCCCAAACCCTTTCCGCCGTGGACAAACTTCCTTCCGCCAAACCCGGCCCGCGTCTTCGCGCCAACTTCTACGCCATGCTCGAAGAAGAAAAGAATTCCGCCGCCAGCATCCGCGCCGCCGTCGTCCGCCGCCAGCGCGCCGCCCGCGTCACGGTGTGGCGGTGGATTCTCTCGCCGATCGCCGCCGCCGCGATCGCACTTGGCAGTTTTCAATTCGGCGCGCGTTACGCCCCGCCAGCCGCCGCTCCGGCCGTCGACACCGCCACGAAGCAGCAGCTCGCCGCGTTGCAGGCGAAACTCGATTCCGTCACAGAGCTCGTCGGCTATTCGCTGCTGCAACAGCGCTCCACCAGCGAGCGCCTCCAGGGCGTCCTCGCGACTCTCGATCAAAAAAATCCCGACAAGCGCGTCCTTTCGGATCTCGTCGCCTCGCTGGCCCTAGACCCGAGCGTCAACGTCCGCCTCTCCGCCCTCGACGCCCTCTATCCCCACGCCAGCCAGCAACTCGTGCGCTCAGGCGTTCTCGCATCTCTTCCGCGCGAGCAAAACCCGCTCGTCCAAGTTGCGATGATCGACTTCCTCGTCGCGGCGCGCGACCGCGATGCCACGCCTGAACTCGAAAAGATTGTCCGTAACGAAACCTTTAATCAGGCCGTCCGCGATGCCGCCAAACGCGGTCTCGCCCAGCTGTAAATCCAGCTCTCTTCCCGCGTTCGTAACCTCCAACCGATTCCTGATTTCGTCAGATCCTCCTCAATCATTTTCCACAACCCACAACTGGCGCTCCCGAACGAGCCAACCCGTTATCAATTAAAATAAAATCCAGCCCGCGCGCTCCATCGCGCTCTCCCTATGAAAACCACCCGACTCTTTCCTTCCTTTGTCATCGCCGCTGCGATGTCCGTGATCTTTTTCACGGCCGCACGCGCCGACGACGCCGAGACGTCCACCATCAAATTCTCCAAACCCGACCAGCCTGGAACTCTCAAAGTCACCATCACGAACGGCGATATCCGTATCCACGGCGCTGACGCGCCTGAAGTCACAGTGCGCACCGAACTCAAGCCCGAGGGCCGCACTCAGCGTGAAGATGGCCTGCGCGTCCTTACGACTTCCTCCAGTTATTCGCTCACGGAAAAAGACAATGTGATCAACCTGTCCTACGGCGCTGATTCCTGGCCAAGCGGCGGCAACGGCGATTTCGACATCACCGTGCCGCGCAACACGAGCGTCATCATCTCCAGCGCGTTCGGCGGCGACATCTCCGTCGGCGATGTTTCCGGAGATCTAGAAGTGAAGAGTCTGAACGGAGAGGTGAAGCTCACCCATATTTCCGGTGGCGCGTTGGTCGAAACCATGAATGGCGAAATCCACGCCGACGTTACCGCGCTCAAGGAAGGCAAACCGCTCTCGTTTACCTCGATGAATGGCGAGGTCGCGCTCCACCTCCCGATCGATATCAAAGCGAACGTCCGGCTGCGGACTCACAACGGATCGATCCTCACGGATTTCGACGAGAGCCAGCTCGTCACCAAAACCGCCTCGCTCAAAGGGACCAGTGGCCGTCATGCGCCACACGCGATGACCGAAGGTGAATCAGACGACGTTCGGACAACGGTGCGCGACGCAGTCCGGGCAGGAATGGACGCCGCTCGCGAGGCGGCCCGCGGCGCTCAAGACGCAATGAGAGAGGCGAATCACGCAGCACAACGCCACAATGAGAACCGCGATGCCGACGATGCTGCGACGCCGGCGATTCCAACCCCGCCAGTGCCGCCGCTGCCACCGATGACCGGCGGAAAGATTGTCACCGGCACGCTCAACGGCGGCGGCCCGGAAATTCGTATCACCACGATGAACGGTAACGTCACGCTGCGGAAAACCGAGTCTTCGAAGTAATCGGCGAATCGAATGGTCGAGGGTTGTTTTAAAAAACATCACGGCTCCACTCGACCAACCTCAATGATTGCCAGCTTCGCGGCCCGCCTTCCAGCGGGCCGTTTTCATTTTGCGACGCGAGACCCGTTAAACACAAAGACACAGAGGCACAGAGAAGAGAATGCGTCCGTCAACGATCGGTCTCCCCGTGTCGTTGTGCCGCTGTGGTTCAACACGGGCTGTCGTTCACATATTACGGAACCGCCCCGACCTCGTCTTGATCATACGAGTACCAACGATCGCGTCCATTATTGCAGTTAGACCGCAAATCGCAGCGCCATCTTCTAGCTGGCGTTGAGCCAAAAAATTCTGCATTCAGATCCTCCCGCACTTCGAAGCATCTCTGATGCGTAGGAATGCGTAGTGCAGATGAGAGCCGAAACGACTACACTTCGTCCCTCATCTGAGCCGACTAACACCACACACCATGCTAGAGCCAGTCATCATCCTCGTCCTTCTCACCGCGCTCGTTGCGAGCGATGCCGCCACGTACCGTGACGGCCAAAATTAACGCAATCAATCGGCCGTGTTGTTAACACGTTCCGACTTGATCTGATAGGAAGCAGGGCGAGGCGTCCCGCCGTGCCCTGGCTGAAGCTGCAGGTGTCCCTGGCTGCCGCGCCTCATCTTCGGTCTTCGATCTTCGACCCCGGCAGGCACGGAGGCCTGCCGCTACGCGGAAATAACCGGCGGCGCGCCGTGCTCGCCAAAAATACAGGGGCGCCCCCGCGTACGGAAGCGCCCCTGGTTGGTTTCTTTTTAGTTAGCGGCGAAACGAGCGTCGGAATCAGAAATCCGGACCGGGAGGACGACTTTCGTCGCCACCGCGATACCGTTCTTCTGAGCCGGCGAGAAGCGCCACTTTGAGACAGCGTCCGTGATCACTTTAGCGATCGCGTCGTCCGGAGACGACATGACCGAAAAGCCTGTCGGAGTTCCCTTCGCGTCCACGGTGAAGGCTAGCTCCACCTTGGCTCCGACGTATTTCGCACTGACGTCGCTGGGACTGACCACAGCGACGGGCACGGGCACGCCGGGAGCTTTTGAGGCCGCGTCGAGATAGGCTTGCTCCAACGTCTTCGCGGAAGCCGCGAGAGGAAGGAGCGCACCGAGACTGATCAGGACGGCGAGTTTATTGACTGCTTTCATGGTATATAAACTCCGCGGTAAGGCGGAGAGTTTGGTTTCTTTATCTGCTGGGTTTAAGACCCGTCGTCCGTCCTCGTGTGACCGAGGTCGGCGCAACGGGCATTCTGATCGCGCGGCATAACATCCGGAACGATCAAAGGCTCGTTTTGGGTAACCCGTCAGGCCGCAGCGAACTCGCTCCGCGCGACCTGAAATCTGTTTATCCGGCGGCGACTGGCGCCAACCGGGCGGAAAATTCAAAGAACTAAAGAGAAACTGCGACACCCTCGTGTCACGGCCCAAGATAAGCAGGAGCCATGCCGCTCTTGCAAGCCGCCTCTGTTACGTTCAGGCAACAGTTTAGGTAGATCGGAGGGTGCCCCTAGGCCAAGAACTCCGGGTCATGAGAGGCAATTTATGCCGCATTCGGGGCAACACGTCTTCGCCGTCCATTCGCGGGCAAACAGACTTCAGCTGATTTCAAACCGTCTGCAAAATTTAGCTTGCCCGCGGTAAAATGCGACGGACCACCAGTGATCACTCGCTTCTTTTACTTCGCCGCTTTGCATCGGCTCTTTCCCTCTTTATTCCTCCTCGCCTGTGTCACCTGATCCGGTCCCTGCTCCGCCTACTCCCGCCCGTACCTTCTGGCAGCGTCGCGTCCGCGATCCGATTGTAGCGCAGCTCACTCAGGGCATCACTCCAGAAAAAATCGCCCTCACCCTGGCAGTCGGTAGCGCAGTGGCCCTTTTCCCCATTCTCGGCACCACGACGCTACTTTGCTTCCTCGTCGCCCTCGCGCTGAAGCTGAATCAGCCGATCACTCAGCTGATCAACCAGGCCTGTTGGCCTATCCACGTACCCGCGATTTTTCTTTGTGTGCGTTTTGGGGAAAAGATTTTCGGGGTTCACGCGGTGCGTTTCAGCATACGCCAAATGAATCAGCTGTTCTGGAACGAACCTGTCCGCTTCCTCCATGAATTCGGGGCAACCGCCCTGCATGCGCTCGTCGCATGGGCCGTGATCGCTCCGTTTTACATCGCGACAGTGTACTACATTTCACTTCCGATTATGCGCGGCGTGACTCGCATGAAAGCCGAGGCCGCGGCAAAAGCCGCCGCCGCGGAGGCGCCCAAACACCCCGTCCCCTGATCGAGCCGCTTCCGGGTTCTCAATAAATTTCCCAAATCCCCGGCGTGATCAGTTCCAGGAGATGCCCGTCGAGATCGCGGAAGTACAAACTCTTCCCGCCTCGCTGCCAGTGCCCCTCGCTCTCGATCGCAATGCCAGACGCCTTCAACCGCGCTTTCCACGGTTCATAAGCGTCTACCGTAATCGCGAAACCGATGTGATGCGGCCCGCGACCATCGTGAGGCGGAATGATGCCGCCCGGCGTCGGCGTCGGAACCAACGTGCCGCCTCGTTTAAACAACAACAGGACGCTTCCAGCGCCCGCGTCGAACGATTGAAACCGCGTCCCGTCGCCCGCCATCAGCCGAAGGCCCATCAGGTCGCGATAAAACTCAGTGGCCCGCGACAAATCATCGACGTACAATACCGTTTCCAAAACGCCGTTGATCGCAGGAGCAGCGGGTAAATTCATAACAGAAACGAAACATGCGTCCGTCGCTTCAGCCAGTACGTTGTAGGAAAATGACGCATCGCAGCTCATTATTTCTGCCGTTGCTTCTGTTGTTCGTGGCAATTTCCGGAATCGCAGCAGGGCCATTGGCGAACGCCCCCAGCGATTCCTCCGAGCTCTCGACAGATCCGCTCGTTCGCGACGGTCTGGCCGCCGAAAAACGTTTCGATTCAAAAGCTGCCCTCGATTTATTTCTTCGCGCTAACGCTGCTCATCCCAACGACGCGTTCGTTTTGCAGAAGATCTCACGGCAATATTCCGACCTTGCCGTCGACGTGTCCGACTCCGCAGAAAAAAAACGCCTCTGCACGGAGTCTCTCGTTTATGGAAAACGCGCCGTCGAGCTCCAGCCTGACAATGCCGTTAATGTGCTCTCGCTCGCGATCTGTTACGGCAAACTCGGCCTCCTCTCCGACACGCGAACGAAAATCGAATACTCGCGTTTGATGCGGCAATACGCCGAGCAGGCGCTCGCGTTGAATCCGAATTACGACTACGCCCACCACGTCCTCGGTCGCTGGCACTATGAAGTCGCCACGCTCAGTGCAGGCACGCGCTTCCTCGTGAAATTGATCTACGGCGGCCTTCCGTCCGCCTCGACCGCTGAAGCCGTCCGTCACCTCCGCCGTGCGGTCGAACTCTCGCCGACGCTTCCCGCGCATCATGTCGAACTCGGCTTCGCCCTGCTCGCCGATGGACAACGTGAAGCCGCCCGCACCGAATTCGAAAAAGCTCTCGCCCTGCCAATGCAGGAAAAATACGACACCGAAGCCCGTCACCGCGCCACTGACGCTCTTCAGAAACTTCGCTGACCTCGCGATTCCAAGGTAGGGCGAACCTTGTGCGCCTCCGGCGTACGTCCCGGCGAGCCGGCTCGGAAGCATACGAGCCGCGGCACGGCGGGACGCCTCGCCCTACCCTTCGGCCAACCATTCCATTTCGAACGGCGACGCGCGTCCGCGACGCACGACTGAAACTTGCATCCCTCGAATCGCCTGAAATATCTCCGGCATGTCCACACCAGAGCGCAAAATCCGTTGGGGCGTCCTCGGCTACGCCCGCATTGCCCGCGAGAGTCTAATCCCCGCGATCCTGCGCTCCAGCAACTCCACATTTCACGCGCTCGCGTCGCGCGATCCCGCCAAGCTCGCTGAGAGCCAGACGCGTTTCCCGAGCGGTCATAAAGTTTTCAACCACTACGAAGCGTTGCTCGAAGATCCCACCGTCGACGCCATTTATATTCCGCTGCCCAACTCGGAACACTGCGCCTGGACGATTCGTGCCGCAGAGCACAGCAAGCATGTTCTCTGCGAAAAACCACTCGCGCTCGATGCAGGCCAGTGTCGCGAAATGACTGCCGCGTGCGCGCAGCATCACGTCACGCTGATGGAGGCATTCATGTACCGTTACACCGACCGCACGCGTCAGGTCATTGACGTGCTGCGGCGCGGCGAACTCGGCGAAATCAAATTCATCGAGGCGAGCTTCCGATTTCTCCTCGCAAATCCCGCGTCGATTAAACTCAAGCCCGAGCTGGGCGGCGGCGCGCTCTACGATGTCGGTTGTTACCCCGTCAACTTTGCCGGTCTCGTCGCCGACACCGCTGTCAGCGCCGCGCCGGGAACGATTCGGCCCGAGTCCGTATCGGTCGAATGTATACGCACAAACGGCATCGATGAAATCTCCTCCGCGCTGCTGCGTTATCCGTCTGGCCTGATCGCCGCGCTCCATTGTGGATTCAACGCTCACACCCGCGTACGCGCCGAGATCGTCGGAACGAATGGCGTGCTCGAAGTCAGCGATCCGTTTCTCGACCAAGCGGGTTCGCTGACGTTGATCAAAGGAACTGAGCGCCGCGAAATTCCCGTCGCACAAAGCGACCGCTACCGCGCTGAAGTGGAAGATTTCGCCGACGCAATTCTCACCCAACGCGCCCCGCTCTTTCCGCTCTCGGAAACGCTGCGCAACGCCGAAGTACTCGACCAACTTTTCGCCGCGAGCAACAAGCGGTGAACCGGAACAAGTGCAGCCCTGGCCGCAAAACGCGTTCACGCCCTAAGGAAGAAACCGAATGGAGGGACCGGCTCCGTCCGGTCCGTTCCGGCGGTCAAGTGAGTCCGCTTTGCAGACACGGACGACACGGAGGTCGTCCCTCCATCGCGAAATAGCTGTTTTTGGTTGAGCGCCTCGGCGAATCAGCGCCACATCGAAGTCATCCCCGCGCACTCCTGTCGCCGGGAATTCGGTTCACCGCTTCCACTCCCATGGTCACCACCACTCTGCTCGGAATCATTCTGGGCGCGGGTCTCGCCGCTCTCGTCACGTTGCTCTTTGGCGTCTACTCCATCGGCCCCACCGAACGCGGCGTTCTCACCACCTTCGGACGCGTGCAGCGCACGCCCGGCACCACCGCCGATGATCCCCAACTCGGCGCCTTGCTCACCGATGAGGAAAAGCTGCGTTACAATTATCCGAACGTCCGCGTGATCCCCCAAGGCGGCCCTTACTTCAAATGGCCGTGGCAGAAACTCTACAAAGTCGACATGACGATTCAGACGGTCGACATCACGTGGGACCCCGACATCGAGCAGAACTCCATCGAGGCGGTCACAAAAGATAACCTGACCGTCCAGATCTCCGGTCAGATCCGCTGGAAGCCATGTGAGCGAAATCTTTACGCCTTTCTCTTCGGCATTTCCCATCCCGCCGCGCACGTCGTCGGATATTTTATTTCCGTGCTGCGCGATCGCGTCGCCACGTTTCACGGCGAAACGCATGAGGGCGCCGTCGAGGGCGTTTCCATCAATGATCTCCGGCGAAATCTTTCGCTGATCAACAGCTTCATGGAAGACGCCTGCCGCAAAACCGCCGCGCGCTACGGCATCGATCTCGACGCCGCCTTGATCACCAACATCGATCCGCCCGCGGATGTCGATGAAGCGCTCGCTTCCATTAACACGACGCAAAATCAGGTCGCCGCATCGATCAGCCAGGCCAAAGCCGACGCCGATCAGAAACTCAAGATGGCCGAGCAGGCCGTCCAGATCGCGGAGAATCGTGCCGAGGCTGAAGCCGCACCCATTCTCGAACTCGGCAAAACGCTCGAGGCCATGCACGCCCACGGCGGCAAAGCCGCGCTCGATAGTTATCTCCGTAATGCATCTCTCCCGCTGCGCGAAAAAGCCGCCCAGACGATTCTCAAACTTTAACGCCACTCACCATGACTTTCTTCGTCGCACTCGGCGCGGGTTTCGGCCTCACGTTTTTTTTCACGCTCATCCTGACCTCACTTGGTCGTATGTTTCAGCTCTGGCGCGTGCTGCCGGAGCGCACCGTTATCGTCTATACCTTCTTCGGCAAAGTGGTGGGACAGGTCGATGAGCCGGGCCTCTTTTTTCCCATCGCGCACTTCGGCCCGAAGGCGCTGCTCTTTCCGTTTTTCGGCAAAGCCTACACGGTGCGCACCGTCATTCATCAAGCGTACCTGCGGAACCAGCTCGTGAACTCCGAGGAAGGCGCGCCGATGGGCGTCGGCATCTGGTTCGAAATGTACGTGAACAATCCGAAAGCTTATCTCTTCCAAAATTCCGACCCGATGGGTTCGTTGAAGGCCAACGTCGCGACCGCGGTCGTGAAGCAGCTCTCGAATTTGCGACTCGATGTGTTGCTCGAAAATCGTGACGCGCTCTCCCGCAAGGTCCGCGAAGAAGTTTCTCCGACCTCGTCACAATGGGGCTTTAATCTCGGCTCCACCTACATCCGCAAAGTCGCGTTTCGCGACAAAGGCATGATCGGCGAAATTCAACGCAAGGTCGTCAATCGCCTCCGCCAGGTCACCGCCGCCATGCGCCAAGCCGGCGAAAACGAAGTCGCGATCATCCACTCGGAAGCCGACAAAAAAGCTTCGCAACGTCTCGGCCAGGCGCAGGCCGTTCGCCCACAGGTGGTCGGGCAGGCGCTCGCTCAAATTCAACGCATGCCCGAAGTCGCCGACGCTCTTTTCGCTCTGCTTGACGTGCAAGCCACGTTGAGAAGTCCCGGCAAAATCGTCCTCGCCGCCAATGGCCAAACGGGATTGCTGCTGAACAGTTAGTCGCTTCGAAGGTGGAGCCCGACGTCCCGTCGGGCTGGATCGAGAGCTGAACGTTCAAGCCCGATGCGTTCCTGCGCCCTTCGCAGCCGGCCGCCTCAACTGCAGCGTCACCCCTGAGCGAACGCGCCTTGAGCGAGAAATTCACCGGCGAGCATAGTGTATTCGCCGAGCGCCCCACCGGATAAATCCCTTGTTGGTTCCAGTCGGGCGCACGCCGCCGGACCGAAGTCGTTTCCCACGGTCAGACGAACGGCCAGCCATGCCGTCGTCATCACCAACGTCCGCTAAAATCCGCAAACAACTGAATCAAATTAAGCTGCAGGCTTTCACGCTGTTTTGGTCGATCGCACCTCGCGAGATTCTTCGCCTATTACCAGGAACCTCCCGCAGCTTTGGCCCGCCGCGGCGTTGGTCGCATTGGGTTCATTATCGTCAACGACCCGGCGTTGAGTGGCGCGAGATTTTTCCGGAGACTCCCGCACAACTCCCGCCGCCTTATTTCTGCAGCGACGAGCGCGTTTCCTTCGCGCTGCCACCGCCCGCGACCTGGCCCGCGGCTGGCGTCGGAATTATTCCCAATGGCAGAATTTTGGACGAACACGGTTGGGTCGTCGGAGAAGACGACACGTTTCTCGGCGATTTTTGCCAGCTCGGCAACGACCGCCGCTCGCGCGTGAATCATATCCTCAAGCTGAACTCACCGCGACGACTGAAAGGACGTACGCTCAATCTCTGCAGCGTTCACGCGATCGTGAATTATTTTCACTACGTCGTCGACGCGATCGGTCGTTACCCGCTCGTCAAACGCGCGGGATTTTCGTGGAACGACTTCGATCAGATCATCATGCCGCGTTATCGCACGGCGGCGACAGCTGAAATCGACACGGCGATCGGCGTGCCCGTCGATCGCGTGATTCGCATGCAGCGACACGAACAATTTTTATGTGACGTGCTTGTTCAGCCTTCCTTCCCCGGGCTCAACACGCGAACACCGCCATGGGTCGTCAACTTCTATCAAAATCTTTTTCCAGCTCAGCCGCGACCGGGAACCCGCCGGTTGTATTTCGGGCGCGAAGGAAAACGCAGTGCCATCAACGCGGCCGCAATTGACGCGCGCATGGCGGCGGCAGGATTTGAAAAAGTGGATCCGATGAAGACGCCCCATCTGCGCGAGATGCTAGGCGAGGCGAGTCATGTTGTGGGTGTGCACGGCGCAGCGTTGACGAATCTTTTATTTTGTCAGCCGGGTACCCGCATTCTGGAGATCATGCCGTCCGACGTATCCGGTTTTTACAGTCGCTACTACTATTACACACTCACTTCCGGAGGTCAGATGCCTTACGGCGCGGTGATCGGCCGCTCCCTGCGGGGTCGTCGCCTCAACATCCTCCCGCAATCCTGGTCCGACTTCGATGTTGATCTGGCGGACTTGGAGCGCGGACTCGCCGCACTGCTCGCTGAGTAATTGCCCGGCGGCATTTTCAGGATGTAGCGGCAGGCCTCCGCGCCTGCTGTGATCGGAGAACAGAAAGGATGACACGAGGTGGCCTGCCGTTCACTGAATACGGACAGGCACGGAGGCCTGCCGCTACGTCCATGGCGTAAACTTCCTGCAACCGCACATTCGCCAGACAACATGATCGACAAATTGAGATGCGAACCGTGACGTGGGATTTGCCTCCGTTGATGGAACGCCTGACTCATTTTATTTCCCGCCTGCTCGGCGTATTCGGTTGGACGACGCTCGCCATCGTCGCCTCGACCCAACTCGCATCGCGCGCCGCCGCCGCGCCCTCAAGTTACTCCACTGTCCATCTGTTCGGCGTCGACTACGTGGACGCGCGAGACTTCGCGCGACGTTTCGGGCTGACCGCTTCCTGGACCGAGGCGCAAAAGACGATGCGCCTTAAAAACGCGACAACGACGTTTGAGCTGTCGGTCCACAGCGTCGAAGCATCGCTCAATGGCCTCACGCTCTTCTTGAGCGAACCTGTCGTCATTAAGGATGGGACGCTCTTCCTCAGTCGCGGCGATGCCGAAGATGTTCTCGGTCCGATCCTCACGATGAACGCTGGTCTCTCGCGCTCACCCGTGAGGACGATCGTTGTCGATGCCGGCCACGGCGGCAGCGATCCCGGAAATCAAAATCCACGACTGCGGCTCGACGAGAAAACGTTTACGCTTGATGTCGCACGCCGCCTCGAACGTCTCCTTAAAGCGGCTGGTTACAGAGTGATCATGACGCGAAAGTCCGATCGCGCCGTTGAGCTCGATGAGCGCGCCGATATCGCGAATCGCGCGCGGGCGGATTTATTTGTCAGCATTCATTTCAATGCGTTCGCCCGATCCACGATTGCGGGCACCGAGACCTACGTAATGACGCCGCGTAACCAGCGCTCGAGCCCGCAAGCCGAGCACGACCAGAGCATGGTAAGGACAAACTATCCCGCCAATCAGCACGACCGCTGGAATGCCGTACTTGGATATCAAATGCATCGCGCGATGATCGGCGGCTTGAAGTCCGTGGACCGTGGACTGAAACGATTTCGCTACAGCGTCCTGCGCTCGGTGGATTGTCCGGCCGTTTTGGTGGAAGCTGCGTTTCTTTCAAACGACGCGGAGGGACGAAAAGTTTCAACCGCAGCGTATCGACAGCGCATCGCTGAATCGATCGCGTCTGGAATCAGGCAACACGCCGCTCTCCGTCAACCTGCGAGTTCGAAGAAGAATTGAAGCGTCGGCACCGTGGCTAAAAATCGATGTCGTCTCAAAAGAGAGAACAATCCCAACCCATTTGTGAAAAAAATAAATTTACGCGACGTCCCGGAAGAGACGTGGAACTCCCCGAAAGGAAAATTTGCCGGATCAAGCAAGGAACTTTCGGTGGCACTCGGCCGCAAACCACTCTCCACCGATCTCAAGGAACGTCATCCGTTCGACGTGGAGATCTCTCGAGTCCCGGCAGGAAAGAGGCTCTGCCCTTATCACTCGCATAGTGCACAATGGGAATTCTACCACGTGCTCTCCGGCACGGGTTTGATCCGTCACCAAGATGGAGAAACGCCGATCGAAATGGGCGATGCATTCATCTTTCAGCCCGGCGAACCTCATCAACTTATCAACAATGGTTCAGCCGATCTCATCGTCTACATCGTCGCCGATAATCCGATTGGAGAATCGTGTTACTATCCGGACAGCAAGAAATGGCTCGTCCGTTCACCAGAACGCGCGCTCATTCGCTCCGAGCCGTTAGATTACCACGACGGCGAAGAGTGAGTTTTTGTCCGCTGTAGCGGCAGGCCTCCGTGCCTGCCGTTCGAGAGTTCTCGTCACCCCTCATTGGCACGGAAGCCTGTGCTACTCACACCAGCCACGATCTGTGAGCAGCCTGGCTTGAGATCCCCTCTAGCAAGAGGGGTGGCGCGCAGCGACGGGGTGTGTGATCGGCGACGCCCCACTCAGATTCGGCTGCGAAGATTTGCCTTCAGCCCGCGCCAACGAGCAAGCCGCTCCGCGATCTTCGCTTCCCAACCCGCGGTTTTCGGAGTGTAGAGCGTCAGCGGTTTCTCGAGATAATCGTCGCCGGAAATGTTCTCCGGGAAATCGTGCGCGTACTTATAACCTTTGCCCTGGCCGATCCGTTTATTCGCCTGCCCACTCTTGCTGCGCAACGCAGCCGGAATCGTTTGCACCGGCTGCTCCTTCAACACGCGATGCGCTTCCCCCAACGCAATCGTGGCGGAATTACTCTTCGGCGCGGTGGCAATATAGAGGGTCGCGTGCGCAAGCGTCAGTTCCGCTTCGGGCAATCCGATAAAATCGCAGGCGTGATGCGCGGCGACTGTGAGCGGTAGCGCCTGCGGATCAGCGAGACCGACGTCTTCACTCGCGAGAATCACGAGACGTCGCGCGATGAACCGCGGGTCTTCGCCGCCCGCAAGCATCTTCGCCAGCCAGTACATCGCCGCATCTGGGTCGCTTCCGCGGCAGCTTTTGATGAACGCGGA
The DNA here is from genome assembly GCA_967755055.1 of uncultured bacterium. Lineage (GTDB taxonomy): Bacteria > Verrucomicrobiota > Verrucomicrobiia > Opitutales > Opitutaceae > Opitutus. The sequence continues at coordinate 13,527 of CBRAFL010000122.1, forward strand.
AATCGTATCGTAGTGCTCGTCTTCGTCGGCGTCGTACCGAATGCGCCGCTCGCGCGCGAAGACCTCCAGCTCCGCGGCCGTGACTTCCGCGCGCTCCGGTAGTCCGAGCACGAGAACTTCGAGCGCATTCAACGCGCGTCGCAGATCGCCGTCACAGAGCACCGCGAGGTCGCCGAGAATTTTGTCGCTCGCCGTCACTCCCCGCGCACCGAGTCCGCGCTCCACGTCCGTCAACGCCTGTTTCAACACGCCCGTCACGGCTGCCGACGCGAGCGGTTCGAGGCGGAACAGATGGCTGCGCGAAAGGAGCGGCGGGTTAACGTAAAATCCGGGATTGTGCGTGGTCGCGCCGATTAACCGCACGGTGCCTTCCTCGACATCCGGCAAAAGCAGATCCTGCTGCGATTTATTGAAGCGGTGAAGTTCGTCGATGAACAGAATCGTCGCCGCGTCTGGCAGACGGCGCGCAGTGGAGAGGATGTCGCGGAGTTCTGCGACGTTCGACATGACGGCATTCACCCGGACGAATCGGCTCTTGGTTTCACGCGCGATTGCCTCCGCGATACTGGTTTTTCCACAACCCGGCGGGCCGTAGAAGAGCAACGAGCCAAAACGGTTTTGCGCGACGAGACGCGGGAGCAAGCTGCCCTCCTTTAGGATGTGATCCTGTCCCACGACTTCGCTCAACCGGCGCGGCCGCATCCGAGCGGCGAGTGGCTGATGAGCGGTTTTTTTCGCAGACGCGGATTCCGCGAGCGGGGCATCGTCGGCGAAGAGATCGGTCTGGTCCGCGGAGGGCATGAAGGAATTAC
>CBRAFL010000123.1:0-14256 GCA_967755055.1 uncultured bacterium
GCGTCCTTCACACCTACACCACAGCTTCGCAAGATTCGGATGCCGGACATCGATGCAAGCGATCGATGGGGTCAGGCCGATGATTGTTGATTGATCAGAGAGGAAGACAGCTGAATGGCTGTTATGTCTGCCGCCGTGCGTCCGAGAAGTATTTGGTCGGCCCGACGTCTTCTACTCGACGGTGATGTGATCCGATCGGAAACGCCGGGTACGGCTGTGTCGGCCAAAGCCTTGGCGAAGGCTGAACCCGTACGTAGCCCTCGAAAACGGAGTCAGGCCGATAATTGTTGATTAACGACGACGGGTAATAACAGGCAACCCTGGCGGGCAACGGCCGTTTTGCGGATCAGCATTGTCCTCCGCGCGGCATATCTAAATCGTTGGGCTAAGAATTTTCCCGCGCGAGTTCAGCTATTTCTCGTCTGAATTCCACGTGTCATGAATAGCCTTCCATTTGCCCGCAGCGTCCTTTTTCCAAACACAGACATATTTCCCGTGCTGAGTGAGCATCTTGCCTTCGGGGCCTTTGAACGATGCGACGTAAGTGCCAGTAGTGACTCCGAGCTCGCCACTTTGGGCTACGGTAGCCGTGGCAGTTTTCCACGAAATCGAAAACGACGGGTCGGAAAATCCGGCGGACCAAACCTTTTTTGCGCCCTCGTGTCCGAGTGCCATAGGCTCGTTTGGAGGGTAGATATGCGCATCGGTTGCGTAGTATGAGACCATGCCGTCGACGTCGCGTTTGCTGGCCGTTGCTGACCAGTCGTCATCAAGTTTCACCAACTCCTTGGCGGCTTTATCCATTTCAGCAGCGAAGCCGCGTGAACCGAGCGAAAGGACTGAAAGCAGTCCGAGAACAAGCGTGGGGATCAATGCGCGAGGTAGTTTCATCGCCTTTTTCGTGTAGCTACGGCTTGAAACGGTCAATTGCCAAACTGCGATTTGGTTGCAGTCGCTAACGAGTCAAAAAAATCCCGCCTCTGAGCGTCCGGTGTCGCGGCAGCCGACACCGGACGCTCGGAGTTGGGATTAATATATGTGCGCGAAGAAAAAAAAGCCGACAGAGATCATCTGAACGTTGGCTAAAAATGTTGCGCCTGATCGAGAATGTACCGCAACTCACGTTCACGTTCTCCTGATCTCGAATCCGCGCGTTTATTTTATGAAACCCACACTCATTTCTCCCGGTGAAGGCAAATCGGTCAATGTGATCGGGAATGCCATCACGATCCGGCTCCAGGGCAGCGCCACCGGTGGTGTATTAAGCGTAGTGGAGTCGCTCGATCAGCCCGGCGGAGGTCCGCCACCGCATATTCATCATCGCGAGGACGAGACTTTCCAGGTGCTCGAAGGCGAATATGAATTTACTTGCGCGGGGCAGACCTTCACAGCGCGAGTAGGCGCAACCATCTTTGCGCCGCGTGGTATACCGCACACTTATCGCTACGTCGGGCAGAAGCCCGGCCGGATGATGGTAACCCTTACGCCAGCCGGTTTCGAAAAATTCTTCGAGGAAGTCGGCGCCTTGTCGCCGCAGCAGCAGGAGATTCCAGTCGTGATCGAGATCGCGAAGAAATACGGACTGGAGTTTTTGCCACCGCCCGGTGCGTGAGCGCATCCGAAAAGCGCCGGCAACCGACTCCGACCATTCGGTGTCGTAGCAACCTAACACGCGTTGAAGAGCGTCGCTGAGATCGCACGATTGATGCTCATGCGCCGTTTCCGATGAACGTGGTCAGATGCGCTGGCGCGAGCTCGCCTGCGCCGCGCGATCATTCAAGGTTTCGGCAATCACCATGAACAAGACGCGCGTCGAAGCCTTCAGCGATGGAGTTCTCGCCATCATCATTACGATTATGGTCCTGGAGTTGAAGGCGCCCCACGAAGGTACGCTGGAAGCGATACGGGAGCTTGGAATGCCGCTCTGCGCGTACTTGCTAAGTTTTCTCTACATCGGGATCTACTGGAACAATCACCATCACATGTTCCATGCGACGAAGCATGTGAACGGAGGCGTGCTCTGGGCCAATCTCCATCTCCTCTTCTGGCTATCGTTGATTCCATTCGTGACCGATTGGATGGGCGAAAGTCATCTTTCAGCTCTGCCGACCGCAGCCTACGGTTTGGTCCTACTGCTTGCGGCGATCGCATATTTGATACTCCAGCAGTGCATTCTTCGACAGGAAGGCCAGACATCAATCCTCGCACGGGCAGTGGGCCGCGACCTGAAAGGAAAGTTTTCGCCTGTACTCTACGCCACCGGAATTGCGGCCGCCTTTTGGCACGCGTGGATCGCAGCAGCGCTTTATTTGGCAGTCGCGCTGATGTGGCTCATCCCTGATCCGAGGATCGAGCGGGAGCTAAACCGGAAAGAGTCTGGGCCATGAGCTTTTTGCAGATGGGAAGGATTCCCGCTGCTCGAAGGCGACGAACTTACGCTGCAGGTGGTTAACCAGGTGATCGAAAAATATTCCGCGAAGTGATCCCGACTGACGGTCATTCGAAGAGGCGTGACCGAAGTGCAGCTTTACATAAATTCGATCCACGCAAGCAGGCGTGATTACACGCCGAGAGCAACTCACTCGCGGCCGAACAACGTTTGCCAGGCGCCGTCGGCACGGCGTTCGGGGTGGGCGCGGAAACCTTCCGATTGTAACTGCTCGATCAGCGGTGACGGCAGGAACGGCGAGATCAACACGAAGCCTTCGCCCGGCGCGAGCGCAGCGACCATCGCCATGATTTTGGTAAACGGCTCGCACGCACGTCGATCATGCGTGGCTTGCGCGGCTCTAAGGGACTCGGGTTCATGGCGACGCCAGCGCAACTGCTTTTGCCGATTCCGAAACGTCGCCCATCAGGCCCGTGCGTTGGTGAACAATTTCTCCTTCAGCATTGAGCACGGTGATAAGATTCGAATGCGAGAACTGCCCGCGCGCGTCTTTTTTATATTTCACGCCGAGCAGCATCGCGAGCTCCTGCACGTCACCTTCGTTGCCATGCAATAACGTCCATCCTTCATCGAGTGCGGCGCGTTCGCGATAGGCTTTCAATGCCGCAGGCGTGTCGCGCTCGGAGTCGAACGTGACCAGGAGAAAACGCGCCTGCTCGCGCGCGTGAACCGGCAGACTATTCCGCAGTCGCTGCAAATCGCTCACCAGCATCGGGCAGGCATATTCACAATGAGCGAAGAACATCGCCACCACCACAGGGCGCCCGCGAAGCGATCCAAGCCGGACCGATTCACCCGCGTCGTTGGTCCACGTGGCGTCCAGTTGATAGAGCGAACGCGAGCTCAATGTCGCGGCGGCCCCCTCCCCCGCGGGAGCGTCTGAACAGCAGATGGGCTTCGCCACATCCGCCGCTTGAAGGAAACTTGCCGCGAGCAGTGCGGCAGAGCTCAGGATAATTTTTGTATTCATAAATCCATGGCGCAGCGGAAACCGAGGTTCGGGACGACATAGCTCGCCCGTAGCGAACTGCGCATTCCAGCACGCATGAAGGCCGGATAATTTTCGAGATCGCGGGCCCCGACCGCACCGGCACCGCAGAAAAGCGTGCGTTCAAGCCCGGTGTCCGCGCGCGATTCGCCCGTGACGAGGGCCGTGTTGAAATCACTCACCCACTCCCACACCAGCGTCAGCAGATCGCGCGCCCCGTTGAGATTTGGCCGTCCTGATCCGGCGGCAGGCAGCGGCTGTGCGCCGGGTTTGGAAAACCACGCGAGTGCCGCGGCACGAAAACCAAGTTCGGTGCGCCCCTCTTCCTGAGTGAAACCGACGGCCGCCGCGCGTTCCCATTCAGCGGTTGTGGGTAGACGTTTTCCACGCGACGCGGCGTATGCGCGCGCGGCAAACCACGAGACGCGCACCACCGGCGCATCCGCCGGAACGCTTGGCCCAAGTTCCAAGTCGCCCGCCCAGTCACCGAGATAACCCGTATCCGCGAAAAGCGGACCCACCGCCGCGCGCCGCCATTTGGGATTCGCGCGGACAAACTCCAAAAACTCGGCATTGGTTACAGGGCGTTCGTCGAGGAGAAACGCCGCGACGGGCACCCGCTCCAGCTCGTCCTTGCCGCGCAGGATCGGTTCGTAGCTGCCAGCGGGAATATGAACCATTCCGACCGGAACGACCTTCGGCGCGGAGCCAGCCATGGCTTCTCTCGCACACAAAGCGATGACCGCGACGGCAAAGAGATGACGGATGGTTTTTCTGGATACAACGAAACCGTGTAGCCCGCCTCGGGTGAGGCGGGACGCGAAGCTCCGATCACACACCCCGTCGCTGCGCGCCACCCCTCTCGCGAGGGGATTTTTCCGAAACAGAATCAGCGAAATTGCGGGGCCCGCGTTCATATCCGATGCATTCTTTCGGACAGTACTCGACTACGGATTTTCCGAGCGCGAGCGCCGGACGTCATTGGGCGAAACGGTTCCAAAATCATTCCCCCAGCTGTTCATGATGTACGTCAGCACGTCGGCAACCTGGGTGTCATCGAGCTGCGACTGCGGCGGCATGATGTTGTTGAACGTTTTTCCGTTAACGACAACGGGACCGCTCAGGCCTTTCACTGCGATACGCGTCGCACGGTCCTTGTCGGCTTTCAGGAAATCAGAGCCAGCCAGCGGCGGAAAAATTCCGGGCAGGCCCTCGCCGTTCGCCATGTGACACGCGAAGCAGGTCGTGAGGAAAACCTTTTTGCCGCGCTCGATTTGAATTTCCTTGGTCATCGCGGTGATCTCAGGATTTTTCGCGATCGCTTCATTTCGCTGCTTAACAAGCTCGGCCTCGCGTTTGCTCGACGCTGCGCCGGCGTCTGACGCCTGACCGAGATAAACCTCATCCACTTCCTTGCCGGAATAGATGACCGGCGTTTCCGCACCGGTGACTTTCAACATTCCAAGTGCGCCCTTATTGAAAGCACGCGTCAGCGAGTGATCGACGAGTACAAACGTCCCCGGAACCGCGGCTTTGAACTCCACGATCGTCGAGCCACCGGCCGGCACCATCGTGGTCTGCACGTTCTCCTGAACGAATTTCATCCCGCCTTCGGTGTAAACCTTGTCGAAAATTTCGCCGATGATGTGGAACGATGACGTGAGGTTCGGACCACCGACACCGAAGTAAATGCGAACGGTCTCACCGACTTTCGCCTGCAGCGCCTTGTCGCCAACCAGTGAACCGACCGCGCCGTTGAAAACGATATAGGTGGGGTTCTCGTCGACCGCTTTCACGTTATCGAAAATTTGCAGGCCACCTTCGCCATTACGGCCCTGCGTATAAATATCGCCCTGCATCACGTAATATTCGCGATCCACCGGCGTCCATCCCTCCTTCGGCTGCACAAAAATCAGCCCATACATGCCGTTCGAAATGTGCATCGGCACGGGCGCCGTTGCGCAGTGATACACGTACAGACCCGAGCGAAGTGCGGTAAATGTGAACTGTGATGAGTGGCCGGGCGCGGTAAACGTCGAGGCCGCGCCACCGCCTGGTCCAGTCACCGCATGGAGATCGATGTTATGCGGCATCTTCGAGTTGGGATGATTGTTGAGGTGAAACTCAACGACATCGCCTTCACGCACGCGGATGAAGAGGCCCGGCACCTCGCCGCCGAAAGTCCAAAACGTGTAGTCAACACCGTCAGCGAGCCGTTTTGTTACCTCGGTGACTTCGAGATTCACAACCACCTTTGCCGGATGTAGCCGACCGATAAACGGCGGTACGAGCGGTGGCTTCGTTAGCACGGCGAACTCAACCGGCAGGTCGGCCGCGAGCGGCGCTCCGCCCGCTTTGGCGACAGCGGTGCCTTCGTTGGCGCGCGTCGCGGTGCCCGTGCACGCGCCGAGGAAAAATAATCCGATGAGGGCGCGAAGCCGTGATGAAGTGATTGGGGTTTTCATAATAAAATTGGTCTGAACGTCCGGAAATTATAGCGCGGGGCCGACGCGCTGGCATTGACGCAGGTCAAGGGTTCGAATGGTGCAGTCCCACCTGCCGAAATCGTTCCACTCCCTGGTGTCACAGCGGGATATCACGATCGATGATACGCCGGTCAGCCACCGTTGCCTATAAGGTGACCAGCCCATGGCGCCAGACCCAGCGCAACAACGAATACGACTCCCGTGGCCGCTTCCATCATGCCGAGCGAGCGCGCGCGTAACGTGAGCCGAGGAGAAACGAGTAGCGCGATCGCTCGCAGCATCAACAAACCAAGTAACCCCGTCGCGACCCACGGTGCGAGACCACGACGAGCGAGCACCGCACTGATGGCAACCGCGATCCCTGCAGCGGCAAGGGCCGCGATCGGATGTCGCTCTCCAGTCTTCTCGCTGCGTAAAAATGCACGCACGCACAACACTGTCGGCACCGCGCGCCCGAGCATCACGAGAGAGAGCGCAAGTGCCGCAGTCGCTGGCCAGCCGGCCAACGTCGCGATGGTTGCTGGCAAAAAGGCGAACGCCGCCGCGCCGGCAACTTCAGCCGTTTCCTCGCGCCCCGCGTTGCGCAGATCGAAACCGATGAAAACTGCTCCAAGCACCAACGATGGAATCAACCACACGATCCAATCACCGCCCGCCACTGCGAATGCGATGAGCAGAAACAACGCGGCCACGGTCACGCAGGTCAGAGCCGCACCACACGCCGCTACACGGCGATTCGCGCGTTGATCCCGTCTGAAAATATTCAAAGGTCGACGCGCAAAGAACACCGCCGCCACTGCGCAGGCGAGAGCCGCGCCCGCCAGCGACGGAGCCACGATCAGCCCGAGTGCCAGTGGTTCGAGCGCGAGCGACCAACTTCCGTGTTCTTTCGGCATTACCAATTCGCGCCATGCCGTCACTGGCCCAGCCAGGGAAGACGTTTGCGTTGAGTGCATACTGGAACCTTATCCCCCCGGCGCGGCGGAGGCATTGATCGACATCAAAGCCGCACTCCCTTTTCCCCCGTCTTCAGCAATTCTTGGCCGCGCGGTCACCGGCTGCGACGCCACGGTAGTGTCGATTGCATTCGATCCGTGCTTTCGTTTTTCACCCCCGCGCAGCCGATCACGATAAAGGGTCGGCGAAGCTCCATCGATGCGGCGAAAGACGCGGTTGAATTGTGACAACGATTGAAAGCCCGCCTCGTAAGCCGCCTCGCTCACGCGTTTGTGCGGATTCAGCAAAATATTTTTCACCTTCTCCACGCGGACCCGCGCCAGATAATCGGTGAACGTCATCCCGGTCGCTTTCTTAAAAATCTTGCAGAAATAAAACGCGCTCATGTTCACCGATTGCGCGACCGCCGTCAGCGAAAGTTCATCCGCAAAACGCTCCGCGATAAACGTGCGCGCTCTGGAAATGGCCGGCGACTCCGTCGACGCGCTCTGCACCATGAGCTGGTTGCTCAACGCTGAAAGGTGTTGGGCGAAAATCGTCAACAGGCGAACGATTGATTCGTATTGTTTGCGCGTAACCACCCGCGTCTGGAAATACGCTTCCTCATACTGCTTTAAATCCACTTCCGTGCCCCACTGGATAAGCTGACGCGTCGCTTTCTCGAATTCCGATTTCAACGGAGCGTGCAGCAAGATCTGTCCGGTTTGCAAAAACGCGATCAGGTTCTCGCCCACGCGCACCGGCACCGCTGAATCACAAAGACCAGCGAAGCATTTCAGCGTCTTCGGTTCCCAGCGCGCCTGCTCCTCGACTTTTCGCTGCAATTGCAAGCACGCCGCGCACGAGTGATTCGACTTCGCCATCAACGCGCAAAACGGACTCTCCTTCGGATCGCCGTGGTGCGGCAGATCGAATGCCTCGATTGGCCGCAACGTGATCGGCAACCCGGTCGTCTCGCGAAACGCATTTTCGTAGTCACGAAAAATTTGCGATCGCCGCAACTGTGCGACCAAGACTCGACTTTGCTGGGAGGAAACGGAATCGAGCGGCATGTGACGGGAGCAATGCGCGGCGCGACGGATTGGTCAGGCCGCAGTGGGCTGCGCAGGGAAGTGGCGGGCTTGGACCATGTCGCGCGAGAGCTCGGCGCGAAAATCCGGATGAGCGATCGAGATCAGGGCAGCACTCCGTTCACGCAGCGATTTGCCGTGAAGGTTCACCGCACCGAACTCGGTCACGACCCAATGGACGTGGCCGCGGGTCGTCACCACGCCGGCGCCGGCATTGAGCTGCACGACCAGTCGCGAGATTCGTCCGCCGGCCGCGGTGGAGGGCAGCGCGATGATCGGCTTTCCGCCTTTCGAAAGCGCGGCACCGCGGATGAAATCCATCTGACCACCGATGCCCGAGAAAATTTTGTGCCCGATCGAGTCGGCGCAGACCTGGCCCGTGAGGTCGATCTGGATCGCCGAGTTGATCGCCACGACTTTGGGATTTTTGCGAATCACCGAGGTGTCGTTCGTCCAGTCGCAGGGATAAAAAGCGACGAGTGGATTGTCGTGAACGAAATCGAAGAGCCGGCGCGTGCCGTTAACAAAGCTCGTAATGATTCGGCCAGTACCGACGGCCTTGTGACGATTCGTCACCGCGCCGGACTCCACCAAATCGACGACGCGGTCGGAAAACATTTCTGTATGAATCCCGAGATCGCGTTTGTTGTGCAACCGGGCGAGCACCGCGTCGGGAATGCCACCGATGCCCATCTGCAGCGTGGAGCCGTCTTCGATGAGTTCGGACACGAGTTCCCCGATGCGGGCTTCGACCGCGGTTTCCGGCTCCATGTGATGCTCCACCAGCGGGCGGTCCGTCGCAACAAACGCGTGAATGCGATCGAACGGCAGCACGTTGTTTCCGTGAGTGCGCGGCATCTGCTCATTGATTTCGGCGACAACGATGTGTGCGGTTTCCGCAGCGGCTTTTGCAGCATCACACGACGTGCCCAGCGAACACAGCCCATGAGAATCGGGAGGCGATACCTGCACGATGGCGACGTCGATTTTGACGGCGCCGGAGAGAAACAGCCCGGGAATATCGGACAGAAAAATTGGTATAAAATCCGCGCGACTCTCCGCGATCGCCTGTCGCAGCGGGGCGCCCGTAAAGAGCGACACGGAGCGAAATTCGCGTTCGCGTCCACGCGCTGCGAACGGAGCGGGCCCCGCCGTATGCAGATGGTAGAGGCGCACGTCGGCGAGATCGTGCCGCTCGCATAACGCTTCGATCAGCGGGGCGGGCGTGGCGCACGCACCGTGAACAAAGACATTGGTGCCGCTCCGCAGAACCGACACCACATCGGTCGCAGAGACAGCGCGAGTTTTCCAGTTAATCGGCATGGTCAGGGAGGTTGATACCACGATGCTGTTCATCCCTTGCGCTGGCGAAAGCACCGACCCTGCGCACCTCCTGCGAACCACTGCGCATTTATTGACCTGCTATAACGGCCAACGCGCGTTCAGCCCCCTCGCGCTATCTGAGCTCGCGACTCGGGAATCTACGACAGCCCACCACCATGAGGCGCCGGCCGTCGAGAATGACCGACCGTTATCTGCGAAATCTAGCCGAGTTACGCACCCGCACTTTTTGGCGCGGCGCTGACCTCTCCGTGGAAGATCGTGCCGGTCCCTCGCAATTTGCGCCGCACCGTCTCCGGCAGTAACGCACCCGCCACCTGCCGCCGGAAGCGCGCATTCCGCCACAACGAAATTTTCGGCGCCGCAAAGCCACTCGCCGCCGCGTTAAAAGCGCGCACACGTCGCATCGTTTGCTGCGCCTGAAACCAGCGCGAACGCCCGAGCGCCGAGATGTAGCTCCCGGAATGCCGACGCCAGCACGAGAGGTTTTCTTCGATGGTTACCACTTGTCCCAGCAATGGCATCAGCATGCCGATCTGCGTATCGCAGGCGAGCGCGGGACATACGCTCATGTCGAGTGGCAACACCATCGAGAGTGCGGCGCGACTGACGACCATCGCCGAGGTCGGATAAAAAAAATCAACGTCGTTCTGCTCGTAAATCGCCACGTTGATGTTCGCGTGATGAAAGCGTTTGTCGCGATAGCGGCCGATCTCGCGACCATGCTCGTCGATCAGCAACACCGGCGACTGCACGAGGGAAACGCCAACGCGATCCTTCAATGATCGCAGCACCCGCTCCACCTTGTTGCGCGCGAACACGTCGTCACCATCCAGTAGAAAAAGCCAGTCACCGCTTGAGCGTTCGAAGGCGCGATAAACCGCATTCGCCTGGTTCTCGCGGCTTGGGCGGGTTGCGTCGTGGGCACCCTCGATCAGTACAATCCGGTCGCCGTAGCCGCGCAAAATCGCGAGACTGTCGTCGGTGCTACCGTCATCATAGACGATCACTTCGTCCGCGGGTACGGTCTGTGTAAGCACGGAGTCGATACAAGCGGCGATATACCGCGAGTTGTTGTAATTGTTGATGAGAATACTCGTCGTTTGCATGGCACACGTGGGTTCGCCTCTCCGACCGGAACCCGCGTGCGCCGATCCGCGCGCTTGGTTACGTCTTGGTGCCAATCATGTGACGACCGGCAGCGGTCGGCGTTTTCACAGAAAGCCCGTCGTCCGCATCACCGGCAACGGCCCGTTGCAACATCAGCAGATGCCCGGAGAGCATCACGGGCACGAGCCATAGCGGCACCAGCGTCAGTGGGAATTTCGCGACCTCGAGCATTGACCCCGGTCGCACCACGTTGAGCCAGCCGGCTGTCCCGACGGCGACGAGCAAATCGAGCGCACCGAAGATATTCCACGCGAAGAGCGCACGGCGAAATCCGCTTCCATTGGGCCACACCAACAATGCCACCGCACCGGCCGCAGTCGCGATGTCCCCCCACCCCGCCCGATGAGCGAACTCCGCCGGCAGCCGTCCTTGCGCGTGCAACCAAAGAAACGTGACGCCGAGGAACCGGACGACATGCGGTGCCACCAATCCGCGCACGCCCAGTGTCGCGACCGCGGATCGGAGCGAAGACGCCCGTCGCAACGCTACGCTGAAACTCACGGAGAGTCCCGCGACCAATAACGGCACAACGCTAGGCGGAAGGTGAGCGAGGAGTTGGAAATATCCGGCCAGCGAGGCGGCACAGCCCCAGGCGATCATCAAAAGCATCAAACGATAAACGGAAGAGTTCATGGCGAAAGGATAGGGAGGAATGAGTTACTTTTATTTTGCAAGTGACACCAGAGCGAGTCGCTTGCTTTTCGCAAGTTATTCGGCCAATTTTTTTCATGGCCACTCGTCGCAACTCATCTTCGACCACGCGTCGCTCCACCTGCCCGATCGCGGGGGCGCTCGACGTCGTTGGTGACCGCTGGACGCTGCTCATCATCCGCGATCTGGTGCAGGGCCGCCGCCGGTATGGCGATTTCGCCGGAGCCGGAGAAGGCATTCCCACCAACGTTCTCGCCGAACGTCTCAAGCGCCTCGAAGACGCCGGCATCATCGACAGTGAGCGCTATCAGGAAAATCCGCCGCGCTATAGTTACGGACTCACCGCGAAAGGCGAAGACCTCAGGCCGGTCCTCGCGACTCTCGCGCTCTGGGGCAAACAACACGTTCGCGGAACACGCATCCCGGAAGTGATGAAGACGGCGCTTGGCGGCTAAGACGTCACGACAACCACAAAGACACGAAGGCACAAAGAAGACGGGAATCAGGGCGTGAAGTGGTTTGCACCCGCCGGGGAGATCCCGGCATTTTTCTGACTCCACTTTCTGACTCTCCAAGGTCAGGAAGGCCGTTCGGCGGGCAGGCTAGTCCATGCCGACAGCAAGGTTGTCGCATCCTCAAAGGGTGCATGAATTCAAGTCGAAAGACCTTGTTCCTTACCGCGGCGCTGCACTAAAAGGCGTGCGTTCCAGCAACGACAACTCATGTTCTAGCGATCGATGTATCAGAGTTTCTATGGCTTCAAGGAGATGCCGTTCAACATCACTCCTGACCCAAGGTTTTTGTATCTCAGCCCCACGCATCAAGAAGCGCTTCAGCACCTGAAGTACGGCGTCGCTGAAAAAAAAGGCTTTATCGTTCTCATCGGTGAGGTGGGCTGCGGAAAAACTACTTTGTGCCGCCGGTTCCTGAACGAGCTCGATCCCGCGAAATACGACACCGCGCTCATCCTCAATCCTCGCGTCACCGAGACGCAGATGCTCAAGGCAATCCTCACCGAACTCAACGAGGGCAAGGTCGCCCGCAGCCAGGTTGACCTTGTCGCCCAGGTTAACGCCGTCCTGCTCGATCGGATCAGCCGCGGGCGTCACATCGTCCTGATCATCGATGAAGCCCAGAATTTGAAATTCGAAGTGCTCGAACAGATCCGGCTGCTTTCCAATCTCGAAACCGATCAGCAAAAGCTCTTGCAGATTGTCCTGATGGGCCAGCCCGAGCTCAAACAAGTGCTCGCTCGGGAAGAGCTTCGGCAACTCCGCCAGCGCATTCTAGTACATTACGAACTTCACCCGCTCTCGCTAAGCGACGTGCAGCATTACGTACAACATCGGCTCACGCTCGCCGGCGGCATGGGCCGGCCGCATTTCACGAATCGCGCGCTGCGCTCCATCCATCGCGCAAGCAAAGGGATTCCTCGCATCGTGAATAATCTTTGCGACAAAGCTCTGCTCGCTGCGTTCATCCGCGAATCGGACGAAGTGAATTATTGGGACGTCCGGCGCGCAGTCCACGACATGGCTGAGCTCACGGCGTGAGTTGCCGTCTCGACGTCGTTTCGGAACTGAAATTCGCATGAGCCTCATCAACGACGCGTTGAATAAAGTTCAACGTCAGCGCCGTGAAAAACTGACCCCGGAAGAGGCAGCGCGCTACGGCTTCGTTCAACAGGGAGCAAAGCCCAAGCCTTCCAGCCGCATCTCGCCCGTGATGTGGGTGATGATCAACGCCGGCGTGCTCATTCTCGTGCTGGCCGCCAACCATTTTTTCTTTCGCGAGTCCGCACCCGCTCCGCAGCGCGTCGCGGTCACACCTCCAGCGCGTGCGATTGCGGAACCGATTAACGCACCTGTGCGGCCGGTCGCGCCTCCAACGGCAGCTCCCGCTCCAACCCCCGTTTCCAAGCCAGCGCCAACGCAAACGACGCCCTCGTCCCCCTCGCCTTTCGTCGCCTTGCCGGCCCGCGCTCCCGAGTCCGACTCATCGGAAGTTGAATACGATCTCGCCGGAATGACGGTCGTCGGAAAAGACACCTTGCTCAGCATCACCCGCCGAAGCGATCAACGCAGCTTCTGGGTAGCCGTGGGCAAAACCGTCGGCGAAGTCACCGCGGTCAGCTACAATCCGGACGCAGACGACGCGCTCATCCGCGTACGGGGCCGACTCGTCACGATCGTGATGCGCAACGCCGCGGTGTATTTCCATCCCGTTGCGCCAACGAAGCACTGACGCCCCGGTCAGCGTTCCCGCAAACAGAAGCTTGTCCTATTCTAATGGGAAAAGGGGAACTCCCTCACGTGACGGGCGTCCATTGACCAACGCGCCCCGCACCGCATCTCGTACGATCCGATCACCACGTCATCCGTCATCGCCCAACTCTTCGCTGCTCACCGGCTGATCATTAAAGTTTATCTCCGTTAAATTCCCCTTCACATGAGTTTGATCAGTGATGCTTTAAAAAAAGCCGAATTGCAGCGAGCCGCCCCGCCCATCGCGCGGACGGCCACGTGGGATCATGTTTCATCCGCTCACGAGCAATCGCGTCCGACCACGAGCCATGTTCCGTCGCGGGCGCTGTTGTTCACCAATGTCGTGTTGGTCGCAGCGATTTGCGTCGTGGCTATTTTCTTTTTCCGAAACCGATCCGACGTCGCCGGAACCACGCAGCAGAACATTGCCGCGACGGGTCCAGCGCCCGCTCCGATTACCCTCACCGCACCCGCGCCAGAAATCTCGCAGCCAGCCGTGGCGCCCGCCCCCGAGTCACCACCAGCTCAGGCGCGCCCTGCTAATATCGCCGCCAATCCGCAGCCAGCGACGGGCGATTATGATCTCGGCGGAACGAGTGCTCTCGGGTCGACGACGCTCTTAAGCGTCGTACGCCGCAGCGACAAACACAGTGTCTGGGTTCCCGTTGGTAAAACCGTCGGCGAAATCACTGCGGTCAGCTACGATCCGGCCACCGATCGCGCGGTGATTCGCGTTCGCGGCAATTTGTTATCCGTCACGATGCGCGACGGCGCGTCGCCGACGCAGCCCGCCGAGTAACGCGCAGGCTCCGTGCCTGCCGGTGTTCGGTATCCGAGATCCGAACACTCGTGCGTTCACACCGGAGCAGAGGTGAACACC
>CBRAFL010000124.1:0-14210 GCA_967755055.1 uncultured bacterium
CTCACGCCGTCGAACAGGCCGCGGCCTGACCCAAGCGGGATTGGCCAAACTCCAGTGCAGCGCGCAGCGCTGCCTTGGCAGCCTGTTGGGAAGGACCCGTCGCTGGCAGGACTGAGTTCTCATCATGCTGGGGATGTACGATAGCCAAGTCCGACAGACTGCTGCTAGACGTAGTTGCTGGGTTCCGGCTCGTCGTCGCCCTTGCCTTCATAGGCATGGACCGAGCAGGACGAGTCGCTCCACAGCGGCAGGTTGTCGCGATGCCATACCCACGTTTCTGCGATCTCGACGCGCAGGGCTGCATTATGCGCATCAAGCATGAGTCGATTGAGTGCAGAGTAGAGTACCGCTTCGGGTTTCACGTTCAGTAGCGTGGCGAACCGCTCAACCGCAGCGTATTCGCCTTGCTCGAGATGTAATTTGATAGCCGGCATGACAGCCTCCGGGTTGAGGATTGGTAGCGGATTTGTGGCCGCAACGTAGCACTCGATCGCCCTCACGTCAGCGCATTTCTTGACTATCGCTCGGCGCTTCTTGGCCCGTCTTTCCGGTCACCGATTGAAAAAAACGCTTCGCAATCGCCGCGCAGAAAATGCCAATCGCCGCACAGGAAGCGCGAGTGACTGGGAGTAAGGTTGGGCCATGAACTCCCTAACTTACAATCTCGCTCACCACCCCCGGAGCATGGTTCGGTTTATGGGCTTCGCGTGGGTAGTCATCGCCGTAAAATGTGCAGTGGTCTGGTGGGCCATGGTGCATTGGCGCGTACCGTTTCATCCCATCTGGGTGGTGGGCCCTACCCTCATATTCGCCGCACTGGCCACGACACTCTGGCTGACGCATCAGGAAGACTAACGTCTCCGCGACACTCTCGCCATTCAGGACGACCGCCGCCCGGCGCTGGAAATACCTGCGCTTATGGGTGTTTTGAAATGCGAACGCTTTCGACTCGGTTTCGTTTCATAATCTCCTGCTCCGAATGTCAGAGGACGCCGATCCACGCACGCGGGAATCGACCTTGGTCGAGCGCATCGCCGGCCTCGAGCAGCGGCTTGCCCGGATTGAAACGACTCTCGGACTGATCCCCAACGGCGTAGTAGAAACTCAACCCGAATCGCCCGTTGCGGCGGCGCCTCCGGTCCACGTACGGACCGAACAGGAGCTGGAATTCGAGGTGGGGCAAAACTGGTTCGCGCTGACGGGTATTGTCGTGCTCACGGTCGGCACCGGATTTTTGCTCTCACTGCCGTTCGCAAACCTGCCCGCAGTCGCGCCGCCGCTGGCGGGTTACATCACGGTCGCCGCCACCTTCGCTCTGGCGCAAAAATGGCGCGACTCGTTCGCGCTCATTGCCTGTTACCTTAGAGGCGCGGCCATGGCGCTGCTGTTGTGCGCGACGCTGCGATGGTTTTTCCCGGCCAACCACCACCTCATCGCCATCGACTCGGTCGCTGGTCGCGTGCTCCTGATCTTGATCGTCGGATTTAATCTCGTGATCGCGCAGCGGTGGAAATCGCCATGGCTCACGGGCCTCGCGCTCCTAACCGGCTGTGCGGTTGTACTCGTAGCGGGCTCCGGGTGGTTCGGGTTGTCCGCACTCGTATTGCTCGCGGCATTTGCCATCGCCGCGAGTCACCGTCGAGGCTGGCGCGCTCTCACGCTCGCTGCGATCCCTGTCACGTACGCAACCTATCTCGCCTGGGCGCTCGGAAGTCCGTTTTTCGGCACGGCGCTCCACTTCACAACGTCCCCCGCGCTTGCGCCGGACGCTGTCCTCGCGTGCGTGGTGATTCTCGCCGCGGGTGCATGGCTCCGCCCAACCGCGGAGCCCGAAAGAGCGTGGGAAAGCATCAGCGCGTTGCTCAACTGCTGCCTTGGTTATGGATTGTTTTTCGTGCACACGGCGGCGACATTTCCCTCCGGCATCGCCCTCTCTAACGCGGTTGCGTTCGTGGTATTCCTTGCGATCTCCGTATTGTTTTGGGTACGACGGCTAAGTCGCGCGGCAACTTTTTTCTACGCAATGACGGGCTATGCCGCGCTCAGCGTCGCGATCCTCAAAGCATCGTCGGCACCGGCGGTATTTGTGTGGCTCTCGGTGCAAAGCGTGGTCGTGGTCGCGACCGCCATCTGGTTTCGCTCACGCTTTATCGTCGTGGCGAATTTCTCGATCTACGTAGCGATTGTGCTGGTTTACGCGCTTATGGTGGAACGCGAAACCGGCATCAGCATTGGCTTTGGTCTCGTCGCACTGGTCAGTGCGCGAATCCTCAACTGGCAGCAGCATCGACTCGAGTTGAAGACGGAATTGATGCGCAACGCGTATCTGCTGAGCGCCTTTCTCGTGTTTCCCTACGCGCTTTACCACTTGGTGCCGACCCGCCTCGTCGGGTTCGCGTGGGTCGGGCTCGCGCTCGGCTACTACGCGCTGAATCTCCTCGTGCAAAATCAGAAATACCGGTGGATGGGCCACGCCACGCTGCTACTGACGACGTGCTATCTTGTGATCGTCGGCACGAGCCAGTTCGAGCCGGTCTATCGCGTGTTGTCGTTCTTAGTCCTCGGCACCGTGCTTATCATCGTCTCGTTTGTCTTTACGCGGCTGGGGCAGAATCAGCTGAAATAGTCGACGCCCTCGCGCTCTCCGTCGGAACTTAAGCTGTGTCGCGAATCGCTCAGCGATGTTCACGGTGATCCGCTCGCACGGCAGCACGAAATCCGATGATAGCGGCACCAATTCCGGCGATCGTGCCGACGACGCGCCCCTGCCCTTCGCTCCATTGCGCGAGATGAAATCCAAACGCGCACATGCCGATAAAAAACATCAGTATCGACGCACCGACCGCGGCTCCAATCGGATATCCGATCATCTTAATCGGCGTCATGTCGGTTCCCTCCACTTTTTTGCGTGGCTGGTCTCGCCACGGCTAACCGCAACTACAACCGCCCTCACAGCCGCCACCCGATTCCGGCGAAGCCTCCACTCCGGTCTCGGCGGCGAGCTCGTCGGCGAGATCGCAAAGCACCGAATAATATTCATCACGCGTGAGACCAAGTGCAGCGGCGCCGAATGTCTCGGCCTCACTGGCCGACGCGAAGTCGCCATAATTTACCGCGACGAGTTGATAGAGCACGAGTGACGGCACGCGTTCGAGTTCGAGCATGAACATCGGGTGCACGAACATCGTGAAGCCGTCCTCGGGCAGCGCACCCCGCTGAACCGGATGCACACATTCGCCGGGCAACAGTTGCGCCGCGTCGAACACGATCTCGCACGGGTAACGCACGTAAGCGCGGTCGGCGAGGAGCCGCTGTAGTTCGCCCCAACCGATCTGCGGACCATATTTCACGAAAACCTCGATGCCCTTCGACTCGACGTGGGCGGTGAGCGATTGTTTCGCGTCTTCGGCGGTGAGTTGTTTCGCCATGATCAGTGTGGCGTCGCGGTCGACGCCGATTCGCTCCCAGCGCTCGTGGGCGCATCTCCCTGAATCGCCGGCAGACCTTCAGACGCTTTCGACAGCCGTCCTTGCAAAATGGGTACGGCCATGCGGAGAAATAACGTGTAGCATAACAGCCCGAACGCCCAGATTCCCAGGCAGACGAGCGTCTCGTTCAGCGACGGACGGTATTCCACGATTGCACCCAGCGGGGTCGGAATAAAACCGGGCACGACCAGCCCCATGCCTTTTTCAATCCAGATGCCAACGATGCAGCAGACACACGCGACATTGAGCCACCTCAAGCTGCTGCTCAGCGGCAGAATCAAAAGAAACATTCCAATGAGGTTCAACCCCACCGCGGTCCAGATCCACGGCACCAACGCATGATGGCCGTGCAGCCCGAGAAAAAGATATTTCGAAGATGCGACGTGGAGATTGCCCGAGTAGAATTCCTTGAACACTTCGTTCGCCAGCAGGAATACGTTTATGATCATCGCGACCTGCACGATGCTGCGAAGCGTGAGCAGCGCCTTGTCGGTGATCCGATAGTGCGTGACGCCGCGGATCACCTGGAGTGCGAGGATGATCAGCGCCGGTCCCGCTGAAAACGCCGAGGCAAGAAACCTCGGGCCGACGATCGCCGAATTCCAGAATGGCCGGCCACCGAGCCCGACGTAGAGAAACGCCGTCACGGTGTGAATCGACACCGCCCAAATAATCGCGATGAACACGAACGGAATATAGAACCACTTCGCCGGTTTCCGATCACGGTAGCGGCAATAGAGCAGGTATCCGCAAATGTGAACGTTGAGCAGCAGGTAACCGTTCAACACGATCACATCCCAACTCAGCATCGAAGCTGGAAAATTAAACTGACCGATCACCGGAATCAGGTGCCAGAATCGATCCGGCCGGCCGAGGTCCACCGTCACGAACGCGAGGCACATGATGATCGCCGACACGGCGAGGAGTTCACCAAAGATCACGAGATCGTGCAGCTCCTCGTTGTGGTAGATGTAGACAGGGATCACCATCATCACCGCGGCTGCGGCCACGCCGACGAGAAACGTGAAGTTCGCGATATAGACTCCCCACGAGACTTCGTCGGTCATGCCGGTCACGACGAGCCCATCCACGAGCTGCTTACAGTAGGCGTTGAGCCCAACGAGCGTGACAGCCGTGAGCGCGCCCATCCAGGCATAATAGCGCCAGTCGCCGACGAAGGTGATCCGTGCGCAGCGCCCGAGGAACACGAAGTAATTGCGAGTGGCGGCGATCATTTGTCGAAGTAGTAGAAGAACCGCGGCGACGTACCCATTTCTTCCTTGAGCTGAATAAAGACGCGTTTCTCGCGGAGGATGTAGGAAACCTCGCTCTCAGGATCGAGGATGTTGCCGAACTTGCGGGCGCCGACGGGACAGGCCTCAAGACACGCTGGATATTTTCCAGCGCGCGTGCGCTGAATGCAGAAGTGGCATTTCTCCATCACACCCTGCTTGCGCGGGCGGTTGCCGAGATAGGACATGTTCGGATTGAGCCGCTCCCTCGGAATCTCGGGCTTGGTGAAATTAAAGCGCCGTGCGAAATACGGGCACGCCGCTTCGCAGTAGCGGCAGCCGATGCACCAGTCGTAATCGATCACCGTGATGCCGTCGGTCTCCTGCCATGTCGCATGCACCGGGCACACTTTCACGCAAGGTGGATTCCGGCACTGCTGGCACTGCACCGGCATGTAGAAAAATCCTTTCTCGGGCACAGACTCGGGTGCGTAATTGTGATCCGCCTTCTCCAAATCGAGTGAACCATGCGGCAGCTTCAGCACGCGGATGTATTGGATCTCCGGATTCCGCGACAGATTATTTTCCGCCACGCAGGCGTGCACGCATTTCCGGCAACCGATGCAGCGCGTGAGGTTGAGACAATAGACGAACTCGACGCCATCCATCGGCTTGTAGTCGCGCACGTGCGGCCGGATGCCGTACTGGCGCTCGACCTCGCGCTCGATCCGCTGGAGCACCTTCGCCATTTCGTCCGGGGTCATCTCCTTGTAATATTTCTGGAGAAACTGCTCCATCGACGTGAAGTCACTCAGTTCGAGCAATGGCGATAGACTCGCGGCGAGTGCAGTCAGCCCGGTGAACGCCACGGTGCCGCGCAGAAAACTGCGTCGGGTCATCGCGCCATCAGAGGTCTTGTCGGCAGGCTGCATGGAGGGCGCCGTCATGTTAATGGAAGGTTTCGAGTTTTCCGGACGCGACGGTGGTGTGATTATCCGCGTCCCGCAGCGGATGTGGTCCGGGTGCCGGTTGACGCGACGGGATCCGCGGCGCGTGAGGATTGTGGCAATTCGCGCAGCTCAGCCTTTGAATATCACCTTTGGCGCGATCCCAATGGCCATTTGTGCGACCGTGCGCGCCCGCTTCCCAATCCCGATAGGTCGGTCCGTGGCAGCTTCCGCAGAGCGGCACGATGTTATCGAGCTTCAGTTCACGGCCATCACGCACCTGGAAAGTGAGCAGGTTCTGCTCGTTGTGACAGTTGTAACAGAGATTATTTCGGTCGTGCGACCCGTGGCCCATGACGATGTTGGAGTGCTCCTTTGGGACGATGATCTTTTGATTCGCATCGAAGACCAGCAGCGGCGGCTTGTTCTGCTCATGACAAGCGTAGCAGTCGTAGTCTGAAAGGTCCTCCTTCGCTCTCACGAGGTCGGCGTAGGTCTGCCGCAACGGCGACGTATCCAGAAACTCATGATCAACGAGCGGAATTCTTTTCGACGCGGATGCGTGGCCCCAAACATTCCCAACAAACAACGCCGCCAGCCCAACGAAGACGAGCGCAAGACCCACGAGAAAAAAATCTCCGCGCGTATATTTTCCCTCCGGCCCTGGCGCTGAGTTTTGCATGGCGCGGCGACCTTTGAAGCGCACGGGCGCGGTTCATTTCTTTAACGCGCGGACGACCGGAATGAGTGCTTTGATGTCATCGTCCGAAAGTTTCTCGATGGCCTTCATGGTCGTTTTTCCGCTCTTATCCTTGAGACCTTCACGCACGGCCTTGAACGCCTGCTCGTCCGTAAAATTCGCCTGCACCTTCGCGTCGGTGAGATCGGCGATATCGAGTTTCTTTCCCATTTTGGTCTGACCTTTGCCGTCCTCGCCGTGGCACTTCGCGCAGTGTTCGGTCCAGTTGGCAGCGGCGTCAGCGCCCCGAGCGATGAGCGCCGACCCGGCGAGCAAGGCGGTGAGAAGCAGATGGGGCGTTTTCATGGGATAAAATACCAATCGGGTAACGTTACCTGGGGCAGACCGGCCTTCTCGCCGGCTTCGCCTACTATCCGTCATCTGCGCGTTTCACGCTTCCCGCATCTTGTCCGGGACCTCGCATTTCTTGCGGTTTCAGGTGCCGCTTTAAAACAACGACTGCGCATTCCTTGCCAAGGCATGCGCAGCCATAACGCCGATAATTGGGCATACTCGTCGCCGTTCCTACAGGAACCGACCCCGCCAGATTCCAGCCAATCTCAAACCTCTTCACCATGATCTTCCGCCCGCGTTTGAATAAAAACACGCTCATCTTCGGCGGCATCGCCGCCTGGGGCCTGCTCCTGGTCTCCTGCGTCGTGGTGAATCGCACCGTGCTCGCGCCGCCACACATTGCGGGTGCGACGTTTGTCGGATCGAGCGAATGCACCCAGTGCCACGAGGAACAGATGAGCCATTTCGCGAGCGCAACTCACAGTCGCCTCGCGCTCGCTGAACCGAAAATCGGCGATACCGGCTGCGAAGCGTGTCACGGTCCCGCCAGCATTCACGTGAAGTCCGGCGGCGCCCGCGGCACGATCATCAACGCCCGCAAGTCGCCCGACACGTGCTTCCAATGTCACGTTGAGAAGCGTGGCGAAATGAGTCTCCCCCACGCGCACCCTGTTCTCGCGGGCAAAGTATCCTGCGGCGATTGCCATGATCCACATAAGGGAAATGCCATCAAAGGCGGCGCGCTGAATCTCGCGACGGCCAATGAGACCTGCACGAGCTGCCATACGCAGCAAGCCGGCCCGTTCATCTATAAACACAACGCGATGCTCGAAGGCTGCACCGCCTGTCACAATCCTCACGGCTCCGTGAATCAGAAGATGCTCGTCGCTCGCGACGACAATCTCTGCCTCCGGTGCCATCTCGAAGTCGCCGGCACCGGTCAGATCGTCGTCGGCGGCGAAGATCACGCCTCTCGTCTACAACGCGGCACCTGCTGGAGCGCCGGCTGCCATGAAGCGCCGCACGGCTCCAATGCCAATAGTCACCTGCGTTATTGAACCCACCACCGGACTTCGCCATGCAACCGAAAAATCTTACGTCCTTGCACAGCAGCTTCGCCTTTGCCGCGATGCTTCTCCTTGCGGGCGGACACGCTGCTGGCGCGCCCGTGCCCACCGACGCCTTTCCCACCTACGAGAGTTACATTAAACTCAGCGGTCAGACACCGTGGGTGAGTGGCAACAAAGCGGCTTTCGAAAAACGGACGCGGACGCCAGCCGACGGCTCAGCCGGCATCGAGGATCTGCATATAGCCAAGGATATCACAAAAAACACTACAGTCGTGGTCGACGGTCGCGCCCTGGCCGGTTCCGAAGATTATTTGCTCCGGGTCAATCTTTCGAAAGCGAACGTCGGCTCGGTCGACGCCGGCTACTCGCGTTTCCGCACTTTTTACGACGGCATCGGTGGCTTCTTCCCACTCAATCGGCAGTGGCTGCCCCTTTCTCCTGAAACCATGCACACGGATCGCGGCCGGTTCTGGGCCGAGGCAATCCTCGCGCTCAAAGAAAAACCGGTCTTCAAGCTGCGTTACACCAACGAAACTCGCTCGGGGCAAAAGGACTCAACCATTTGGGGTGACAGCAATCTCACCGGTCTGCCGCTCGTCCCGGCCAATAATGCGACGCGTAAGATCGTTCCCGACTACCTCGCGCTCAACGAGCGCCATCAACTCCTCGAAGGGAGTGTGAAGCACACCATCGGCAACACCACGGTGGACCTGAAGGTGATCGGCGATTGGGTGAACAACGATGATCGACGCACGTTCGTACGTTATCCGGGCGAGGTGACGCCAAATCCGCAGCGCGTAATCTCTCAACGCAATATCATTCACAGCCACTCCTACTCTGCGATCGCGACAACTGAGACGGTTTTCAGCGAACGGATGACGTTCAATACCGGCTGGAGCTATCAACATCTCACGTCCACGATCGGTGGCGATCGGGCGAATGCGATCGGAGTGCTCTCGAGTTACGATTTCAAGGATCTCGCCGGTGGTTCGAAAGTCGACGTCTTCACCGCAAACACCTCGCTCGGCTTCAAACCCACGAACAACTGGCTCACGCAGATCGCGCTGCGCTACGAGGAAAATTACAGCAAGTCCGCCGCCACCTTCACGCGCGTTACCCAGACCAGCGCGACCGCGCCGCAGGTACTCGCCTTCTACAAGGAGAACGAGCGCTTGAACGAAAAGATCATCACGCCTGATCTCAGCGCGCGTTACGTGGGTTTCAAAAATGTCGTCGTCTACGCCACGTTCAGCGATCGACTGAACAACGGCGACGAACGGCGTACTGACCAATACAGTACAGTCGCGCCCAGCGCCTCGCAGATCGTCTTGCAAGACGTGAACCAGGATCAGGCGCACTACACCGTCGGCACGAATTGGAACGCGACGAGTGCGCTCATCCTGCGCGGAGAAGTTTTCCACAAGGAGCATGAAAACAAATTCCTCGGCTACGGCACGCAGCTCGGCGACCGCTACGTGATCGGCTACCAGTTCACCGGTCTGAAATTGACGGCGATCGTAAAGCCCATCCCTGAGCTCTCGTTTACGACGCGTTACCTGCCGCAGAGTGGAAACATGCAGGTGACAACGGAAGCCACGGCGAAGTTTGATTCGATGACGGCTCGCACTCACCTGATCGGCGAGACGATCGATTGGAATCCGAACGCGCATGTTTTCCTGCAAGCCAACGTGAACATCGGATTCAGTTACATCAGCGCCGCCTATCCGAGCTCGGCGAATCCGAGCCAGCGAAATGCGGACAATAATTATTCGAGTGCCAGTCTGATCAGCGGCTGGGTGGTCGACAAAAACACGGATGCAACGATCCAATACACGTGGCAGAAAGCGGATAATTTTCTCCCTGCGCTCTCAGCCTACACCCAACCGTATGGCGCCAGTTACAAGGAAGAGACGATCACGGTAGGCTTGAAGCACAAGTTCTCGGCGAAGTGGATGGCGAGCGCAAAGGTGGGATATTTCGACAGCAAAAACGATACGACGGGCGGACGGACCAATTTCCGCGGACCGCTCGCCTACATCGCCGTCGAGCACGAATTGTAAGCACAAACTTTAGTTACCCTGAGCCGGCCGGAGCGCGTATGGGTGTGGGTGCGCCCGGTCGGTTCTATTTTTTCCGCAAGAGTCGGAGCAGCGGCGAGAGTTGGCGTCATTCACGCTATAATACGATTGCCCGCATGCAGCCTTGAGATGCGACGCGCTCGTCGCGTTGTATCCGGATTCGCCGCACGCGGCCCCGATCAATTCCTCTGGCGTCTCCTCTCATCGCGCATCTGCAAACCATGCCCGCATCTCTTTTTTCGAACGAGGCGTTTCAGATAGTTTCGATTCTGAAACAGCCTGTTTTTCTGGCTGGTCCTCGAAGCCTGGCGTAAGGCCATCTACAATACGTTCGGATTAGAAACAGCGCAAAACCGAGTTCAGGATGCGCGCGCCTCTGAGCTGTGCGGCGAAGGCGGCCCGCCACATTTTTTGTGCGGTTTTCTGCTGAGACAGGATTATACAAGTAAGCCTTCATGTCGACCGATGCCGAATTGCTGCAACTGTATGCGGAGCGGGAATCCCAGCCGGCGTTCTCTACGCTCGTGGAACGCCACCTCGCGCTGGTCTATTCGGCCGCGCTGCGGCAGGTCGGTAACAACCCCCATCGCGCCCAAGAGGTCGTGCAGACAGTCTTCACGTTACTCGCACGCAAAGTGCGTCCATTGTCCCGACACCCCGCGCTCATCGGCTGGCTTTACACGACGACTTACTACACCGCCGATAAGCTCAGGCGTGCCGAGCAACGCCGCGAACGGCTGGCGCAACACGCGCAAGACATGAGTGACGACACTCCTGGCGTGGTGGCCGCGGTGGACTGGGATCGATTGCGTCCAGTCCTCGACAGCTCGATGCTGAAGCTGCAGGAGCGCGACCGCACCGCCATCCTGCTACGTTTCTTCGCCGACAAATCATTCCGCGAAATCGGTGAGCAGCTTGGGCTGACGGAAAATGCCGCTCGGATGCGAGTGGACCGCGCCCTCGATGCAATGCGAGACTCCCTCACCCGTCGCGGCATGACCTCCACCTCAACCGCGCTCGCTTCGGCATTGCTGGCTCAGGCGGTTACCGCGGCTCCACCCGGGCTCGCGTCCACGATCTCAGCCGGCGCGATGGCCGCTACCGCCGGGGGCGGTATGATTTTTCTTATGAGCTCAACTTTCATTAAAATCGCCGTTGTTGCCGGTGTCTTGGCCGCAGGTTCGGCGGGGCTATACCACCAGCACACGTTGGCCGTCGAAAATACCCAGCTTCGCACCGAGTTGATGGCTGTTCGCTCCCAGCTTGCCCAAGCGCAGCGCACAACAAAAGCGAATGGCGCTGATTCGACCCCCGGAGCCACGAGCTTGCCGCGACCCACACCGCCTGAACCAGCACCGGCGGCACCCGCGGCGAGTGCCGATGGCAACGGCCCCACCAACGCCGATCTCAAAAATCGCCTGACCCGGGTCGCCGACATGCGAAACGTCGGGCGAGCAACGCCAGTTGCAGCGATTCAGACGATCCTATGGGCAATCGAGCATGGTGATGAGTCCCTTCCCGATATGCTGTTTTTGAACAAGACAACGCTCAAGGACGCACAGGATTTGATGGCGGCTCTGCCGCCGGCGGTCAGGGAGAATTATGAAAAACCAGAAAAGATCGCCGCCCTGTTTCTCTCGAAACAAGTGCTCGACTATGTCGAAACCGTGAAGGTGCAATCCGTGAAGCAGCTCGACCCCGAAACTGTCGAGGTAAGCATTATGACCGGCGAGAAAGGCCCCGCGCTTGTTTCAATGCAGTGGACCCCGAATGGCTGGTTGTGGAAAGTGAAGCCGAGCGTTATTGCTGCGGCGAAACTGGACCTTCTGGGTACGACGAGGACAGGCGCGACCACTCCGTAAAATGCCTACCGTGCGGACCGAAACGCCACGTTCATGGCCGTGAGAAACATGCGCATTCCTGCCGGCTGATTGGTGTGTCGAATTGGCGTTGATTTCGTGTTTCTAAAGTATCCGTTTAAAAAACGGATGTGATGGCGCAACCGACCAAAGCGGGGCGTTTGTCCCGATGTGCGGATCGTTTAGTTAGGAACATTGGATTTGGAGACCTTCGCGCTCCAATGGATCTCATCGGCCACGAGAGCGTAGCCATCAGCCGCCATTACACCCACGTCGAGAACAAGGCAGTCACCGTGTGGTGCGCGTTGCCCGCGAGACGTTGTTCTCCGACCGCATGGCCGGGACACGATGTCTGCTGGATGAACCTGTCGTCCGAGAGATAGCCGGCGCCGTCCGACAAACATTGACGAGGGCGGATCGGCTGCCTGCTGCGGCGTCCGCCATTCAAGCAATCGCGTTCGACAAGACTGCTGCGACGAATTGGAAAGTCATCTGGCGTCAGGACGTGACGTTTCCTTTTGCCCGCCCGGTGAGTGCCGAGGGATACACGCTTCCCTCCAAGAAGGATGAGGTGAATTACGCGCGCCCACCGCGACAAGTGATGGAAGCGCTCTTGGCGGTTCGGATCCATCTCGACGATTGCGACGAGACAAACGGACCGTTGCGAGTGTCACCCGGAACGCATCAGCAAGGAATTCTTCGCAGCACTGAGATTGCTGAGTGTGTTGCGCGACACGGCGACGCAGTCTGTCTGGCGCGAGCCGGCGAGGCGTTGTTGATGAAACCGCTTTTGCTGCACGCTTCGTCGCGCGCCACGGCGCCGAAACATCGGCGCGTGCTTCACCTCGTTTTCCATTCCGGCGAGACCACGTCAGAGCCATGGCATCGCTCTGTTTGCTGAAATCGGCGGGTGCGTACGAAAGGTGGGCTGAGGCCGAACGGTCGGACCAAATTAGGCGCGCCGGCGTTAGGGGTCGGACGCGCCGTGGCAAAGCGCCGCAAGGAACGGCGCGCGGAGCTCCGGCGACTCCCAACCGAGCCTAACCCCTCCACCACAGCGGCCCCTCACAGCTGCTTTGAGAGAATTGGCGTCTTATACTCTGGACAATTATGCCATTGAATGCATAAAGTATGAGACATCATGCCACGGACCACGCCAACGCTCTTTCCACCTGCGACCCGCCAACTTGCCTCCCTTGGCGAGCGCCTTCGGGTGGCCCGGCTACGTCGGCGTTACTCCGCGGAGTCCGTGGCCAAACGTGCCGGCGTCGCCCGTGGGACGCTCTATCGCGTCGAAGAAGGCGACCCCGGCGTCAGCCTCGCCACCTACGCAAGTGTGCTCCGTGTGCTCGGGCTGCAAGGCGATCTTGATCTTGTGGCCCGCGACGACGTGCTCGGCCGCAAACTCCAGGATTTGAAATTGCCAACGCGCAAAGTGGCTCCGCGCCGCACCTCACAAAAAAATTCTGCCGCTGACGCCAACAGTTCCGTTCCGCCTGCGCCTTCCTCGCCATGAGTGCACGCGCCAAAACGTCTGCCGGCACCAGCCGGCAACAAATCGATGTCTGCCTCGATGCCGACATCGTCGAGGCGCTTTGCCGTGTCGGCACGCTCTTCCACGCGGTGGGCCACGGTCACTCGGTTTTCTCTTTCGCCTACGATCCCGAATGGCTGCGTCGTCCGAACACCTTCGAAATCGACCCGGACCTACAGCTGCACGATGCCGAAAGCTATCCCAGTCAGTCGTCCGGCGTGTTTCGGATTTTCACGGACTCCGCGCCGGACCGCTGGGGTCGCCTGCTGCTCGACCGCCGCGAAACTCTCAAGGCCCGCGAGGAAAAGCGACAAGTCCGGACACTCACGGAATGGGACTACCTCCTCGGCGTGCACGACAGCTGCCGGATGGGAGCCTTGCGCTTTCGGTGCGACGCCGACTCGCCGTTTTTGGACAACGACCGCCATCTCGCGGCGCCGCCCGTCGCCTCGCTGCGCGAACTCGAGGCCGCGTCGCTGGCGCTTGAAGCGCCGGATGCCGACGAGCAGCCGGAGTTTCGCCAATGGCTGACCGCCCTCCTGGCTCCCGGCAGTTCGCTCGGCGGAGCCCGACCCAAAGCCAATTTTACCGACCCGGACGGAGCCCTGTGGATCGCCAAGTTCCCGAGCCGCGAGGATCGCCGCGACATCGGCGCTTGGGAAATGGTGGTGCATCAGCTTGCCCAAGCCGCCGGCTTGAACGTGCCCGACACCCAACTGCTCAGTCTAGGCAGCCGGCATCGAACCTTTGCCAGCCGCAGGTTTGACCGGCTTGCGAACGGCCGGCGGCGCTTCTTCGTATCCGCGATGACGCTACTGAACCGGCAGGATGGCGAGAACGCCAGCTACCTGGATCTCGCGGAATTTCTCAGCACGCGTGGCAGCCCGTCACACAAGCAGGCGGACCTGCGCGAACTGTGGACACGCATCGTTTTCAATATCCTCGTCTCCAACCGGGACGATCACTTGC
>CBRAFL010000125.1:0-14207 GCA_967755055.1 uncultured bacterium
ATCATCTGCGGCTCGAATTCAAATGGGGCGAAAAGAAATGGCCGCCTCGCGCCAAGCCCGGAACACCGCGGGACAGCGGACTGCTTTATCATGTGCATGCCGCCCCGGGAGCTGAAGGGCGCACGTGGGCACGATCGATCGAACTGCAAATCCAGGAGCACGACGTTGGAGATCTATATGCAGTCGGCTCGGAAATCTCAGTGAGATCGAAACCGCGCCAGGGCTCACAACCACCGCTGTTCGACTATGACCCACACGGCGAGTGGATGATTTTTTCGCAGGTACCCGGCAAGGAAGGTCGCTGCGTCAAACAACCAGACAACGAAAAGCCGACCGGCGAATGGAACACGGTTGAACTCATCTGCCTCGGCGAGGACAGCATCCACGTCGTAAACGGAAAAGTCGTGATGCGCCTGCATGGTCCGAAGCGCATCGATGGTCCGGCGCCTGCGCCGGTCACATCCGGCCCAATCATTTTGCAGTCAGAAGGAGCGGAAGTTTTCTACCGCAACATCGAGGTGCGTGCGATCAGCGCCGTCCCCGCGGAATTCGCCGAGTAACAAATTCTCGCGCGGCGCCTCTCAATTAAGGAGCTGCCAAATTCAGATTGGTCGACCGAGAGGGAACGGCATGATCCGTCGTAGCACCCGAGGGCCATCGCACGTGGATCTTTCGTGGCGGGTTGGCTTCAGGCCAGCCGAAGAAACACGCGGCGGTCGACTGGCTCATGTACCCGCTTCCGGCATACACTTCGCTTGTTTGCGTCGAATCGTCGGACAACTCCAGTGTCACCCGCGCACCGATCGCCGTTGGATTTCCTGCCGCCCCGTGTAACGCGACACGGAGCGAGCGCCGACCCGGGACAGCGCCATTACGAAACGCGAGTGTCGCGCTATTATTACGCGTGATAAAAAAGTGCGGCCAGCCGTTGCCATCAAAATCGAAAACCGCGAGCGCCTTCGCGTCACCCGGAACGATGAGACCGCTTTCGATCGGCGGCACCGCTCGAAAATGTCCGTGGCCATCGCCGAGTATTAGCTGGCTCAATCCGCCATCAAAGCGACCAACGGAAGGAATCGGCGCGAAATAATTTTGGACCGCGTAGATATCAGCGTGGCCATCGCCGTCGAAATCACCGGCGACGACACCTTGAATCGGCGAGATCTGTGCAACTCGCGGCAGGGGCTGAAATGCGAACGAGCCGTCTGGCTGGCTCAGAAAAATACCACTGCGAAACTCCGTCGCCGCAAATCGCCGCGCTTCCGTGAGTTTATTTTCGCCGAAGATTTCTCCGAGCGTTGCCCGCGCAAAATTATCATTCCGCGGAAACCGTTTTAGAATGGAAGGAATCGATGCCCCAAGTTCGCGGCGGGTGCGCCGCGGATAAAGCCGATCGCCCTCGTAATAACCTTCCACGAGTTGCATGGCGCCGTCGCCTTTAAAGTCCCCGACAAATAAAAGCGCCGGATGTGTGGTGTCCGCGTGGTACGGCGTGTTCAAACCCAAATTGCCGATCACGTAATCCAGTCGACCGTCTCCATTGAAGTCGGCGGCGGCAATCGAACTCCACCAGCCGGTTCCCGCGGCGCTGAATTTCAGTTTCTCCGTCCAGTCCGCGAATCCTTTTCCTTGGTTATTGTGGAAACACTTTATCGAGCCCCACTCCACCGCGATCAACAGATCGAGCCAGCCATCGCCATCCACGTCGCTCCACAAGGCTGAAGTCACCATGCCGACTTCGCGCAACCCCGGCGCCATCGTGTCGGTCGTGTCCTCAAATTTGCCGCCGCGATTAATCAAAAGGGCGCTTTTCGGTGACAGTGGATAAAGTCCGGGCGTCACGCGCCCGCCGATAAATAAATCCAACCGGCCATCGTGATCGAGGTCCGCCGTGGCGACTGCTCCCACGCTGATCGGCAGCGGCGGCAGCGTATCCGCTGCCGCGGGTCGGAGCGTGCCGTGTCCATCGTTTAGAAAAAGTCTCGGCTGATAATCCGCCGATCCGGCGGGCAGGCTGATTCCTCCTTTCGTCAACAAGAGATCGTTGCTGCCGTCGCCATTCGCATCGAACACGAGCGCCGGGCCGTCGTTGAGCGAGGTCTCCATTACGAACGATGATACGTCAGCCGCACTAAACTGACCGGCCGCATTTCCCATCAGTAACCGCGTAGGATCCGCTGGTGTGCCGCCGACGACAACATCGTCGATTCCGTCGCCGTTGAGATCTCCAATCGCCACCGCCGGACCACGGCGATTTTGTCGCATCGGCAACAGCGGCTGTTGTGAAAGTTCGTCGATCTTCGCCTCGCGAGAGGCGACTGAGAGGTGCGCGCTTTCGCTGATCTCGGAAAACTGGGCGACTGCTTGCGGCTCGGCGGGGACACCGCGCCCTACCTCGCCCCCTTTTCCGGGTTCAGTGAGCGTAAACTTCCGATCCACCTCGAGGTTCTCGAAAACCTGCGTCGCTCCGCTCGGCCACGTCACCGTTACGCGTTTGATTCGCGAGTCGTTGCCCAGTCCGAAATGCAATACCGGCTCCGAACTGGACAGGACGCCGCGCGCGAGGACCAGCTGGCGTATTTGAACACCGGATTCAGTTTCAATCTTCACCGTCGCGCCCACGCCGAACCGATTTGATTGCGTTCCGCGCAGAACGAAGATCACCCGACGCCCCGTGTCGGAATCGTTGCGCAACACCGTCACGCCTTTCTTGAAATTCGTATACACAAGATCGAGATCGCCATCTCCGTCCAGGTCGCCAAACGCAGCCCCGAAACTCACACCCGTCTCGTTCAAACCCCACGCGATACTGACATCTTCGAACTGCAGGTCGCCGAGATTATGAAATGCGAGATGCGATTCGTTCAGCACCGGGCTGGTGCGTTCGATGCGCAGCTTCTCCGCGGGATTATCCGCCATCAACAAACGCTGAATCTGATCCGTGTTGTGCACTTCACGGTGCATGCCGTTCGTTACGTACAGGTCGAGGCGGCCATCGTTGTCGAGGTCTTCGAAGCGCACGGCCCACGTCCAGTCGGTCGCCGCCAGACCGGCGAGATAAGCGGCTTCGAGAAAGCGTCCGGTGCCCGTGTTCAAATACAGCGCGTTGTGGACGTATTGCGGGGCCGCGGTCGAATTCTCCGGCTGATCCTGCATTTGGATACGCAACGCCGCCATGCCACGCTGATCTTTTTGATGCGTGGTCGCCGCCATGTCGGCGACGAATAGATCGATTCGACCATCGTTGTTCACATCGCCCAAATCCGAGCCCATCGACGAATACGGCATGTGCGGCACCACGTCGTTGATCGTGTTGGTAAACGTGCCGTCGTGATTGTTGTGATAGAGAGTGTCGGCGGGCGCAAAATCATTTGCGACGTAAAGATCCGGCCAGCCGTCGCCGTCATAGTCCCACCACGTCGCGGAGTGACCCTGCGTTTCGCCACCGATCCCAGTGCGTTCCGTCACGTTGGTGAACGTGCCGTCGCCGTTGTTGTGAAACAAATAATCGCGCTGGCCGGCCGGATGTTCCGTGCCGTTGAGCAGGTTCGTCTGCACATAGACATCGAGCCAGCCGTCTCGATCGTAGTCGCAAAACGCCCCCATCACCGATGCGTCGTTGACCGCCAGCCCCCGTGCCGCCGCCTCTTCCTTAAACGTGCCGTTGCCTTGATTGATGTAGAGCAGGTTCGGAGCACCGAAGCGGCAGACGTAAATATCCAAACGCCCGTCGTTGTTCACGTCCGCGAACGTCGCGCCTTGCTTCCAAATAACCGCGGCGTCGCCTTTATCGCCCACGCCGGCCCGCTCGGTCACGTCTTCGAATTTCCAATTACCCAGATTGCGAAACAGCCGGCAGCTCTCGGTCTTGCTCACGACGAAAATATCCGGTCGGCCGTCACCGTCATAGTCACCGATCGCCACGCCTGTGCCCACCGCTCCTACCTCGAACTCATGATATCGATCCGCCCACATGCGCGGATCTTTGTAGCCGCTCGTGGTCGCCACCGGATCGGCGTATTTATTTTCAGTGACGATACCCGTCTCGGTCGCGGATTGCGTGGAAAACAAAGTCGCGCCACGCGGGCCAGATCGTTTTGCCAAAGGCTCGTCAACGATTCCGGAATCGGGCGCCGCAAAGCAAACCCCCGCGACGCATCCCAAGAAAAATATGATCAGCCCGGAGCGCAGCGCGCGCACGACTGCGCCACCTCTTTTCAACCGCTCCCAATGGCGTCCCGGTTCATGCGCGACAACAACGGTTGAAGAGAAAAAGGTGGGGCGCCGCATGAAATGGAACTTTGCTTGCCGGATAGTTTTTCCGACGATTGCGTCTGTTTCAAGACCCGCGCAACTGTAACGCTCACTCCATGCGCCTTTCCTCCCGGCTCACACCCCGCTTCTGGATTTTCATTCCGGTCTGCGCGGTCGGACTATTGATCTGGCTCACTTACCTGCGCGTTCAACGGGTTGACGCGGTCACACATCTCGGTGCGGAGGACATGCGGATCGATGCGAACTCGCCGACTGGATACGCCGGCGGCAAGCGATGGCTGATCGTGCCGGAGCATATCAACGCGAGTTATCAGTGGATCTCACAAACGCAGCAAATGCTGGCGAAACACGAGTGGCGGGTCCGTCGCGTCGACGATGAAAACGCTCCGATCGGACGGGAAGTACACTCCGCGTCGCCGTACCGTTGGTGGCTCGGGTTCGTCGCCTGGTGCAATCACGGTCTTAGCGGCCGCCCACTGGGCTTATCGGTCGAACGCGCCGCAGTATGGGCCGATCCCGTTCTTCACCTGCTTCTGCTCGTGGGGACCACGATCTTTGTTGCGCGGCAATTCGGAATTTTTCCCGCAGCAATCGTGACGATTGGGTTGAGCACGATGTTTCCGCTCGCAGCAGTATTTCTGCCGGGGGCACCTGACGCTTACGGCCTCATGCAAGCATGTGTACTCTGGAGCGTGTTACCGCTGCTCGCTGGCCTAAACGTTCTGGTCCGTCCCGTCACGCAGCAGAAAATCCCCAGCACTTCAGCTCCCCCAGCGCAGAGATCGCACCGATGGTTTCTGCTCGGTGGAATCATCGGTGGAATCGGACTCTGGATCAGCGCGACGCACCAAGTCCCCGTTCTCATCGGAATCGCTGTGGGCGGATTGTTGGTCGCATGGGTGAGGCGTACGAGCGTAACAGCTGAGTCGGGCGAATTGAGCGATCCCACGCCGTGGCGACTCTGGGCGCTTGGTGGAGCAACGACGTCCCTTCTGACGTATTTGATCGAATACTACCCCGCATACTTGGATCTGCGGCTACAAGTGAATCACCCGCTGTATGGATTGGCGTGGCTCGGTGTCGGCGAATTCCTCACGCGAATCGAAACCGTATTCCGTCATAAACGCGGCTCGCGTTGGTTGCGGAGTAACGTGCTCGCAATCGTGCTGGCTGCGTCCGCCGTGGCAGCATTGCCGGTCATTTTGAAAATCAACGGGGGGCAGTCGTTTCTCGCAGCTGATCCGCTGGCCTCCCGACTCTCCGCACAAAGTGACGGTGCCGTCGCAAAAAATTTTGCGACTTGGATTGTTCGCGACGGCCTGACGTGGTCACTCGCAGCCACGTGCCTCCCGCTATTGCTCCTGGGTCCCGCAGTGTGGCTGTTATTCAGCCGTACCACCATTCGTCCGCAACGCATCGCGATTGCACTGAGCCTCGGGCCCGTGCTGATCACGCTCGTACTCGCCTTTGCCCAACTCCGCTGGTGGACGACATTCGACAGCACGTTGCTCGCGCTCACGATCGTTGCGGCGACCGGCCTCCACGCCGCCGCAAATTCCGTTCGGAGTCGACGCCACTGGATCGCAATCATCGCGTCGGTCGCGGCGATCGGCCTGGTACAGATGGTGTTTTCCACGAAGTCGCGCGACTCATCCGAGCTGACCCGGCTCGAGGCGGTCAGTCTCATTGAGCGATCGCTCGCCCACTGGATCGCGGATCATGCAGGCGGGGACGGCGCAGTCGTGCTGGCACCGCCCGATCTCACGCCGAGTCTTTGTTTCCATGGCGGCATCCGTGGTCTGGGTACGCCCAACTGGGAGAACCGCGACGGCGTTGCTGCCACCGCTCAAATCGTCAGCGCGACAACGACCGATGAAGCGCAAGCGCTCCTCGGCCAACGCGGCGTCACGCACATTGTTTTGCCCTCGTGGGATTCCGATTTGGATGAATTCGTGCGGTGGACGCTTGGAAAGCCTGAAGATTCCTTTCTGCACGCGCTCCACAAATGGTCGACTCCACCGTGGATTCGCCCGCTCGCTTATCCGTCACCCGCTATCCGCGGGCTGGAAGGCCAGTCGGTGACCGTGCTCCAAGTCACGGATGATGCTGATCGCGCGACTTCGCTCAGCCGGCTTGCGGAATATTTTCTGGAGATGCAGCAGCTGGATCTCGCGATCGACGCCGGGGTCGCACTGCTCCCTTATCCATCAAATCTCGGCGCACTGGTCGCGCGCGCTCAAGTGGAGAAAGCGCGCGGAGACGATGCGGCGTTCGCTGGTGTATTCAAAATTCTGCTGCCGAATCTCGCGGGCGGACTCGATCGCGCATTGCCTTGGGACCGCCGGGTCAGCCTCGCCGTCGTGCTGGCCCTGGGTGAACGGACCGATCTCGCCCGCACCCAAGTACAACGCTGCCTCACGGAATTGAACGAGGAACGCCTTCGCTCGCTGACACCGACATCGCTTTATCGCCTGCACGTGCTGACCAAAACGTTCGCTCTGAAATTCCCCGACCAGAAGCTGGCCGACCTCGCTCGAGAATTGCTCCCCGCGGAATTACGGAGTCGGCTGTAAACAGGCGAATAACCGGCTCGACCGTAGGGCAAGGTCTCCGACCTGCTCTTCCTGACGCTCCACTGAGCGGCGGGTCGGAGACCCTGCTCTACTTCGATCAACTGCCCGACCCCAGACTATTTTTTCCGTTCCCACAGCGTCACGCGGGAGACGCGGTCATACGGCGGATAAAAAAGAAACGCGCCCGTCACCAGTTCGATGCGGCCGTCATTAAACATATCAGCCGCCTTCACCACAACCAGGTGCGTTGGGGCGTGCGCGAGTGGCCGCGGAGTGAAGTGATTTGCACCATCGTTTTCAAAACACATCAGCGAGACGGCGTTCGGATCCTTCCAGTCGTTGAAGCCACTGGAGGCAACAATGTCGTTGTCGCCGTCGCCATCGATATCGACCACGACCGGACTGTAGCACCCTGGAAAATCGCCGACCCGATGAAAGACAAACTTGCCACCTCCGACGTTTTCCAACCACTGCACGCCGTGCCAGGGACGTGACCCAGGCGTGGCGTAGTCGAAACCGTCACCGTTAGTATAGACGACATCAGGCAGACCATCCTTGTTCACGTCGGCGATGCAGAGTCCGCTGCTGCCATAGTCTTTGTTCGTCGAGCCATAAAGAACCCGATCCCGAAAATGGCCGGCGCCATCGCCCATGAATCCATGCACCTCCTCGGAATCCTGGGACACCAACGCAACGATATCCAGATTTCCATCACCGTTAAGATCAGCCACGGGTGCGTGAATGGTCCCGGGCAGATCGAGCAACGAGTGACTTTCAAACTGCCAGTCGCCCCGGTTTTCCATCCAACGAATTTCCCCTTGGAGGTAACCGAATTGTCCAACGACCAGATCCAGCCGACCGTCCTTGTTGAAATCCGCCGCCGCCACATAAGTCACGCGGGCCACATTCTCGATCAGGACCCGATTTGAAAAGTGATTGGTCCCGTCGTTCACGAGTATGATCACTGCACCCGTCTTCGCGTTGCTGGGCGGAATGGTGCCCATGGCCGCGACCAGCACATCCAGGTGACCGTCGCCATTGAGATCCGCAACCTCAAGATGTGCGGGTCCGGCGATCGATTCGCCGATGTCTTGTTCTTCGAACACGCCGAGCCGCGACTGTCGAATCCAGCTGACCTTGTTGAGCCGGCCATCGCAGGCGATCACGTCTTTAAGCCCATCGCCGTCCAAATCGACGATGAGAAGATCTGTGATCCACGGAAGTCCTTCCGCTGGGTTTCCGATTGGGCGCGGAGCAAAAGAATTTAAACCGAGCACATCGCCTCGCTCCACAACTTTGGCTGCGGTGACGGAGGGACGCGGGGCTTCGGAAGCAGGCTCATTCACCGTCGCCGATTTTTTAGAACAGCCAATCGCGAGGAAGAGCACGAGGACGACTCCAGTGAGCGTAACGATTATTTTGGATCGAGAGCTCATTGGAACATATCCGGAGTGATGGGACCCGTCAGCCTGCTGTTGAGCGCGTGTCGGAGTTCGATCTCCGTGCTCGTGGTAAGTTCCACCGCGCGCCGCCACTCTTGGCGAGCCGGTTCCCGATCGCCGTTTTGATAAAGCACATCGCCGAGGCTGAGATGAATCGTCGCGTTCTCCGGCTGCAGTGTCGCCATTTGCTGAAGGGCATCGGCAGCGCGGCGAAAC
Source organism: uncultured bacterium (assembly GCA_967755055.1). GTDB lineage: Bacteria > Verrucomicrobiota > Verrucomicrobiia > Opitutales > Opitutaceae > Opitutus. Next base: position 8,507 of record CBRAFL010000125.1, read on the forward strand.
TGTTTCAGTTGCACGCAAGCGTTCGCTTTTCCGACGAGCGCGTCCAAATCGGTCGGAACCAGAATGGCCGCTTTTTCAAAAGCAGCTGCCGCTTCGACCAGCCGTCCCTTCTCCTGCTCGGCATTGGCGGCTTGGAAATACGCCGTGTGCAGCATCGTCACGAGACGATCCCGCGCCGGCGTGCCGGGTGCCGCCTGCGGAACCGCCTGCTCAAGCGGCGGAATCGCGGAGAACGGATCGGATTTCTCCAAAAAATACTGACCTAGCAAACCGCGCGAGGCGACGTCAACGGGGAACACCTTGACGATCCGCTGCAGGCATTTCACCGCCTCTTCGCGCTCACCCGCCGTCCAAAGTATCTTCGCAAGACTCATGTTCGGCGTGTAAAGGTACGGCTCTTTTTGCAGCACGTTCACCAACAACGACCGCGCCAGCTTGTCATCGCCTCTCTCCACCGCGACCTCGGCATAGGCGTTGAGAATAGGAATGGAGTCGGGCATCTTCGCGTAAAAATCCGCGAGTGTGTTCGAGGCTTCCGTGAGATTTCCCGCCGCTACGAGCGACCGAATCATCAGCGGAACCACTTTTTCTGGATCGCCGCCTTTGGTCACAGCCATCCGGTATTCAGTCACGGCATCGACGTGAAGATTCGCGCGGGCCCGAATCCATCCCCGGAGCAGATGCGGTATCCAACTTTTCGGGTCGAGCTCCTCGACGCGCTCCAGCAGGGGAAGTGCCGGCTCGATCTGTCCGGCCATGAGATATTCCTCGAATTTTAACGCGAGACGCTGAAGATCGTAACAATCGACGGCGAGCGCGTCCGACCACGGATCCACAGGCACGGGTTCATGTTTCTGCCGGCTTAACTGAGTCATCGCCGCCGCGCGCTCTACTTCACCGCGCCGGTCCAAGACCTGCGCGAGCAGTGCGGCCGCCGAAGTGGATTCGAGATGCGCCGCGAGTAAACGATCCAGGCGCGCGACCGCAAAATCATCCTGTCCGCGTTGCAACTCGATCCGGGCAAGACCGAGTGACGCCTGAGGTTGGTTGGCCTCGATCGCCAGAATCGCCGCATACTCTTTTTCCGCCAGCTCCTGCTCTCCTGATTTGAAAAGCGCTTCAGCCAAACTGAGACGAGCAGGCAGATAGTTGGGCTCGCTGGCGATCACCTGTCGAAGTTCCTCTTGAGCGCGATCGAGGTCTCCTTCGTTCAATGCAATGTCGGCGAGATAATAGTGATCGCGAGCGGTGAGCTTGGTCGCCGTTTTTTCAATCGTTCGATAGCAAAACTGAGCCTCCTGAAAAAGACGGTTCGCCTGATACAAACGCGCGAGTTTTCGCAGCGCGTCCGGATCGTTGGGAAGCCGGCCAACGTCCGCGCGATCCTGCTGCAAGGCTTGATGAAACCCAACAGGAAGGCGCTCGTACTTAAGCAGAGCGGGCAGCTCCGGAACCGGCTTGCGCCACGAAAATATCAACGCGGCGGTTACGATGAGAGCAGCACAACACACGACGATCAGTCCGATCCACTGACGCTTCATGGGATTTTTCTTCAATGCTGAATCACGTTTTGGCATCCGCGCAGAGCTGTCGAACTTGAAAGAGATTCGATTCGGTGCGCCGGCGGTTAGCGGATCTCAACACGAATTGGTATGCGTGGCTGCGAGCGTGAGCGAGTGGAGGATCGATGTAGGTCGCGCGACCTACGCCGAACAGCGAGCGAATGGTCCTTCTGTCGCCCCACTCTATCCATGCGAGCCCACCGCGATGAGTTCTCTCGTGAGAAGCTCTCTCAAAAAAAAGCCTCCTCGGAAAAATTCCGAGGAGGCCCGAAGCTAACCACACGTGCAAAATTGCTCCGCGTCGCTGATCAAAATTCCAGTTTCGTGGTGAGATAGAACGTTCGCGGCTGGACGATTCGATACACCGAGTGCACGCCGTCCGAGTTCGCCACGATAGGTCGGAAGCCGCCGCTTTCCTGAAGATCGCGCCCGTTTAGCTGGAAGCTGAGTTCATTCTTGTTTCCGAAGAGGCTGACCTTGGTTTTATAGCCGAGCCAGGCGTCAACGGCAATGTAACCACCGGAATAATACGGGTGAGCCAGATCCAAACCAGTCACCGTGCCACTGGCATCTTTGATCGCAGGATTTCCGATGATCGATTTTTCGATGTAACGACCGCCGCCGCCGACGCTGAAGCCCTTGAGAGGCCCGTCGGTGAACTCGTAATTGGTCAGACCGCTCGCGCGCCACTTGGCGAGCTGTTGCGAGGGTTTGCCGTCCACCGATTTGTAACCGACGTAGGAACCGAGGAGGAACTGGTTAAAATGCTCCTCGCCCGTCTGAGTGAGGCCCCACGGATTGTTGCTCGTGCGCTGGCCGGTCCAGAGACCAGGGACGCTCTTCCAATAGGCGATGCGCTCTTCGATGAACGCGGTCAAGGCGGCAGCCGTGTTGCTTTGTTTGGCCTCTTGCTTTGAGACGCTGCCCATGATGCGCCAGTTCTTGTTCACGTTGTAGGTGAGCTCCACTTCGAGACCTTTCGACGTGTTATCAGCAGTATAGGCATTCGCCAGACGTGGGTCGCCGACAATGATGCCGGGAGCCACGCCCTGCTTGTAAGCCACACCTGCTTTTGCGGCCAACTCGGGTTCAACCACAAGGTCCATGAACGTCATGTTCCACTGGGCGAGAGGGAAGTTCGCAGGATTTCCGGCCGGTCCGCTCGCCGCGGTAAGCTCGAACCAGTTCAGCTTCACGTTCAACTTGTCGTCGAGGACACTGACGGAGAAACCGTAATCCTTGCCTTCGCCGGTCGGCGTTGCGGTGGGCGTGCCTTTCAGATCGATCGAACCGGCGTTCGGATTGAAGTTTTCAGAGTGGTTGTAGTGAACGCTCAGCCATTTCAAGGGGTGAACAACCACACCATAGGTTCTGGTCTGCTGGGTGAGCTCGGACAGTTTTCCATAATCACGGGGGGCCATGCTCACCAGGGCGGCATTCGTTCCGACCGAACTGCTGAATCCGGCCTTGTCGGTGTCACGACGGATGCCGAACATGCCGACAATCTTGTCGTCCCAGAAGTAAGCCTGGGTGACGAACGCCGAGCTTTTGAGCTTGGTGAGCGCCAGAGCATCGCTCTTGAGTCCGTAAAACGCGTTGAGCGTATCGGTCTTGTAAGTACCGCTCGCCGAATCGAAGTAGAGGTTGCTCACGCCCGAAACCAAACCTGGCTGGGTGGGAACGGTGGTCGCCGGCGTCGTGGCGCTGCCCCCCAGATAGAATCGATAGCCAATTTCCTGGAGGCTGGTCGAGCCGCTGTAGCTGCGCGCATCATACTGCACGTGCTCCGTCTCGGTCTTGCGATCTTCCGCGAAGCCCGTCAGGCGGTAACGGCCGAACCATTTATTGTGCTTCGTCAGATCCAAGTCGTAAGTGAGCGTGCCACGGACGACGTCGTTGGTGTTGTGGTCGGTCTGATGATTGTCGAGACCACGGAACTGCATGTAGGTCTCACCGTAGTGCGGATTCACGGCGCCCGTGGGAGTGCGCACGTTGACGTCGACCAGATAGGTCGCGTATTCGGCGCGGAAAAGATCGAGGCGGTCGTTGTCGATGACCTCGTGCGTATAGGCAACGTTGGCGTTGAGATTGGGCACGATCTCCTGATCGAGCGAGAGGTTGTAGGCCTGATATTCCAAGCCCGCCTTGCTGGGCGAGAGGTTCAGCTTATCCAACTGAAGGTATTTATTGCTGTGCATCCGCAGTCCGGTCCAGATGCCGACGCTGGTCAGATTCTGGTTATTAAAATAATAACCGGTATTGGTATTGATGGCCCCCTCGATCGCACCGCTTTTATTATAAACGGTTACACCCTGATTGCCGCCCTGCCAGAGAAACGAACTGACCGGCGTGGATGAATTGCGATCGTAACTGGGTTTGCCCAACTCGACCCACTGGCTCACGTCGTCCTCCGGCGTGAGCGAGTTCGGGTTGTTCGAGGTAATCTTGACGGTCTCATAGCTGCCACGAATCGTGGTCTTGGACCACGGATGATACGTCAGTGCACCGAAGAGCCGCTTGTCGTGGTTGTAGGCAGGCTGCTGTTTGAATCCTTTATCCGAATACGCAGCGGCGAGCCGGAAAGCGAGGACGTCCTTCTTCGCCACGATGTTGCTGTTCAATGTCGCGCGCTGGTCGCCGAAGCTGCCGAATTTGTACGAAACCTCATTGTGATTCCGGGAGAGTCCAGCGAGTTGCGGGGAGTAGTTGATGATACCGGCGGGTGAACCAAGGCCGGCGAGCGCCGAATTTGGACCACGACTGATGGTCACCTGATCCAAATTGTAGCTGTCGAAGCCCACCCACGTGCCGATCGTGAAAAAATAATCGCGAGTGATATCGGCCGCGAAAAGTCCGCGCACGCGATTCGATGTATTGGAATTCAACGCAACGTTGTCCTGCGGTCGGCCCAAGTTGTCGGTGGTCGCTGTATAGTCGCGCGAGCCTTCCGTGCCCGCCGTGTAGGCGACAATGTCGTTGATGTTTACCGCGGCGAGATCGTCGATGAATTCTTTCGTGACAACCGTGATGGGAGCCGCGACGTCCTTGAGGTCCGTGCTGATGCGACTGCCGGCGAGTGTCTTGGTGGCGCGGTAACCTTTGTCCTGACTTGCATCGACGACGAATGGCGAGAGCACGACGGTCTCATCTGTTTCTTTAGCGGCTTTTATGTCAGAGGAGGCGGCTTGGGCGAAACCCAGCTTTGCTATAACGAAAAGCGAAAGTGCGGCCGCCATCTGGCGTCGAACCCTCGCAGAGGGATGTAGTAGTACTAACGTGTTTTGTAGTTTCATGGGTGGGTAACCGACGTGAAAGGGGTTTCTTTTCGGGGGGCGCAGAAAAGACGGCGCATTCCTTTGTGTGCCGCTAATCATGTCAAGGCTTTTAGACTTTATAAAACAGTTTTATCATGCCTTTTCTCAGTGCGCTCGGATCGCAGCTGAACAACAGCGTGCATTGGCACCAATAAAAGCCGGAGCGCGCACGAGGAGCATCGTACACGTTGCTTCACGGCACATCCATGGACGGAACACGGAAATTACTGCACGATTTGATGCGGCCCTCGACGGGGGTCGGTCTCAGCAGGGAGCTCGCCGACTATTATTCGCCGATCACCACGCTATTCTGCTCCGTCCCAAAACAGTTGGGCACAACCGGCATCGTTGCTCCTCAAGCCGCCCCCGTGCCCCTTGGCGATAAATCGTCCGCGAGCTCTTTTTATCCGGAGTAAAACTGTTTGACTCCTCCATCACTCGTCTCCTCTCGTTGCGCAGTGATTCGCGGCTCATCCCCGTCGTGAATCACCCTCTACCCCACCCATGCCTCCCATTGTTGCGCCCGCCAGCGGATCCGAAACGTCGGACCACGCCCGCTTCGAAACCCGCGACGCGGATCGAGTAAGTTTAAAAGAAAAAATCGCTCTCGGCGCAGGCTATCTGGCCAAGTTCTACGGCGACAACGGCGTGAAAAGCCTGACCGTCCCATTCTATCAAATGGTGCTCAAGGTTGATCCCGCGATCCTCGGACTCGTTCTAGCGATCCCACGATTGTGGGACGCGATTACGGATCCCTTTGTCGGCATGATCTCTGATAACTGCCGATCACGTTTCGGTCGTCGCAAACCAATCATCGTGCTCGGC
>CBRAFL010000126.1:0-14201 GCA_967755055.1 uncultured bacterium
TGCGGTGGTAGCTCAGCTGGATAGAGCAGCGGTTTTCTAAACCGCCGGTCGGGTGTTCGAGTCACCTCCACCGCACCATCTTTTTCTGATGGCGCGCGATTTTCTAACCTGCGCCTTTCCGAAGTAGGTGGCGCGCTCGCCGCGCCACGAGTCGGTGGGTAACAACGGAGTAGCGCGGCGAGCGCGCGACCTACACGGCAGCTGTTTTATGAGCTGTTCTCCTTGGGTCAGTGTCATAAACGTAACGACACATGAAATTGTTAATTCCTTTCGTCTCAGCGCTTCTGCTGACCGGCACCACGATCGCCACCGCCGCGCCGTCTCCCCTTCCGGATGAGGCGCAACTCAAGGCGCTCACCGCTCGTTTCGTTCCTGTCGAAATCAAAGCGGATGTTTCAAAACTCCCCGCCAACGAACAACTCGCCCTGCGCAAAATCGTCGATGCCGCGAAAATTTTCGACGCAATTTTTCTTCGGCAAGTGGCACCACTCAACGAAACGTACCTCGCTGAACTCGTTCGCGATGATTCCCCACTCGGTCGCGCCCGCCTGCATTATTTTCGACTCAACGCCGGGCCGTGGTCGCGCCTCGACAAGGACAAGCCCTTTCTCCCTGGCGTGGGACCGAAACCCGCCGCGGGAAATTTCTATCCGGTGGATGCCACCCGCGAAGAAGTTGATGCGTGGTTGCAATCACTGCCCGCCGCGCAAAAAGAAGCAGCCGCCGGTTTCTTCACCACGATTCGTCGCATACCAAACGGTGGCCTGACGGCGGTCCCATACAGCGAGGAATATCAGGGCGAACTCATGCACGCGTCGCGCCTTCTGCGGGAAGCAGCTGATGCGACCACCCAGCCCACCTTAAAGGCTTTCCTCGAAAAACGAGCGCGCGCGTTTCTCACCAACGATTACTACGACAGCGATATCGCGTGGATGGATCTCGACGCCACGATCGAGCCGACGATCGGGCCGTATGAGGTTTATGAGGACGAGTGGTTCAACTTCAAAGCGGGTTTCGAAGCGTTCATCGCGATCACCGACGAAGCCGAGTCGGCCAAACTCGCGCGTTTCAGCAGCCAGCTTCAGACATTGGAAGACAATCTACCGATTGATCTGAAATACCGCGGGAAGCTCGGCGGTTACTCGCCGATCCGTGTGGTCAACCTCGTTTACGCCTCTGGCGATGGGAATCGTGGCGTGCAGACGGCGGCCTTCAATTTACCCAACGATGAGCGCGTCGTCGCAGCCAAAGGATCGAAGCGCGTGATGCTCAAAAATGTCCAGGAGACAAAATTCACCAACGTGCTGGTCCCGATCGCGCGTCACGCATTGGTGCAATCGGAACAATCACTCGTGGAATTCGAGCCGTTCTTCACCCACATTTTGATGCACGAGCTGATGCATGGACTCGGGCCGCAGACGATTCGTGTGGGTGATCGCGACACCACCGTACGCGCGGAATTGAAAGAATTGAACGGCACGCTCGAGGAAGCGAAAGCGGACATTTCCGGTTTGTGGGCGTTGCAACAATTGATCGATCGCGGCGTGCTGCCGAAAGAGCAGGAGCGCTCGCTCTACACCACTTTTTTGGCGTCGACGTTTCGTACGTTGCGTTTCGGCCTGACGGAAGCGCACGCCAAGGGCATGGCGCTGCAGATCAACTGGCTGATCGACGCCGGTGGATTCACGGTCAACGCCGACGGAACGTTTGCGGTGGACTTCGCGAAAGTGAAAGACGGCGTGACGTCGCTGACGCACGAAATCATGACGATTCAAGCGCACGGCGATTATGCGGCGGCGAAAGCGCTGCTCGCGCGAATGATCGTCATCCGGCCGGAAGTAAAACGCGTGCTCGACAGTTTGAACGACGTGCCGGTGGACATCGAGCCCGCCTTCACGACGCAGTTATAATTTTCAGGCCGCCCAATGGGCGGCGTGGTCTGGAAAGCGGAAGATCCGATCGCGTTCGGCGCTCTCTACGCAGGCTTCGCGTTCGGCTGGCTGCTCGTGCTGGTGACGACTTTTCTGATCAACCATTTTGATCTCTTCGGTCTGCGGCAGGTCTGGAAATTTTTTCGAGGCGTCCCGTGTAAGCCCCTAAAATTTGTTACGCCCGGACCCTACAAGCTCGTGCGGCATCCGCTTTATGTCGGCTGGTTCTGCGCGTTCTGGTTCACGCCTACGATGACCGTTGCGCACCTCGTGTTCGCAGTGGCGACATCAACCTACATCCTCATCGCGATCCAACTCGAAGAACGCGATCTCGTCGCGATCCACGGTGATGATTACACGGCATATCGCGCGCGCACACCGATGATCATCCCCGGTACGATCTCACGCACGAAGACAGCTGAGCCTCAAGAGCGACCCGCCGTTTGAAGACATCCGTTAACGACCACTTCGCGGTCAGCAACTATCGATGAAGCTGTATACCTCGGTGAAAACTGGAGGTGAGCTGGCGGCGAAGCAGGTTCACGACAAGGTGACCACAGAGCTGCGGCGTTAACGAACCACGAGAGCAGATTACGCAGGCACCTTAGCTTCTCGAGTCAGCGCGGTTGACGCCCGGTTCGGCACCAGATCCGCACGCGGCACGCACGACATCGACGAGCTGCTGAGGGGAAACGGGTTTCTCCAAGAAGCAAACCGCACCGCCCGACATGGCCCGGGCTCTCGCAGTATCATCCTTCGCGCCTGAGCAGAAGACGATGGGGAGCTCGTAATTCGTAGATCGAATACACTCCTGTAGCTTGAGGCCATCGATTCCCGGCAGCGAGATGTCCAGGATGAGGCAATCGATTCGCGTGAGCACGCTCGAGTTCACGAATTCAACCACGGAGGAAAAGCTCTTCACTGCGAAGCCAGCCGTCTCCAAGGCTCGGCTCATTGCTCGGCGTAACGAATGGTGGTCTTCAAGAATCGCAATGAAGGGCTTCGCGGAGAGCGGAGGAGATGACATAGTTCTGAACGTAATATTGCGCGACACGGTGGAACGTTTGTGATCCACGGGAAGCGGTATCTCCCAGAATTTCCCCTAACGTGAGAGCGGGATGCATCCGATGCGCCCAGCCCTGTTCGTTGTGCAAGTGACACCCCCACTTCAGCGCTTACGACGGCGACACGCTAGGTCGTTGAACTCGAATTCCCTGATTTCGTTTCCGCAATCAAGAGGCGTGTGAAAGTTTCGGCATGCGGGTGAGGGGCTGCCCGCCGGCAAATCCCATTTGAATTGCGACTGGCTCCAAGGCCGAAAAGAAAAGCCGCATCACCAGCCCTCAACTGAATTATTCCGTCTCTCACAGCGTCCAGCCGTCTCGGTATTCATAATGAAGGAGGCTGTTGGCGCGAGCGTCGTTCGTGATGCGCAGGTTTGCGCCGTCCCATAGCAGCTTCCTCCCGCCGTTTCGGACACACACCGAGCCGAGCAGCACCGCCTCCGTGAGTGGACCGGCAAACGCGAAATTCGACTTCGTCGGCGAGCCAGTTTTGCACGCGGCCACCCACTCGTCGTGGTGACGCTGCAGCGCCGTCTCATCGATCGGCGGCCGGCGATATTTTTCTTTTCCGCCCGCGAGAATCCGCGGGTACTCGCCGCCCCACCCTTCAACCAGGATTTTGCCCTTGTCGCCAATGAAGAGCGCACCGTCCTCGGGGTCGAGCTCGTTGCCGGCTTCCAACTCTTCCGGCCGCGGCGGCAGCAAACCGCCATCGTACCAGTGCAGCGTGACCGGCGGCATGTCCCCGCGCGCTGGATACAGGTACTGGACGAACGAGGCGAGCGGCACACTGTCGCCAACGAGGGCGGTCGAGCTGCCGCCCACGCTTTCCGGCGCACCGAGCTTCAATGCATGAAACACAGGTGCGAGATTGTGGATGCCCATGTCGCCAAGACCACCTGAGCCGAAGTCCCACCAGCCACGCCAGCGAAATGGCGCATAGGCGGAATGATACGGTCGAAACGGCGCGGGCCCAAGCCACTTGTCCCAGTCAAGCGTGGCGGGCACAGGCGGTGTGTCGGTCGGACGCTCGATGCCCTGCGGCCACCAGAGCGGCCCCTTGCCTCGCTGCGTCGGGCGGTCGGACCACACGTGCACCTCGCGCACGGCGCCAATCGCGCCGCCCTGAATCCACTCGTCGAGCTGCCGGTTACCAGCGAACTGCATCCCCTGGTTGCCCATCTGCGTGGCGACTTTCGCTTCACGCGCCGCGTTGGCGATCGCGCGAGCCTCGTGCACCGTTCGTGTGAGCGGCTTCTCGCAATAGACATGCTTGCCGAGCTTCAGCGCGGTCATCGTCACGATGGCATGCAGGTGGTCCGGTGTGGCTACGATGACAGCATCGATGTCCTTTTCCTGATCGAACATCACGCGGAAATCCGTGTAGCGGCGGGCGCGAGGGAAATCGTTGAACGTGTGCGCGGCGTAATCCGCGTCGACGTCGCACAACGCGACGATGTTATCGGCGGCATGCGCAGCGAGATCCGCAGCGCCCTGGCCGCCGATGCCGACGGCGGCGATGTTCAACTTTTCATTGGCACTCGTGGCAGCGCGTACCCGACGAGGCAGAGCGGCGAACGCGGCCGCGGTGGCGGAGGCGCGGACGAATGTGCGGCGATTCATATGCGCGAAAGACGAGGTGTCGGAAGTGGGCGTTTTCATGGCCTGGTTGGGGATGGAGCGATTGGCGCGAGTGGAGTGTCGGCGGTCGCCAAACGGCGGATACGGATATGGCGGAACCAGACCTCGTCGCCTTCGCTCTGCAGCGCGATGTGGCCTTTGCGGCTTCGCATGAAGAGCGGCGCCGTGGCGAATTTCGTCTCTTTGATCAGCGTGCGGAGTTCAGGGCTGTTCCATTCGTAGGCGACAACCTTCACGCCGTTCAGCCAATGCTCGACGTGGCCAGCGCGGCTGACGACGCGCGCGCGGTTGAATTCGCCCGTCGGTTTTAAAAGGTCGCGCCGACTGGGGCCGATCAGATCGTAAAGTCCGCCGGCGGAGGTTTTCGGCTGCAGCCCGTCGGGATGATTCGGGTCGTCGTTGATCTGCATTTCCGGGCCCGACCAAAACGTATCAGTGCCGGCCTCACTCACTCCGTACATGACGCCGCTATTCGCGCCGCGAGCGACTTTCCATTCCAGCTCCAGCTCGAAGTCCTCGTACTCGGCGCGCGTGACGAGATCGACGCGCCTGCCCGGCACGCTGCGCAACACGCCATCCTCGCAGGCCCATTTCCCATCGGGGAACGTGTCGCCCCGGAACGCGCGGAAATTCGCGCGGATGCTTTCGCAGGTTTCGAAAGACTCGAAGGCAGGTTCCGCTCCGGCGAAGAGAGTGGCGGCGACAAGACAGCAAGACGCGGCGATCGCTACACGCATGGGGCAGATGGGGTGACGCAATGGGTACGTCGTTGTGCTTACATCCGCAACCGCCGAGAGCGCGGCAGCCATCCCTCTTTCGAGTGGGTGGCAGCCGGCCCGAACTTTCACCAGCGACGAGTTCGAGCGCCGCTAAAACCTTTTACGCTAGCTAGTCTTTGATCAAATCGTCCGCGACAAAGATTCGGTAGTCTTTGATTCGACCGGTAACGTCTGCCGCACCTTGTCGCGGAACGTAGCGAAAGCCGCCGACAGTGCGCGATTGGGCGAGATCGAGAATCAGGCGATGTGGATATTTCGGCTGTGCTGCGCCCCATTGCGTGTGCCAATAGTTGGCTGTCTGGCCGTCGATCGCATTCTCGGCGATGCCGTCCTCACGTTCGCGTTCCTCGCTGTCCACATAACCAATCGTCCAGCCTTCCGTGCTCAACGGTTCCCCTGCTGCATCGAGCAGCGTGATCTCCGCAACCGACGCGAAAGGTTTTCCGTCGTGCGCGTTGATCGCCTCGAGACAAAAATAACGGCCCTCGACTGGCTTGGTCAAACGCACGTCCTGCAGATTCGTGCCGGGTGCGAAGCTGCCGGCGTAAGCGGGTTGTCCGAAGTCGGAACGCAGCTTGACGTCGCGACGTTTGGCGCGGGCAAAGTCCAGCTTCGGCCGCAGCTCCATCAGAATCGGCTGATCCAGCGCCGCGATCACCGGTTTCTCGGGCCCGAGTAGATCGAGAATAACAATTTCGTTGTCGCCGGCTTTCAACCACGGTCCCGGCACATACATCGTCTGCTGCGGACCGATGTTCCAGTAACGCCCGAGGTTGTGGCCATTGACCCAGGCAAAACCCTTGCCCCACGGACGCATGTCCAGAAAGCAGTCGCCCGGTTCATCGACCTTCACGGTGGCACTCCAAAACGCCGGCGAGGCAGCAGCAGCGGCGGCGGACTCTTTCGCCGGCTCGAATTTCAACGCGCCCAGCATGCCAGCATCGAGTGGCAGGCGAAAGATTTTCCAGCCGAGCAGCTCGACGGGCGCCTGGCCCGATACGCTGAGCGTAACGGGGGCACGGATACCTTTGCGGTCGTGGACTTCCACGCCAAAATTAACCCGCCCCATCGCCTCGACCATAACATCGAGCGTGGTGGTTTTGGTGCGCGCGGGCACGTCCACGCGGTAATTGCGAGAGCGGCGGTCGGTGAAGCCGATCCGCTCGCCATCGAGAAAGATCTGGCCCACGTCGTAAATTGCCGCCGCTTCCAGGCTGGCCGCGGGTCCCGCCGGCAGCTGCGTGCGATAAAGAATGCAGCCGTAGTCCTGGTCGTAGAGTTCCATCGAGCGCGGGCGTTCATCGCTGATCGGCGCGGGTAGATTTGAAAACATCCGCGCAACTTTCGTTGCCGCCACGGGGGCAATTTGAATCACGGGATTTTTCGCCGGCGGCTCGGGCAATGTTTCTCCGGGCCGCAGGTGCTTTGTCAGCAGCGCGCGCGTTTGCTCGAACTTTGGAGTCACCCAACCCGCCTCGCTAATTGGCGCGTCGTAGTCATAGCTCGACGTATCCGGCTTAAAAGGACGGTCGGCGCCGGTGAAGAACCCGAACGTGGTTCCACCGTGAACCATGTAGATGCTGAACGACGCTCCCACATCGAGCATGTAGCCGAGGTCCGTCAGATAACGTTCGCTGGCACGGGTGTGGTGCGGTGCGCCCCACGTATCGAACCACCCCGGATAAAATTCTCCGCACATCAGCGGCCCCTTCGGCAAAATTTCGCGCAGTGCTTCGAAGCCTCCCTTCGGATCAGAGCCAAAGTTGACCACGGGAAACAGATCGGCGCGGTAGCCGTCCTTGAGGTGCTGCTTCGGATTGCAGGCGAACAGCGGCACATCGAATCCGCCATCGAGGAGCGCTTGCCGAAGCTCGCCCATATACTCCGGGTCCTGGCCGTAGAAGCCGTATTCATTTTCCACCTGCACCATCAGAATCGGACCGCCGTGGGTAACTTGTAGTGGGCCCATGACACGCCCGACTTCTTTCAAGTAACGCTTCGCGGCCTCCAGATAGCGCGGATCGCGGGTGCGCAATTTGATGTCGTCGTTTTTCAGCAGCCACCAGGGAAACCCGCCCATCTCCCACTCGGCACACGCGTACGGGCCCGGCCGGAGAACGACCCAAAGTCCTTCCGCCTGCGCCGCGCGACAGAATGCGGCCGCATCCGCCTGACCTGACCAGTTGAACTCGCCTGGTCGCGGCTCATGCATGTTCCAGAAGAGATAGGCGCAAACCGTGTTGAGGCCCATGGCCTTCACCATGCGCAGGCGGTGCGGCCAATATTCCTGGGGCACGCGCGGGGCGTGTACTTCGCCGCAGCGAATTTGAAACGGTTGCCCGTCGAGCAGGAAGTCATTCGCACCAATTTCGAATCGATGCGCAGCGGTTTCAGACGGCTGGGCCGCGCGAAGTGATGAATGCATGAGTCCGAGGGAAAGCAGAAGTGCGGCGGACCTCAGGAACAGTGAGGAGAAGGAGTGGCGTTTCACGAAAGAGGGTTCGAAGATTGGGTGAGCGCCAACACCGCCGGAACGACATGCAGGGAGCACGAAGTCGGGCGTGGCACGGCGCACGAAGGATCCGGGGGTTCGCTCCACTTTAACTATCTCAAGCGTTTTCTCATATCACCCGATCGGGTGAGAGTCCCGGCATCGCGTCAGGCAGGATCTGGGCTTTGAAGTATACGTTGATCGATTCACCGCGCTCACAGAGCGGGTCGGAGACCTCGCCTACTCCTCAACCGCGCAAACTACTTGAGGTGAACGATCCCATGTCGAATCGCCTCGACTGCTGCTTCTGTACGATCACGGACCCGCAACTTCGTGAAGAGCGTCTTCAGATGCGATTTCACCGTGTCTTCGGAAATGTATAAACTGGAGGCGATCTCCTTGTTGCTGCGCCCTTTGATCAAAGCCTCCAGCACGTCGCGCTCGCGTTCGGTCAACTGCTGCCGTTGCGAACGCTCCGTCAGGCGCTCCGCCACTTGTCGCGGGAGCGAGGTGTCGCCTCCCGAGTGGACCCAACGAATCGTGCTCGCGATTTCCTCCGTCGGCATGTCCTTCAGCAGGTAGGATTTCGCGCCCGACTGGATCGCACGATGGATGTCTTCGTCCATGTCATACGTGGAGAGAACAATCACCCGCGCCTCGGGATGTTTTTTGCGAATAGCGAGGATCGCCTCAACTCCGCCCATTCCGGGCATGCGCAAATCCATCAACACGATATCAGGCAACACATCGTCATAGACTTCGATTGCCTCTTCCCCGTCCGACGCTTCGGCGATCACGTCCATTCCCGCCTGACTTTTTATGAGCGCAACCAGCCCGGTACGCATGGGCGGATGGTCGTCGACCACCAGCACGCGGATTGTGGTTCCGGGTTTTGGTTCTCCCATATTAGGTGCGGTAAAATCGGTTTCGGAACTCATCGTGGGGGTGAACGCATGCCGAGCAAGCTTCGGAAAACTCGGTTCTAACTGATCTTACCCCGCCTGATCGGCTGTGCCTCTCACCCATTCGGGGGAATCGGCCGCCTAGCCGCGCGCAAAGTTGAGCGTCCGATGTAAGAGTTGAGCTCTCCACTTAGATGTAGCCCTGCGCGGGAGCGCAGGGATCCCGCCGCTCACGCGGCGGGCTACGTGATCCGTGCTCACGTGTGATATCTATCGTGAAGTTCGACTGAATCGTTGGGCTCTGTTGTGTTCCAAGCTTCAACGTTAGTGCGGTTTTGCTCTCAGCTCTTATCCAGGATCGCTCAACTCCCTGTTTTCCCCAACGCCTCTCCTGCTCCCCATGAAACCGACCCATCATCTCGCTCCCGTCACCCAAGTTTCGGGCCGGCTCTGGAGCTGGCTTCTACTGTTGACGGTTTGCGCCCTCACTGCCGGCGCCGATGAACCTCGCACCGTCCATCTCCAGCGGCCAGAGCCAGGGCCCGCATTCGACGGCTGGGGCACCTCACTCTGCTGGTTTGCCAACGCGATCGGACGTTGGCCCGAGCCGCAGCGGAGCGAAATCGCGGATGCGTTGTTTTCGGACAGCGGACTCGGCCTAACCGTGGTGCGTTACAACATCGGCGGCGGAGAGAAACTAGATCACCACCACATGCCGTGGTTTCGCCAGATGGAAGGCTTCAAGTCTGCCACGGGCGCGTGGGACTGGAATGCGGATCCCGGCCAGCGCTGGATGCTCGAGGCCGCACTCAAACGCGGCGCGAACCGCCTCGAAGCATTTTCGAATTCACCGCCCTACTGGATGACGCTGAGCCAATGCGCCTCAGGTGGGTCCGATCCAAAGATCGACAATCTCGACCCGCAACAGGAGATAGCGTTCGCCGAATATTTGGCGGAGGTCGTGAAGCATTTCCGCACCGCATGGGGCATTCAGTTCGATACCCTCGACCCAATGAACGAGCCCTTCACGGATTACTGGCACGCGAACGGAAACCAGGAGGGCTGCCATTTCGAACGTTCATCTCAGGCTCGCTTGATCCAGCGCCTACGCGTTGTCCTCGATCAACAGGGGTTGGAAACAGTGAAGATCAGCGCGGCCGACGAGACCAATTACGAGCGCACGATCGGAACGTGGGAATCTTACGACAAGAAAACTCGCGATTGCGTCGCTCAGATCAACGCCCACGCCTACGCGACCGAACGCCGGATCGAATTGCGCACGTTGGCTCTCAATTCCGGCAAACCTCTGGTGATGTCGGAGGTGGATGGATCGGGCAGCAAGGTGCACGACCACACGGCGATGGTGCCGGCGCTCGTGTTAGCCGGCGGAATCATCGATGACCTGCGCGATCTGCAACCGCTCCGGTGGGTCTTCTGGCAAGCGGTCGAAGACGAAGCGAGTGCGGCGGGCTCCAGCCACAACTGGGGCCTCATTCACGCGGATCTTCAGGGCGAGACCCACGCGTGGGCCATGACGAAAAAATATTACGCTCTCGGAAATTTTTCGAAGTTCATTCGACCTGGCGCCGTGCTGGTGAAATCCGACGCCGCCGACACCGTCGCTGCGTACGATGACACTCACAAGGTACTGGTCATCGTGACCCGCAACGCGCAGCCCACCGATGAAGCGATCACGTATGATCTCGCGCCATTCGGGCAGGGTTCGATGCAGGTCGACGCGTATCGGACCTCTACAACCGAAAACGTCGCGAAGTTATCGAGCGAAGCCGTTAGGCTCGCGCGCAGTCAATTTTCTGCGATCGCCCGCGCGCAATCGATCACGACGTATGTCGTGGCGGTGGGTGCGAGCTCGGCGCGCGACTAATGCTCTGTCTTTACGTGAAACTCCGCTGGAGGGCGCTGCTCCGTCAGCGCCGCTCGCATCGCACCCGGCTGCGACGGAGCGCAGCCCTCCAATTTCTCGGCAGGTAGGGCGAACCGTCCTCGGTGAGCCGGGATTGCCGCTCACCTTTCGCGGGTCAGCACCACGAACGCGGCTCGGCGGGACGCCTCGGCCCTACCTCGATCATCCGCTACGAACCACGGTGTGCTCAGACCGAAACAGCCACGACGACGCGCGTCCCCTGCCCCGGAGCGCTCTTGATCTCGACGGTGCCTCCCAACAAATCGGCGCGTTCCTTGATGCCAACGAGGCCAAAGCTTCGGCGATCTCCATTCGGTGGCGATCCCACGGCGAACCCCACACCGTCGTCCTCGACTGCGAGGCGGATGGTTCGACCATCGAACTCCAGCACAACGTCGATCCGAGTGGGCTTTGCGTGTTTGTTCGCATTCGTGATCGCTTCCTGCCCCACCCGCAGAAGGTTATTTTCGATCACGGGCGCCAGTCGGCGGCTGACTCCCTCGACGCGCATGTTCGGCGTCACGCCCGTGCCCTCGGTCATTTGGGTGAGAATCTTTTCCAAGGCCTGTCCCAAGTCACCCTGCTCCAAAACCTGGGAGCGCATGTTCCAAATCGAATCACGCGCCTCGGCCAAAGCAGCGCGCGCCAGTTTAAGCGCGGCTCCGAGATAATTGCGGGCCGGCGCACTGATTTCGTTGGCGTGTCCGCGCGCCAGCTCGAGTTGCACCGAGATGGCCCCCAAGCTTTGCGAAAGCGTGTCGTGAATCTCACGCGCCACGCGGTTCCGCTCACTCAGAATCGCAGTGAATTCGGTTTCGGCCATAGCGCGGCGGTGCTCCTGTTCCTTCAGCCGGCGACGGGAAGCCGACGTCACCATCGCGACGGCGCCGACGGCCAACGCAAGGAAGCCGGAGAGAACCCAAACCACCCGTTCAGCATTCCACCAAGGAGGTGGCTGAATCACCGAAACATCCGCCGGCGAACGCACGAGAATTTGGAACGAACGTGGTTCCCACAACCCGCCCAGCGGTCCGGCCTCATCAGTAATCACCGAACACACGCCGGAGACTCGAACAATGCTCTCCGGCAACCAGTTCGCGGGCGCAGGAGCATTTTCCGGCACATACATCTGAGCCCGGATTAGCGTTCCGCGCCAATCCAGCGTGAGCGCGACGCTGTCCGGGAATCGACGCACCTCAGTGAGACGAGCCTCGAGCTGAACAAGGTCACCGTCATTTTGCAGCGCGCCGGAAAGATCCGCCAACACGTGCGGCAAGGGCGCTCCCTTTGAAGAGAGTTTCCGAAATACGGCATCTTCCAAGACCGCGCTATATTCACCACGCGCCGGGAATCCCACGACGTCCACCTCGTCCCCCGGACGCAGCACTTCCTTTTGCGTGGTCTCCACGCGCAAGCTGCGATCTCCGTCGCGAACCCAGAGAACGGTGCCCGGCCGATGATGAACCACGACACCGCGGACATGCACACGATGACCGGCCTCTCCTGTGAGTTCAGCGAATTGGAGTAGGCTGGCGATGGGACGGTGATCTCCGTCGAACGGCTTCGCCGGAGGTGGTCTTTCGAAGGTGATTTCAACTCCACGCGGAACCTGCACGAACGGCTTCACGAATTGGCGGTTGTGGTTGTGCAAATTAAAGCAAAGTCCGCGCACTCGCACTTTGGCGTCGATATAGTCCTCCGGTTTGCAATCGCCGTTGACCTGTATGACTACACGCGCGCTCCCCGCGGCCAGCTTCATTTTAGCCTTCGAATCCTTTGACTGCGAAATATCTTCGCCGGGAGCTGCGTAGCGAGTTCCGGGCGGCGGCGGACCAGAGTCGCTCGGCGCTTTCGGTTCGAGGCTGCGCACGATCCCGGAGATCTCGATCCACCTGGCATCCATCTGGCCGGTGGCGAGCTCATCCAGGGTGACTTGGATCGGTTCGGGAATTTGCCCGCGTCCGATCTTCCGCAGTTTGTTCGCGACGACGTAGGGAGCAAAACCACCCGGATCGCTCACGCCCTCGATCTCAAGCAGATCGCCCCGCCCGAGGCCCTTCACAAGATCAGCCGGCCCCTGGACGTAAATTCCCTCCGTCTCGTCCTGAATGACGAAGGCAATGCCTTCGGGATCTGCTTCGCCCATGAAAACGCCTCGGAGACGCACAGGAATCGCACGACGCGCCTCTTCCACTGTTAACGCGCGCACTTGAGCAGCCGTGGTCAACGTGGATTGCTCTGCCGGAGGTGTGGTCGCGGCCGCACGACAAAGCGCGCTGAAAGCGAGACACGCAATCAGCAGCCAAGAGAGCCGGGGTTTGAACCGTAACCAAGAAGCGATCATCTCAACCTTACGTCCGGGCGAGATGAAGGACCGGTGATGAAGCTTGGCAAGCTTCCGGTCGCATCGAAAAAATTGAACCGTTAAACTGGGAAAGAAACGGATCGCCCTAGCTGATGGCCGATGTCCGCGTAGCCCTGCGCGTGAGCGCAGGGATCCCGCCGCTCACGCGGCGAGCTACACGGACCGGCCTGAGTAGGGCTGTGGTCTCCGACCCGCCCTTTCCGAAATGTTTAAACCGCAAAGTGGGCGGGTCGGAGACCACGCCCTACCCCGGAGCGCCTCCTATATATAAAAATATATAGACCGTGCACGCCTTTGGCCTACGCAACGTATCCGAGTTCCTATTTGCCTACAACCTCCTCTGGAGGGCGCTGCTCCGTCAGCGCTGTTCGCATCCGACCAAGCTGCGACGGAGCGCAGCCCTCCAACACGCCATAGTCACCGAACACAAAAAAGCGGTGCATCGTCGCCGATGCGGCCGCCAGGGCATTTTGGTAAGGTCCGTATACATTCTGCATCATGCGACCACCGCATAAACTCAATGTTACACTTGTCCTGATCGCACCCAAAACTAACATGAACCACTCCTCACAAAGCCGGACTTCATCCGCTCATTCATGCTTTTAACCATATTATGCGCCTTGATTTCCCTATGCCGCTGGAACAAACCAAGAAAATCATCTCCCGCATGAACGGCCGGAGGTTGCAGTCGGAAGTGCGCGACCACCCCATTGCGATTCATCCGGAGATCCATCCTCAATGAGCGTTTCTTTCGGAAAAAACGGCAAGCCGGCGCTCGGGTTTTTCCTGCTATGGGTCGCCGTGTTGCTCGTTTCCTGTCGGCGGGATGAGCCGCTTGCCTCCGTGCCTGAGATAAAAATCAGGCCAGCAGCGCTCGTCGACGCCGCTTATCTTACGCCCACTCCGATTGGAAATCCCGTGACCGGCCATCCCTGGATCGCTCAGGTGAATGCCGTGGACCTCGATCGCGACGGCTTGATGGATGTGATCGCCTGCGAAGCCCAGGAGGGAAAAGTGCTGTGGCTCCGTCAGGTCACGCGGGGACATTTCGAGGAGATCGTGCTGGCCGACCACCTTCCCGCACCGGTCCATGCCGAGGTCGCG
>CBRAFL010000127.1:0-14147 GCA_967755055.1 uncultured bacterium
CGCCGCCGGCTCGCGCTGTTGCCAGGTGACCCGTATTCAAAATTCGGTATCGCGAGAATCGCGCTGCAGAGCGGACGTCGCGACGAAGCCCGGGTGACCATCGAACAACTCGTCCGCGAGGCGCCGGATTTCGCTCCGAGTCACAACGTGTACGCCGAGATGCTGGCCGCTGAAGGCGACGTGGCGGGGGCGCGGCGGCAACGCTGGCTCGGACGCGAAGCGGGACGTTTTCGCGACGCCGAAGACCCGTGGTTGAGTGAGCTGACCGCCTCGTGCTACGATCCGAAGCGCCTCTATGTTTTGGCCACGATCGAGTTTCAAACGAATCGCGGCGAGCGGGGGAGGGGACTGTTCAAGCGGGCCATCCAGCTGGCACCGGATGATCCCGATGGTTACGAGCAATTGGGCGATCTTTACCTCAAGCTCGACGAAGCCGCACAAGCTCGAGACACGCTGGAGCAGGCGTTGCGACTGCGGCATTCAGGCAAACCGCACGCGATGTTGTTTGTTAATTTGAGTCACGCCTATCGCGTTTTGAAGCAGCCGGCGGAAGCGCTACGGGTTGCTCAAGAAGGAATCCAACAAGCGGGTGAAGCATTCGAATTGTACGATGCGCTCGGAGCGGCATTGGGGGATCTGAATCGGCAGGAAGAAGCGGTGGCGGCTTTTCACGAGGCGATTGCGCGGAATCCGAATGATGCCAACTCAAACTTCAATTTGAGTATTTCGCTGTTCGCCCTCGGCCGACAGGAGGAAGCTTATGCGGCTTTGCAACGCTCGCTTACGCTGCAGCCGACATTTCCGAAGGCACTTTCGATTCTCGGCAAAATGGAATTGGAAGCGGGACGATTGGACGAGGCGGCGCGTTATCTCAAACCGTTGTACGACGCGCAATCCGGCGTCCCGCAAGTTCGCCAGTTAATGGGCGCGTGGCACCTGCGGAGCGGTATGGTGGCGGAGAAAAAGAGTGATTTTGCCGCGGCGGAACAACACTACCGCGAGGGCGTTGCCATCGATCCCGACGAACCGGAACTTCACGCGAGTCTTGGCGTGCTTTGTCTGACGCAAGGCCGGGTGGCGGAGGCGCTGGATTCGCTGGAGGCGTATCGCCGGTTGCGGCCGGCAAATCCACGAAGCTCGTTGTTTCTGGGGCAGGCCTACGCGCAGTTGGGACGGATCGACGATGCGCGTCGAATTCTGACGGAGGGCGAGAAACAGGCTGAGCGTAGTGGAAATCCGGCGACAGCAGCGTTTTGTCGCGAAATACTTCAGCAGTTGCCACGGTGAGAGAACAGCGGCCCGTTACAGCGACTCACGTTGCTGAATCGGCAGCGTGGTCCGGCGTTTTTTTTGGTAGGGCGCGGCGTCCCGCCAAGCCGCGGCTTACCCGGAGGATTCGCCCACCTCGGCTTGGCTTGGCGCGCGAGTCTCACTCGAAGCTGGACACGCGCGTTCTTTCGCGAAGCTTTGAAGGGTTGTAGGTCGGAGAGGTGGCAGAGTGGTCTATCGCGGCGGTCTTGAAAACCGCTGGGCCGCAAGGTCCCGGGGGTTCGAATCCCTCCCTCTCCGCCATCCTTCGCTCTGCGAGCTTCGGATGGCACGGCCATCTCCGGATCAACCAACGATCAGCGCTCGCCAAATAGAGTACCGCGGCGAAGGATGCCCTGCGAAGCTTTAGCGAAGAAGGGCCATGGATTACGTTTACCTCATCGAAAGTGTCTCTGCTCCGAGCCATCACTACGTCGGTTTCACCGAGGAATTACGCCAACGCTTGACCGAACACAACGACGGCAAGCTTCCAACTACTGCTCCTCATCGGCCTTGGCGCGTTAAAACTTACTTGGCTTTCTCGTCAAAGAAACAGGCCCTTGGATTCGAGAAATATTTGAAGTCTGGCTCAGGACACGCCTTTGGGAAAAAGCGTCTTTGGTAAGTCCCCAACGATCGCTCTGCATTTTTGCACCCAGTGTTTCCACTCGTCAGAAATATCCTCAGTCCCGCTTTCGAAATACTGTAATTCTTACTCGCGGAGAGCGCGGAGGCTGCCCGCCGGAGGCTCGGCGAAGGATGGCTTTTGCTTGTTTTGAAAATTGAGTGTTCTCGCCAAAAACGAAGTTGCTAACGGCAGGCGAATCTCCTGCAATTCTAGTGTTAGGACGATTACGGACGCGCCAATTCTGAACGCGTCCGCGAGTCTTTGGTTAACCCCACCCCGTATTGCGAATTTTCGAGTCAATCTTCGCGTCATGTTTGCAGCGCAAGTGAGAACTCCGTTGAGCGTTCTTCTGCGTCATCCCTTTTCTTCCACCTGCACAGGTGGGAGTTTTTTAGCGTTCGGTCAGTTTATCCTCAGAGACGTTTGATTCACCCCACCCATGCACACCATACCAGACACACCATTGCATAAAACAACCAAGGTCCTGCTTTCGGCGTTGTTGCTCGCCGCCGGCACTTCTTGGGCACAGACAGCAGCACCCAGCACAGCGAAACCAACTACTCCTCCGGAAGAAGACGTGATTATTCTTTCGCCGTTCGAAGTTTCAGCCACCAACGACAACGGTTATTCTGCGGCCACGACCCTCGCTGGTAATCGTCTCAACACTGAACTCCGCGACATTGGTAATGCGGTCAGCGTCATCACTGGCCAGTTTCTCAAGGACATTGGGGCGACGAACAACGAGACGCTGCTTCAATACACCACGGGCACCGAGGTCGGCAGTGTCTACGGCAATTTTGCCGGTATGGGTGACGGATCGTTCCTTGATGAGTCGACCAAGTTCATTCAACCGAATAACACCACGCGTGTGCGCGGTCTGACCGCCGCCGACAATACCCGTGATTACTTCATGTCCGATATTCCTTGGGATGGTTTTGATGTTGACGGTGTAGATCTCCAGCGGGGACCCAACTCGATTTTGTTCGGACAGGGCAGCCCGGCTGGTATCATCAACATCCGTACCAAACAGGCTTCGTTCCGCAACTCGAACGAAATCACTGCACGCTATGGCAGCTTTGGTAGCCGACGCGGAACGATCGATATCAATCGGGTGCTGATCAAAGATCAGCTCGCTCTCCGCATTGCGGCGGTCACCAATAGTGAGAAATACAAGCAGGAGCCAGCATACGAATCGCAAAAGCGCATTTTTGGAGCTATTCGCTGGGAGCCTGCGTTCCTGAAAAAAGGCGGGGCTCGCACGATCGTCAAAGGCACGTTTGAAGCCGGTGATATCAGCAGTAACCGTCCACGTGCGTTGCCGCCGATCGACCTCATCACGCCCTGGTTCAAAACGGGAACCTACCAGGGTGCTTATACGCTCCCTGGTTTTGATATTAACGGAAACGAAGTCGCGGTGGGAACTCCGCGGACGTTTAATTACCTAAATCGACAGACGTTCATCCCGTCGCAGCTTCAGGACGACAACACCGGACTGCCGAACCACGGCCAGATGCGTCCGGCGATCAATGGCGGTCCGAATAGCGGCCGGTACAGCCCTTATTATAATCCATGGCTCGGAAATTACGGCAGCCAGTTTGGTGGCCCGTTGGTATTTTTTAATCAAGACGCCACAGGCTCGACCGGAGCATGGGTAGCCGAACCGAAATCGACCTATGGCCTTGGCTCGAACGGTAATATCGATGGCGGCCTCGCGCTTCCTTTCCAGCGCCCGACCGGTATCGCGACGATGGCCGCTTTTTCGAAAAACGCCGGCCTTCCGTACTCACTCATGGGTGTCTATAAGGACGTCGCGCTGACTGATCCCTCGATTTTTGATTTCTATCACAAACTGCTCGATGGTCCGAACAAGAAAGAGTGGCAGAAATTCCGAACCTATAATCTCAATCTCGCTCAGACCTTTTTTCAAGATCAGGTAGGTTTCGAAGTGGTCTATAACAACGAATGGTCCAAGCGCGGCCAGCTGTCCCTCCTTTCCGGCGAACGGCAGGCAATCTACATTGATATCAACAGTGTTTACGCGGACGGTACACCAGCCGGCAAAAACGGAGAGCCGTATGCGGATGGCACACCTAACCCAAATGTGGGTCGTCCGTTTATCAGCGATAACGGCCTATACGGAAATAGCGAAACCGTGACGACTCGTGAAGCCTCCCGCGCCACGGTATTTGCCACCCATGATTTTCAGCGTGACTCTATCGGAGCGAGCTGGGTTGGCCGGCTCTTGGGCAAGCACACTTTGACGGGTCTCGCGGCCCGGGATCAAAGGAAGAGCGATGAACGGCGGTGGGGGCGATACGGGATTCTTGATGACACCTACGAGGCACTTCTCAACCGAAGCTCTACAAAGCTGAACTATAATGCCAACGAGCTTGTTCCCAATACCTTCATCTATTTGGGCTCCTCGCTAGGTAGTCGCACGTCGGTGTCAGGCGCTAATCTGCCGAATCCGAGTGCTGCCCAGGTTGTGACCAGTGGGACGGTGCGGACGTTTGATTCCCATTGGAACAAGCCGACCGACCCGACCGCTGCCGGCTATGTTAATCCTGCGGCGGCCTGGCATAACGATTACTATCCGGCGACATATCCAGACGGTTCGACAAACCCCACCTTCGCCAGCGGCAACTCAACCCAGTCTGAAAATCCCGCGAATTACGTCGGTTGGAAGAATGTACCCTACCAAGTCACCGATTCAGAAGCTGCGCCAGGCAATCGCGATAAACTGACTCACGACGCAATTCTCCAGAAATCTGTGACGACCTCGACCGCCGTGGTTTGGCAGGGGCATTTCTGGGACAATTCGGTCGTGGGCACATGGGGCGCTCGCAAGGACTCCGCCAAAGCGTGGTCACGGAGCAAAACGACCAACACCGCGGACAGCGTCCGAGGCATTGTGAATCTTTCGCCAAATTCGACCGTCAAAGATAGCAGTGGGAATCCGTTTCCGGGTTATCGTCTGCCGGATGTTTACGACAATCGCCTTGATGTGACCTCACACGCATGGACGGCTGTGGCGCATTTGAACCAGCTGCCGGGGATTGGGACGTGGGCGAAGGATTGGCCGATTCAAGTCAGTCTGTTCTATAACAAATCAAGCAACTTCCAACCAGAGGCTCGAAATGTCGACCTCTATGGAGATCCACTCCCTGCGCCTAAGGGCAAAACCGTCGACAAGGGCATTCTGCTTGAGACTCGCGATGGCAAATATTCGCTTAAGATCAACAAATACGAAACGACGTCGCTCAACGCATCCAGCAGTGCTCTCGGTGGTGCGTGGTTTCTGGGCGCCTCGCAGGCATGGGCAGGAAATTGGGTGAACCGGTTCGAGCTCAATTGGACTCAGGACACCAATGCGGGCGCCGTTGCGGTGAATGATCCAACAAATTCACAGTACAACTACGGACAAGGTCCAGGCGAGTCACCCGCTCAGGCAGCGGCGCGCGAAGCATCGGTGATCGCCGCTTGGCGTACCTGGCAAAAGAGTGTCAACCCGAAGTTCTACAAGGCTTGGGGCATCAATCTGAATGATCCGACAAAATCGCTTACTGCGTCGACGCCCGCCGGCTTCACGGTTCCCGAAAACAGTGTCTCGAAAGGCTATGAGTACGAGTTGTCTGCGAACCCCACTCGAAATTGGCGGATAGCAATCAATGCTGCGAAAACGACCGCCGTTCGTACATCTATCGGTGGCGCGGCCATCTCGGAATTCGTCCAAGCCTATCAAACGGCCTTGAGCAAGGGCGCGAAGGGCACTGTAGGCGACCTCCGTATTTGGTGGGGTGGCGCGGGTAACGAGACGGTGCTCGCACAATGGAATACGAATATCGGCTCTGAATATGCTCAGCGTAAACTCCAAGAGGGCACCAATGTTCCTGAAATGCGCGAGTGGCGTTTCAATGGAATTACGAACTACGACTTCGATCACGGCTTTTTAAAGGGCGTGAATGTTGGTGGTGGTGTGCGATATGAGTCCGAGGTCGTAATCGGCTATAAGCCAATCGGCGACCCATTTGGCGCAGTCCCACAATTCGATATCGCGCATCCTTATAAAGGACCGTCTGAAACCAATTATGATTTCTGGGCCGGCTATACTCGAAAGATTTCGAATAACATCGAGTGGACTATTCAGTTTAACGTCAGGAATCTTTTCGTAGGCAACGAACTGATCCCCATCACGACCCAGCCGGATGGTTCACCTGCATTCTATCGAATAAAGCCGCCACAGACCTGGACGGTGACGAATACGTTCAAGTTCTGATTTAGCAGGATATCTTTTGATTCAAGCGCCTCCGGGATTCCGGAGGCGCTTTTTTTTGGGAAGTTCACACGCAGTCTGACCGGTCCACCGGGCTGAGTGAGTCTCGGTTTATTTCGCACGAAGGCGTCCTGCCGAATGCGTCCAAGGAGCACGCTGATGACCAGAGGCTGCTGCTCAGTTCGTCTGGAGACTCTACACCACCTTCAGTTGGTCGGAGCGCGCCTAACCGGCTTGCACTGGCGATATGATGAATCCAGTTGGAGTGGCCCCGTATGACTTATCGTCGATTCGACCGCCAACAACGACCCTCTAGGGAGGCTCTGTATACCGGTGCGCTCGGATTGTCCTCACAGTTTATAAAGGGAATCGCAATGATTCTATAATAAGAACTGCAGGTCGTTTGAAGTAGACGCGGAGGGTCGCCATACATTTGCGGTGCGATATCTAACCGTTCTTGATCGCGCCAGATCAACGAGAGGCACGCGCGGATCTACCGAGAGCAGTCGGCACTTGGAACTGTTATGAGCCCGCAAGAGCTGTTTTTACCACGACGATTTGGATGGCGATCACCAAACCTGATCGCACGGCAGGCGAGGGCAGCCATCATGGCGATTGCGCTGTCACTCCCTGCAAAGGGTTTCGAGAGTGATCCCTCGGCTGTTGATCAGTCCGTTGCGATCACGATCGGCGACTTTGAGGTCAGTCATTATATTGTAGATAAAAACTATAACCAGTTTCTCGTAATTCACCGACAGCAAGCGCCCAGTCAAAACGAGACGGCGAACTGGTTTCGTCTGTTTCTCGCTCAGCAGGCGATCAAGGGAGATTTGTACAAAAAGGGATACTTGGATCGCTCGGAGGTGAGCACGCTGGTTGCGCAGATGTCGCGGTACACGCTTACGCAGCCAGCAGGTCCGTTCTATAAATCTCTTTACGACGCTCGCCCCATCCCCGCCGATCGGCTGCAAGCGCTCTACGAAAACTCCGGCCGCGTTTTTGACGCGATGATCGTCAGGTTCGATGACGAGGCAACAGCCCGGCGGCTTATCGGATCGCTGTCGGATCGTGCCACGCTCGAGCAGCGGCTGCTATCATTTGCGAGTACCCCGTCTAGCCGTGGTTTCGACGTCCACAACGGGCGCATTGTCTGGCCGTATCACCCGTTTCAGGAGATGGCATCGGACCTCTTTGGCGCAAAACCCGGCGCGCTACTCGGCCCGCTCCCCCGCAAACTAGGTGTCTACTTCCTGCTGGTACGGCAGGAAGCGAGGCAGTCGACTCCGGACTTTGCGGCGGCACGGCCCGCCTTCGAGCGCTACGTGCGAGACCTTGACGAACTAACGGTGCGTAGGCTGCGACGGAAACGCATTCTAGAGGAGTGCGACTTGGCGATCGATCTGGTGGCGGTCGACCGACTGAATGAATGTATCCGAGCGTCGCATGCGGATGTCGACGGAATCCAACCCAGTGCGGTGGAGCCGATCGTGGAGACGCGAATCGCGTCGTACGTTCTCGAAAGCGAGCGTCATCTAATCACTGCGGAAAACTTCGTCCGCGATTTCAACGAGAGGCTCTTCAGGCAGGTTCCGCACAGTTCGGAGGCTCTCGCCGCAGTGATCGAAGACTTTGTTATCGAGGAGTACGACTACCGTTCCGCGCGGCGCCAGGAATTGGACCAACAACCGAAGTTTGTGCAGGACCGGCTCAACTTCGCATTAAATCAGGCGCTGGCGTTATATGAAAAAGAGACGCTCGCGACGCAACTCGTGCTATCGCCCGACGAACTCCGGGCCTGCTATGCACAACAGCGAGACCGATACAGCATGCCGGTCGAAGCGACCGGCGCGGTTTACATTTTTGCCGATCACGCGGGGGCGGTGACGGGTTTGAGCCTGTTGCGCGGCAGCGGACCTACGGCAGCAGTAGCGCGGGCGCAGAAGATTCTCGATCCAGTGGTGGTCCGTCGCGACGGCCCCTCGTTAGCTCCGGGCGTTGCGAACTCTATACTGCTTCAGTTGCCTGACGGACAGGCGTTCGGCCCTTTCGGCTATTCGGGCCAACACGCGATTTTCGTGAAGCGATCGACGGGACAACCGGTCGTAATTCCACTCGCGGATATCGAGGATAGAGTTCGGCGCGATCTCCTTCGCACTAAGTTAGACCAACTGGAACTTGACCTATTCCGTCGAAGCAGTGCGGCGCTTCGTCTCCGTCTCGATTTAGCAAAGTACGGAATCGAAGCCCACTTCCCAACCGAGGGCACGGGCGCCGTTGCGCCTCCGCCATCGGCTTCTCTTTCTCCGTCACAGGGAGCTCGCGATGCCAGCGTCGCAACTTCCCCGTGATGGGGATTCGTAGAATCCACAATGTTAGTTAACCCAAAAAGCATATGCTCAAGAAACTCGTGTTCCTGTTCGCCGCAGTCGCGGCTTTGACGTTAATGGCCCGGGCCAGCACCTGGTCAGTGAACGTGTCCTATCCGAGCCATCCATCCGACTCGAATTCTACGACGATATGGTTTCCAAGTGGGACCACGTTTAACGCATCCATGTCTGGAGTTGGTCAAGGCGGTGGGGCTGCCCTGGCCGTCGATACGGCGACCTCGAATACTATCACTATCGTCAACACAGGCGGTGGGCCGGGGATACCCTTTTCGGGATCCTCGACGGGCGCCCTCTCCACTGGAACTTACGTTTATATCAGCGTAAATTGCTCCGTCAGTTCGAGCGGTGCCTACGGAAACTCGACTGTGACCGCGAGTTGGTAAGGGTTGCGCAACTGAAGGTAGTTCATTGCCGGCTTCCTGAACGGAAGCCGGCATTTTTATGAGCTATACCAATAGCCGATAATATGTGTTTTGGCCGCGGCGATCGTTCCGAACGCTACGTCCTGATTGTCACAATTCACGCGAGCGATCTCATCGCTAGATTTAAATATATCCCATGGTGTGAAAGCACCGCCTTGAGTTCAAGAGCGCGATATATCATGTGACCAATCGCGGGAATTACCGGCAGGTCTTCGCTTCAGTGGGCGCGGCGATGGAGAGCGGCCTCGTTTATCTATTTCTCTTTTCCAGCCGCGAACGACAGGTGAATGGCATGCGATGTACGCGTTGGAGAAGAAATCGCACTGCTGCCACTTGACCGCTGCGGGCTATTCTTGAGAGTGACACGGCGACGTTGAACTCGCGAGGGAGCTATCAGAGCGAACAGTCATGCGCCGTTCGGCGGAAGCATCGCCAAGCCGGGAACCTGGCTCGCCGGGACGGTTCGCCCTATCTCGAGACGCTGCGTCACCGGCGTTCATTACGGGCGAAGATTATATACCCGTGTGGCGGCAGGCCTTCGTGTCTGCCCGTTCGGAGATGGTGGATTGGAGACTGGAGATCGGAATCGACGACACGGAGGTCGTCCCTCCGCCCGCGGAACGGACAGGCACGGAGGCCTGCCGCTACGTCGATCGATCATTCCCTGTTTTTGCCGAAGAAAAAGGTCAGCCACGCGCCGAGTGAGACCAACAATACGAGCCACCAAAAATAACGGAGTTCGCGGGCGGCGAGCTCGACGAATGCCAGCACGCGCGGAAACACTAGTACGGCGATCAGCGCGAGCGCGCCAACCAACCAAAGCAGAATGTTACGTTGACGAGACGAACTCACTTCCGTGTCGCAGCACTTGCTGGCAATCCGAGCGGGAGAAGAATGTTTGCGCCGTTTCCACCTTCGGCGGAACCGCCGATTACCAAGGGTGCTTTGCCGTCCCATTTCTCAACGATTTGAAGTTGGATCAGGCCCGGATTGTCTTTGATCGCCTCGGCGCGAACGCGGATGGCCTCGGCTTCGCCTTTCGCGCGGATGATCGCGGTGTCCGCTTCAATTTGTGTTTTCTGTTGGGTGAAGCGCGCCTTGGCGGCTTCCTGCTCCTGCACCATTTTCGATTCGATCGCGGCTTCGAGTTCTTTGGACAGTGTGATGTTTTCGAGGACAAGATCTTCGAGAATAAGAATGCCGCCAACTTTTTCCCGGCTCGCGTGCAGGGCTTTCGCTTTAATCTCTTCGCGCTTCTTCACGATCTGTTCGGCACTCTGGAGCGCGGTGACTTCTTTGAGTGCTTCCTGAACGCGCGGAGCAATTAGATTCTCGAACGGATCGCCGGCGAATTCCTTGTAGATCCGTACGACGGACGCTTCAGGAATACGATAGAGCACGCGCAGAGACACATTTACCTGCTGGAGATCCGACGAGTAACACTCAGCGGGCAACTGGCGGGTCAACTGCCGGACTGGAACCGAAATGATATGCGTGACGAAGGGCGATTTCGTGCCGAAGCCCTCGGGTTTGAATTGCTCGCTCACTTTTCCCAACGTGACTTCGACGCCGCGAAATCCTGGATCCACTACAAACGTCGCCTGTGCAGCGGCGATGATGATTACGATAATGATGATGCCGAGACCGATAAGTCTGCCGAGATGGGGGAACATGCGGTGATCGCAGCGAAGCAGGCGAACTGTCGCAAGCGGCGATTGGAGGGATGGAATCGCTGAGGGCGGTTCCAGTTCGGCGACAGAGTGACGCGGGCGGTGGGCAGGCGTGTCTTCGAAATAAAGATCCGAACCCGAGAGCGAACCGCTAGTAGGATTTTCCCAATTGGGGAAATCTTGATCCAGTGGATACGCCTAATCGCTTGCGCCTTGTGGTTAATTAAGCCGCTGATCGCGGTCTGCGATCAGCGGACCCCAGTACCTATTCTGGAGCCGATCAGGCGGAGGGCTGACCTAAGGATCTGCCCATTGGCAGATCCCATTAGCGGTTTACTCCCTCTGCGTATTTTGAACAGACCCCACGCGGTGACTTTGTGTACAGCGTCGTTCTCGTACTCTTTATCGTTCTCGTTCTCTTCTGGATCGAATGGCCGTTCGATCGGGACGAGAACGAGAAAGATAACGAGAATGAGAACGATGCGACTGCGGGGTTCAACGCGCCGGGGCGACCTCCGCTACATTAACATGGACGCGATTTCCGAGCGAAAGAGTTGGAGTTGCAGTTTAATTGCCTCACGGTCGATTCGTGACCCATACCCGACATTTGATTGTCGATGGCGCGAATATTCTCCACGCGTGGCCGGATTTGCGCCGTTTGGCGGTACGCGACCGCGCCGCTGCGCGTGCTCAATTGGTGCAGCAGTTGACGCCAATTCACGACAGTGGCGAAGCTCGCGTCACTATCGTCTTCGACGGGCGCGGTGATGAACTCGTGATTGAGCGACCGTTCACGCACACGACGTTTTCAGTGGTCTATACACCGTCGTCGCTCACGGCTGATGACGTTATCGAGCAGATGGTGGCGAACTCCTCGAATCGTAACGAGTGCATCGTGGCGACCGACGATAACGGAGAGCGCGAGACGGTGTCGGCACTGGGAGCGACTACGCTGCGATCCGAAGATCTCACCGCCTGGCTCGAACGCGCGCAGTCGCGGCAACGATCGGTCGTACAAAATCTGCGGGAGTCGAACACGCGCGCGTGGAAAAAATCATGAGCTCGATCAACGCGTCGGACGACCTGTCGATGGCCAGTGGTGCGGTCCTGGAACTGCCCGGTCTCTACGGTCCATTTACGTTTCCCGAAAAGCTGCTGCAAAAAATTTGGTTGCGCAGAGAGTTCGATATCACGCGCGCCCGCACGATGGAGGGGCTACAAATCACGCTCATCCATCCGGGGAAATGGAATCTCATGGGCGGACCCGATTTCAGAAACGCGCGATTGCGATTTGGCGATGGGCCGGAGATTTCCGGCGATATCGAACTTCATCTTCACGCGAGCGACTGGTCAGCTCATCGGCACGCGCATGATCCGGCGTATAACGGCGTGATATTGCATGTGGTGCTGTTCACGCCTGCGGCGGATCATATCACGCGCGGAGTAGGTGAGACCCAAATTCCGGTGCTTTCGATTCTTTCTCTCCTTCATCACGACTTGGAAGAATACGCCGCCGAAGATGCGATCGAGTTCCTGGCGAATCGGCCGGCGGCCCACATTATCGAGATGTTGGGCGTGCTGTCGCTGGAGGAAGTGACTTCACTGCTCACGAGAAAATCAAACGAACGTTGGGAGCAAAAAGTTCGTTACGCGCGGTTGCGGATAAAAAAACTCGGCTGGTCAGAGGCGTGTCATCAAACGGCGTTGGAAATTCTCGGCTATCGATTTAATCGCGCGCCGATGCTCCGTGTTGCCGCCGCCTTTCCGTTGCGCACGTGGTCTGATGCGCCGCAAGAACTCGATTTTGTTTTCGAAAGTGGAAACGATTGGAGCCTTCAAGGACTGCGCCCAGCGAATCATCCGCGTGTAAGGTTACGCCAATACACCGCCTGGACTCGCGCCCATCCCGACTGGCCCGAGAGACTGATCGCGCTCGCGAAGCACGTGCCGGATGTCGCCGAAAAATCCACCACCGGAGAAGTGAGGCGCATTAATGGTTTCCCTGATATCCGTCGCGAGTGGATCGATGCAATTACCGCTGGAGCAATTGGCGGAACGCGGTTCGACAACCTGATGTGCGATGGATTTTTACCGCTGCTCGCTGCGCACGAAAGCTGCGATCCACAGCCGCTCTGGTTTCACTGGTTCCCGGGTGATGTGCCGCCGTTGTGGCGTCAGGCGCTGCGGCAGCTCGAGGTTTTCTCCGGACGCTTGCGGCCCGCGTGTCACGGCCTCACGCAGGGATTACTCGGCTGGCTCATCGAACGAGAGCGATCTGCGACGGTTTCCGCAGGGCGCCGTGCTTGACAAGATTTACCTCGGGCGAATAAGTTTTCCAACTCTACAACACTCACTTTCCAATAAGTGGGCCCTGCGGCCCGCTTTTTTTGTCCCATAATACCAACCCTATGAGCAGCGAAATTCTTTCCGTCCTCGAATACATGGAAAAGGAAAAGGGGATCCCGCGCGCGGACATGATCTCGACGATCGCCAACGCGCTGAAAACTGCGGCACAAAAGGGCGTTAATTCAGGACAAGAACTGAAAATCGATATCAATCCGAAGAACGGCCAGTTGCACGCGTGGTCGGTGCTCAAGGTGGTTGATTCGGTCAGCAATCCGAAAACGGAAATTCATCTGGAAAAAGCGCAAGCGGTTAAACCAGGCGCGACTCTTGGTGAGATGATTGAAAAGGAAATCGATCCTTCGACACTCGGTCGCATCGCGGCTCAAACCGCGCGCCAGGCCGTGATGCAGCGGCTGCGTCAATTCGAGAAGGATCGGATCTTCGACGACTTTAAAGATCAGGTGGGTAACATTGTAACGGGCACGGTTCGCCGTCGTGAGCGCAACGATCTCTACGTTGATTTGGGCAAAGCCGAGGCAGTGATGCCTGGTAAAGAGCAGGTCCCTGGCGAAGAGTATCAACCCGGCGAACGCATTCGCTGTCTGTTGTTGAACATCGAGAGTTCCCCGCGCGGTCCGGAAATTATTCTCACGCGCAGCAGTCCCAAATTTGTCCGCCGGCTATTTGAACTCGAAGTCACTGAGATCGCCGACGGGACCGTTAAGATCGAAGCCTTTGCGCGCGAACCTGGCTATCGGACGAAGATCGCTGTCACCAGCGCAGATCCGAAAGTTGATCCGGTCGGCGCTTGCGTCGGCGCGCGCGGAGCTCGGGTAAAAACGATCGTTCGCGAACTCAACGGCGAGAAGATCGACATCATTCGTTACTTTGCGGACCCACGCGAGATGATCATTGAAGCGATGAAGCCGGCGGTGCCGCGCGAAATCGTGCTCGACGAGAAGTCCCACCGCATCCTCCTGAAGGTTGCCACGGACGATCTGGCGATTGCGATCGGCCGCAAAGGGCAGAACGCGCGATTGACCTCACGCTTAATTGGTTGGCGCCTTGACATCGAGGAATTCCGCGCCGTGGGTGATGACCCGCGTGGCAACG
>CBRAFL010000128.1:0-14111 GCA_967755055.1 uncultured bacterium
CGCGAGACGCGTCGCCCTACCTCTTTCCGACCGATTGCGATTTTCAGATCGCAGGCAGAGACACCCGCGCTACGCGGCTTCGATCCGGTTGACGAAAAGACGTCACGTTTAGACCTGACAGTTTTTGATCGCCGTGCGCCTCGATGGGAGGCGCTTGGCGCTCACTTCAACGCGGCGGCCAGAAATGACTCGATGCGTTGGAGGAATTGCGCGCCTTTTTTTTCGGTCGGCCACCAATGGCCGACCTCGGCGATATAGAGCGTCTCGGCCGGATGGCCGGCCTTCTTGAGCGCCGATGCCATGAGGTGCGCCTGGTCGATGGGCACCGTCATGTCGTCGTCGCCGTGGACGATGAGGAGTGGCGCCTTGATGCTCGCGGCGAAATTCGCGGGGGAAGCGGCCGCGAGCCGTTCGCGCTCCGCGGGATCTTTCATGTCGCCGGCGAGTATGGACCAATAGCGCAGGGAATCGCGGGAATAGGCGTGCTCATTGTGCCAAAAATTGAAGAGGGCGGACCAATCGCTCACGGCTGCAAACGCGATGCCGCAGCGAAAAACATCCGGCGTTTTTGCGAGCGCAAAAAGCGTGCTGTAGCCGCCGTAGCTGCCGCCCATAATGGCAAGCCGGCGCGAATCCGCGATGCCCTGTTGCACGGCCCACTGGG
This sequence comes from uncultured bacterium, assembly GCA_967755055.1. Classification (GTDB taxonomy): domain Bacteria; phylum Verrucomicrobiota; class Verrucomicrobiia; order Opitutales; family Opitutaceae; genus Opitutus. Next base: position 665 of record CBRAFL010000128.1, read on the forward strand.
TCATGTCGACAATGTCGTTTTGAATGGCTCCGCCGATTTCATGGCGACCGGCGAGATAGTATTTTTCGCCGTATCCGCCCGAACCGCGATAGTTGGGCTGCAGTACGGCGTAACCGCGGCTGGCAAGAAACTGCACGATCGGATCGAAGCCCCATTCGTCGCGGATGCCGAATGGTCCTCCGTGCACGAGGGTGACGAGGGGAAGATTTTTCCGGCCGCGACCAGAGGGAAGTGTGAGGTAGCCGTTCAGTTCGAAGCCATCGCGCGCCTTGCACTGGATCGGAAACATCTCGGCCATGGCGGCGGCTTTCAGCCAGGGGCGCGTCTGAGCGAGCGGCGTCGTCTTGCCGGTGCCGAGCTCGACGAGCGTGTAGTAGCCGGGCTCGCGGTCGGAACGGGAGAGAACCACGAGCCGCTGCAAGTCCCAATCCATGCTGACGATCTCGTTCACGACGCCCGGATTCGCCGCGTCGATTTCTTTTTGGATCTTCTCGAATTCCGGTTCGAACCAGCGCTGGCGCGGACCATCGGTCGTGTAGTGCACCCCTAGGAGGCGGCGGTATTTTGGCGAGAAAATCGCCCAACTGACGTCGTGTTTCGCAAGCTGGAAAAGGGGGCCAGTGAATTTTTCCTCCACCAGATCGTAGGAGTAAAGGGCTTTGAATCCCCCGGGCGATTGCTTGAAGAGGTAAAGCGTGCGGTCGTTGGCATCGAGGCTGGCGATGCCGCCAGCCACGGTGTTGTTCCCGAGCTCGATGGGCGTGCTCCAAGGCTGCTTTGACGAGGCGCGATGGATGAAGTACGAATTGATGGCGTCGTCGATGATGCCAAAGCGGACGTTGCCATCCCAATCCGCGCCCCAAACCCGGACGTTGCCGGGATTTTTTTCAACGAGGCTGAAGCTGCCGTTGACGCTGTTCAGCCGCCAGACGTCAGGGCGGAAGTCCAAGTTGGAATAATCGGGCGTGTTGAGGACGAGAAGCTCGGTGCGATCGCGCTGCGCGACGGGAACGATGCCAGAGGGGTCGAAGATCGTCGATATGGGCAGACCGGCCCGGCCGAACGTCTCCTCGCTCCAGCGACCGTACCCGGTGAGATACTTGGACGTGGAGAAATCGCGATTGGCAGCCACCCAGCCTCGGCTGGTGAAGAGCACGACTCGCTTCGCGCTGATCCATTGATAACCGTAGACAGCGTTGACCCGCGCCGCTGTTCGGTCGCCAAACATCATCACCTCGCTCTTATTTTTATTGAGGTCGAGAAATCCCACGCCGGAGCCAGTCGAGCGCGTGACGATGTAGCTGATGCACGAGCCGTCGGGCGAGATTTGCATATTCTCATACTGTGGCGCGCGGGCGAAATCCTCGGCGGGAATGAGCGCCGGCTCGGCCGCCCGCGTGGCAAGCGCGGCGGCGGCGAGCGCGCTGAGCCAGATGACGATGCGGGGTTTGTTTTTCGACGAGACCATCGGAGCCATAGGGCGGGATAGCTTGTGTCTACACCCGCGTCCGAGTTCGCAGCCCAAGCAGATGAAGACCGTTTTTGCGTGCAGGCGGCCAGACCGCAAGACCCGTTCGGTGGTTGGCCGCCTCGTCGCTACTATGAATCGCTCCGACTTCTCCGTCGACCGTGCTCTTCAGGCCTTTTACCGCGGGAGCCAACAACGGAGTGTTATCTGCTGATCGCGGTCTGCGATCAGCAGACCCTCACCACGTATTCTGGAGGCGATCAGCCGGAGGGGTGTATAAGGATCTGCCCATTGGCGGATCCCATTAGCGGTTTTCTTTTCTCCGATCCAGCAGTCGCGGAGGCCGGCTGGTCGGTCGATCTCGGCGTTGAAGACCGCAGGCAGGGACGCCTGCGCTACGCTGTTTCGATCCAGTTTATTTTGCGAACGTGGCGAGGCGCTCGTTCAGCCAGGTGATTTCCTGCGGGAACACCGTGTGGGCGCCCCCTCGGTAGATCTGGCTCGCGACGTCCGCATTCATTGTCTGCAAGGTCAGCGCGCTCTGTTCGACAAACTCGAGTGGGATGTGAGGATCCTGCTCGGCGCAACCGAGCAAGATCGGCAGGCGTTGAAGATCCGTTTTCGGCCGGGCGGTGTTCAGCGGTCCGATCAACGCGCCACTCAGTCCGGCGACGAAACCGTAGCGTCGGCCCGATCGCGCAGCGTGTTCCAACGCGAGACACGCGCCCTGTGAGAAGCCGATCAGGCCAATTCGCTCCGGCGCGATTCCCGCGGCGATGGTTTCGGCGACAAGATTTTCGATGGTCGTGAGCGCGCCGGAGAGCCAGGGCTCGTTCTGTGCCAGCGGGACGAAGAAACGCTGCGGGTACCAGGTGTTGCCTTCGGCCGCGGGCGCCATGAAGGCAAAGCCGTCGGCGTTGAGCGCGTCGGTGAGGCCCGCGATATCGTCCGGCGACGAGCCGCGACCATGAATGAGAATGAGCGCTCCGCGTGCGTCGGCGAGTGGTTGGCCAAAGCGAAGTGTGTCGGAAGTGGTGTGCATGAGAGTGATAAGTTTGATTCTAAAAATCAGAATTCGTTTAACCACTAATCCACACTAATGGGCACTAATTCAGGAGCCTGTATCCAACAAAACCCTCCAAAGCTTTCATCTGACGGGTGAGTTGGATCCGTTTCAGATATTAGTGATGTTTAGTGTAGATTAGTGGTTTCAACGGTTTTTGGTTTGAAGGTTTATATGTGGGTAGCGGACGGTGGGACGTCTAAATCGAATAATTCATACCTGAATGGTCACAGAGCACGGAGCGCTGACACAGAGGAAGCCGGAGGCCACAAGGTGATGGATGCATTTTAGGCGAAGCGATGCCGATGAGAATGAGGACTCCGGCCGAGATCGAAAGGTTCTCTCTGTGAACTCTGTGCCGGAGCTCCGTGTCCTCTGTGACACAAAGGTTTTCCCCGGGACGTTACGCGTACTGGCGCGCCGGTTGGAGCGGAGGAAGCGCCTCTTCGATTTGCGTGCGGAAGGCTTCGATTTGGCGGGGCAGTTTGAGAGCCGTGCCCAGCGACTCCCGCGGCTCGTCGACCGCGAAGCCGGGTACGTCGGTGGCGATCTCGAAGAGGATGCCGCCGTGCTCGCGGTAGTAGATTGAGTGGAAGTAGTCGCGGTCGCGTACGTCGGAAACCTGATAACCGGAACGCGCGATCAACTCCTGCATCTGGAGCTGCTCGGTGTCATCGGCGACTCGATACGCGATATGATGAATCGTGCCCGCGCCGCCGGTGCCGCGCAGTGATTTCGCGTCGGCAATGACGTCGACCAGCCGTCCGGAGCCGCCGGGACCAGCTTCGAAACGAGCGCGCGCGCCGTCGCGGCGGACCAACCGATAGCCCATGACATCCGTGAGTAATTGTTCCGTGGGTACGGCATCGCGCACCGTGAGTTCCGCGGTGTGCATGCCTCGAAGCGCTACCTCGGCGGGGATGCCTGCACCGGTCCACCCGGCACGGTTGTCGCCTTCGACTCCCACGATCTCGACGGAAATTCCATCCGGATCGACGAACGCGAGGACGTCTTCGCCAAAGCGAGTACGGCGCTCGGCAGTCACCTCGTGTTTCTGCAGGCGATCGCTCCAGTACCCGAGCGATGAGACCGGCGCGGAAAAGGTGATGGCCGTGGTTTGGCCCGAACCTACGCGACCGCGTGGCGCTCCCGGCCAATAGAAGAACGTGACAATGCTGCCGGGGGTACCGGACTCGTCGCCATAGTAGAGGTGATACGCCGATGGGTCGTCGAAATTAACCGTCTTCTTGACGAGCCTCAGGCCGAGCAGTCCGGTGTAGAAATCGATGTTCTGCTGCGGATCGGTGGCGATCGCAGTGAGGTGATGGAGACCGGCAGTGGTTGTTGTCATGGCGTGACAGTATCACGGCGACCGGCGCTGCACTACTGCGAGGACCGGCTTGCGCCCATGCGCGGCACGCATAGCCTCCCGCGCGTGAATCTCGATCTGCTCCGCTCGTTCTTCTCCATCGTGGAGCACGGCAGTCTCAACCGCGCCGCGGACAACCTGCGGGTTTCCCAATCCACGCTCACGCGTCAGGTCCACGCGTTGGAAGAAGAAGTCGGTGGCCGCATTTTTGAACGGAGCGCCAACGGGGTCGCGCTCACGTCCGCCGGCCACGTGCTTCATGACAGCATGCGGCCGGTCGTCACCCAATTCGACTTGGCGCTCAACGAAGCGCGGAAGACGGCGCGCGGCCAGAGTGCGCGCCTGCGCGTGGGCTACATTGGTTCAGCGTCGAGCCAGTATTTGCACCCGTCGCTGGCTGAGCTGCGGCGCACGCATCCCGAGGTTAAGGTAACGTTGACGGACCTGTCTCCCGGCGAACAGATCGCGGCGCTGCGCAAAGGTGAGATTGATCTCGCGCTGCTTGCGAATGCGCGGGCGGTTTTATCGCGGGAGTTTTTTGTGCGGCGCATCGCGGTTGTATCCGTTTTCGTGGCACTGCCGGAAAATCATCCGCTGGCATCCCGTCTGGCCTTGAAACTCGCGGATCTGAAGCGCGAGGTGTTTGTCGGAGTAAGCGACCAGGACATGCCCGGCCATAACGCGTGGATTCTCCAACTGTGTCGGCGGGCGCGTTTCCGACCCAAGTTTGTCGTGCAGGCCGAGAGTCTGGCGCACGGACTGGCGACAATTGTTGCGGAAGGAGCGGTCGATCTGCTCCCCGAGTACGCAACTCACAGCCGGGTGCCGGGAGTGGTGTATCGGCCGCTCCAGGACAGTACCGCCACGTGTGAGCTGCTGGTCGCATGGCAGCGCGGTAAAGTGGCGGAGCCGGTCCGTGCGATGCTCACGACGTTTCCAATCGGGAAGGGGAAATAGGCGGGATCTTTCGGATCGAGGACACGGATCTTGACGTGCTGACCGCACTGTAGCCGGTGCGGTTACGTCAAAAATCGTCACATTCACAACGATGCGAGCATGCCGCCGTCGACGTAGATGATCTGCCCGTTCACAAAATCCGAGGCGCCCGACGCGAGGAATACCGTTGCCCCGACCAGCTCATGCGGCTGGCCCCAGCGATTCGCCGGTGTGCGCTGACACACCCAACGGTTGAACTCGAGATTTTCCACCAGCGGCTTCGTCAGCTCGGTCGCAAAATAGCCGGGACCGACACCGTTGATCTGAAGATTATGTTTGGCCCATTCGACCGCCATCGCGCGGGTCAACATTTTCAAACCGCCTTTGGCCGCGGTGTATGGCCCCGTGGTGGCTCGCCCGACTTCACTCATCAGCGAACAGATGTTAATAATTTTTCCGGCGCGGCGCGCGATCATTCGCGGCGCGACCTTCTGGGCGACGAGGAACGCGCTTGTGAGATTCGTATCGATTACCTCGCGCCAGACCGCCAACTCAACCTGTTCGAGGGGCGCGCGGCGCTGAATGCCTGCGTTGTTCACTAAAATATCGATTGGCCCGACCTCGGTTTCGACTCGATCGATTTCCCGCTGAACCGCGACGGGATCGGTGACGTCAAACGCGGCGGTGACCACGCTCCAGCCCTCTTCGCGCAACGTGCTCGCGGCCTTGGCGAGCTTGGCTTCATCGCGTCCGTTCAAGATCAAGCGGGCTCCCGCTTGCGCGAGACCGCGCGCGAGCGCGAAGCCGAGCCCCTGACTCGAGCCTGTGATCAGGGCGGTGCGGCCGGAGAGATCGAAAAGTGAGTTTGGGGCAGGCATGAAGGGTGCGAAAATGAGTTGTTACCGAGGTACTGCCGGAGACCGTTTCACCGCGGATTTCACGGATCGAGACGGAATCCCATCTGTGATCATCTGAGTCATCTGTGGTTAAAATGCATTTCGGAATTACGTGATTTGCTCGGAATGGATTTCGACGTTCAGAAGCTCGGCCCGACCGCATCGAGTCGTCGGATACGGCCGATGAGGAGGAACAGCACGAGCGTCGCGGTCGGCGCGAGAGCGCCGGCGATCACGAGCACCGGCGTGTATGAAAAATGATCGACGATCCAGCCGATGGAAAACGTGAAGAGCACAGCGCCCAAACCTGCGGCGGTTCCCGCAAATCCGGCGATCGAGCCGACGGCGCCGACGGGGAAGAAATCGCTCGGAAGCGTTTGCACGTTGCCCACCCAGAATTGAAAACCAAAGCACGTGATGCACATCCAGGCGAGAGCCGCGGCCGGCGAGGTTGCAAATGCGGTGATGAAGCCCGTCATCAAACACACGGTGCCGATCAGGATGGCGGTCTTGCGCGCGCGATTCACTTCCCAGCCGCGGCGCAGCAGCCAACCGGAGAACCAGCCGCCCGAGAGCGCTCCGAGCGCGGCGCTGACGTAAGGCAGCCAACCAAACGCGGCGATCTCCTTCAGACTGAAGCCGCGGGCGTTGAAGAGATAGAGCGGCAGCCAATTCAGATACAGCCACCAAATCGGATCACCGAAAAACCGCGCGAGCACGATGCCCCAGACTTCACGCCGTCGCAGGAGGACGTTCCAGGGTACTGCCGGATGACGCTCGGCGATGGTACTTCCGCGGACGGAGCCGTGTCGGGGGTAAAATACGAGCCACATGGCAAGCCAGACGAAACCCAAGCCGCCCGTCACCACGAAGACTGCGCGCCAGCCAAAATGAAACTGCAGCCACAGGATCAACGGCGGCGCGAGCGCCGGACCCAGAGAGGCGCCCGTATTGGCAATGCCCATACCGAGGGCGCGTTGCCGCGGCGGGAACCACGCGGCAATCGTGCGGGTGGCGCCGGGCCAGTTGCCGGATTCGCCCAAGCCCAGCAATCCACGCAACGCGCAAAGGCTGCCGAGGCCGCGAGCGAGCGCGTGGCCAATTTCCGCAACAGACCACAACACGACGGCGATCGAAAACCCTGTGCGGTTGCCCAGGCGATCGAAGATCAGGCCCCACCCGAACATCGACAGCGCGTAGGCGAGCAGGAACGAGTTCGCGATCCACGAATATTGGACGTTGGTAAGCTGGAATTCTCGTTGGAGAATTGGCGACAGCACTGGAATGGCCAGGCGATCGAGGAAGTTCACCGTCGTGCCGAGAAAGATCAGCCCGATAATCACCCAGCGCCAGGCGTCGGGGGTGGGTTCGCTCGTCGATGGTTCGCTGCTCGGGCTCACTTGAATTTATCCCGCATCGCTTGCACGCCGGGAATTTTATCCATCAGCCACTGATGTTGCGGTTCGAACGACTGCACGAGCGAGCGTTGATGACGACCGACCAGAATCGTAAAGATGTAACTCTCGTGACCGGGCGATGCGACCGTGGGGTGATAGCCGTGATCGATGAGGAAGGTGTCGCCGTGACGCGTCATCGCGACTTTGGGATAGGCCTCGCCGCCGGCGTACGAGAACTGCGCGCCGAATCCCGTCCCGGGGCGAAAGCGGTAATGATAGACCTCCTCGAAATCCGTTTCTTCCGGAGGCCGCTCCGTGTCGTGTTTGTGTGGCGGATACCCCGACCAGCAGCCGGCATCGGCGTAAAGTTCGCTCACCAACAGATTGCCGGCTCGCCCGGCGGCGTTCTGCCCCAGGATATGAAAAATCCTCCGCCGGGAATGAGTTTCGGCGGAACCGACCTCCACCATCGATACTTCCTCGGACGTTATCCGGAACGGAGCGTGGCTGGTCGGGCAAACTCCGCCGGCGATTGCTATTTCGGCATCGGCTTGGGCGCTCAGTTTCACCGTCGACGCGGTGCCGCAGTAAACGGAATCGGCGGGGCCGTCCCAAACATTTGCGCGCCGTCCGACATTCGCGAATAACTGTCCGTCCACCATCACATCCACCCGCCCAGAGAGCACGACGCACAGCGTCTCGCAGCCAAGATTCGGATACGTCTGCGTCTCGCCGGCACGCAACGTAACGAGGTTGAACAGACAGAGCGGGACAGGCTGCTCGCCAGGAGTGACGATCGGGAGATTACGATTAGCGAACGCGCGGATGAGCTGGGCCACAAAGGGAGGAAGGTTAGCGAGGAAGCGGATGCGGTCGGACCGATGCGATCTGACGGGGATTGATCGCGGCAAACAGAATAGGGCCAAATCACCGCCGCGTATATGCCTAGGCAAGAGGTGCTTTTGTCCAATCATGAAGCCCGAGGTCGCGGCCGACAGAGGCGACGTACGGCTTCGGCGTTCGGGCTTGTGGAGTCGTTCCTTTCGCTCAAGGCGCGGGCAGTGGGCGTCCTTTCTCCAGCCATTGGGGCAGCTCTTTGTGCAGCCACTCAACTCCGCGGACGCGGCGGAGCATCGATTGAATCATTCCTACGGTCGTGGCGCCTTCGTATCCGCGACACACTACGCGCTGGGTTACGCAATCGATGAGCAGTTCCCAGCGCGGATCAACGTGACGATTTTTCCGTTCATGACTGAGCAGGCGCAGTGAAACGACCGACCCGGTTTTTTCGCCCGTCACGTACGCCGCCCACGTCGTTGCCCGCAGATCGAGCAGGCTCTGGCCCTCGGTGTTCAGCAGGCGCGGTTGGAGAAAGGGTAGCGGGAATCTCGTTTCACCGGCCCACATCTCGGCCGTCAGCCCTTGAGTCAACGGCAACACGACGTCGGGTTGCTTGAACCGGTCGGGGCCGGTCCGGAGCGCGTCGATCAGCAATGGCCACGACTCGTACAGTTCATAGTTGCGCAATTCCCGCTCGATAAACGCGAGGGGCAACTCGCCTTCGACGCCCTTCATGCAGGCGCAACGCCGGTAAGGATCGATCGTCAGCTTGAGCTTTTTCAATTTCTTCCCGGCATAGGACAGCGTCAGCGCGATCGTATCCGTTCCCCGCTTAAACGTCGCATCCCACGCGGTCTCCGTCAGGTCGAAGCAGAATTTTTCCGAGGGCACGTCAACGAGACAGGGGTTGTTCACGGACGCGCCGTCCCCCAGCTTCCGCGGCACCAGGTGGATTTCAAAACGATCCATGTCCCGGTCGTCAGGATCCTCGCCATACGCCTCGCTCTGGCCATCGGGAATCACCGCCGGATAGTCGGGCAAAATTTCTCGGTAGTAAGAGGGCGGGGGCTTCTCGGGCTTGGTGAGTCGGGCGGTCAGGCGCGCATCGCGTTCGCTCAAATCATCCCGCAACGCCTGAAGCGATTTCGCCTCGGCGAAACTCTCGAGGGTTCCCCGGTCCGGTGGCCAGATGATCACGCGTTGCTCGGTCGTCGGGTCGTCGAGGTGGTGGAGGTAGAGCGACGTGCCGTTTTCGAATTGCTCCACCCCGTGCAAATTCCAGCGACCAATGGCGGTATTGAAAATCGGATGGCCGTCGCGGGTGCTCACGCTGGCTTGGACCACGTGGACGCCGTTCTTCGACCGGGCGCTCAAAAAACTCACAGTGCCGGGATCAAAACGGGATTCGACGACGGTCGGGCCATCACGCTGTTCACGGCGTTTCTGCGCGTTGGCCATGAGCTGCGCGTTTCGGGCTAGTACTTCCGGGGAGATGGCATTGATCGCGTCGGCGAGTGAAACCGGCTCGCCGTAGATTTCGACGCGCGCGATCTCGTCGAGGGCGATTTCTTCGACCTGTTCGTTTCCCGAAATGATCCACACGCTCATGTCGGGTGACAGCGCCGCGACGAGCGGGTAGTTGATCGTCAAAACGCCGCGCGCGGTGTGGAGACGGAACGCCCGAAATGGCTGTGCCTGCCAAACGGCGATAAAATCCGCGAGAGTCATTCAAGTGGAATGTGTCGAGCGCGCCGTCCGGAGCGCAAGCGTCAGACGCCAAAAACGAATCGTTAGACCGGGGTAAAACGTCTGCACGTGGGCGGAGCGAATGGCGGGTTAAGGATAACCCGCCCTACCTGCTGAACCATTCAACGTCTCACGCTTTCTTGCCGAACGCCGGATCGACTTTGATCAGCGCGGTTGCGATGAACGACGGAATCGTGGCGACGCAGACCCAGAGGAAAAATTTCAGATACCCGAGGTGATCTTGAATCCAACCGGCGGCCATGCCGGGCAGCATCATGCCGAGCGCCATGAAGCCGGTGCAGATCGCATAGTGGGCCGTCTTAAATTCTCCCTCCTCGGCGACCATGATCATGTAGAGCATGTAGGCCGTGAAGCCGAAACCGTAGCCGAATTGCTCGACCGCAAGTGCGCCGCCAATCACCGCGAGATTTCCGGGCTGTGTGAGAGAAAGCACTACAAAGACGAGATTCGGCACGTGCATCGTGATGATCATCGGCCAGAGCAAGCGGCGGAGTCCGAAGCGCGAGATCACGTAGCCGCCGAGCAATCCGCCGAGCGTGAGCGCGATCACGCCGATCGTGCCATAGACAATGCCCACATGCTGCGTGGTTAATCCCAGGCCGCCGACATCGCGCGCATCAAGCAGGAACGGCGTGACGAGCTTGAGCAGTTGCGCTTCGGCGAAACGATACAGCAGGAGAAAGCTCAGTATCGTAACGATGCGCTTCTTCCGGAAAAACGCACCGAAGACAGTGATGAAACCGGCGGCGAACGTTTCGTTGTGCCGCACAGCGTGATCGCCCGGCGGCTTGGGCAGAAACACGAAATGATAAATGCCGGCCGCCACGAAGACCGCGGCGACGAGAAAGAAAACGAGTGACCACGCGCGAGTGACGTCACCGGTCGACGTTTGCAACGTGCCTGCCAGATAAACCAAACCGCCCTGGCCCGCGATCATGGCCAGCCGATAAAACGTGCTGCGCACACCGACGAACGCCGCCTGCTGATGTGGCGGCAGCGCGAGTAGATAAAATCCATCCGCCGCGATATCGTGCGTCGCTGAGCTAAACGCCATCAGCCAGAAAACGGCGAGGGTGAGGCGAAAGAAATTCGGCGCAGGCACCGTCAACGCCACCAGCGCGAGCGAGCTGCCGATCGCGAATTGCAGGCAGACGATCCAGAAACGTTTCGTGCGAAACAAATCCACCAGCGGCGACCACAGCGGCTTGATGACCCACGGCAGATAAAGCCAGCTCGTATAGAGCGCGATCTCGGTGTTCGAGATTTTTAGGTTTTTATACATGACGACCGACAGCGTCATGACGACCACGTACGGAATGCCCTCGCTGAAATAGAGTGTCGGGACCCAGCGCCACGCGCTCTTCGATTTACCGTCGGTGTTTTCCATTATTTCGCAGTGAGCGAGTGGAGTTGGTTATGAGTTTCCGCCAACGGTAGTGTCGAGCCGAAGCGCGGCGTGGCTCACCGTTTGCCCCTCTTCGGACTGTTGCCATCGGGTCCGAAGGCAGGGCGAGGCGTCCCGCCGAGCCGCTCCCGGCTGTAGAGGAAACCACGGCACGGCGGGACGCCTCGCCCTACCACTTGTCGCTTCGAATCGCCTGCGCCTTGAGTGATTGGAGCCTGCTGATCGCAGTCTGCGATCAGCAGACCCCACCACTTATTCCGGAGCCGATCAGGCGGAGGGGTGACATTCGGATCTGCCCATTGGCGGATCCCATTAGCGGTTCTTTCCTCCGAACGCTTCGACACCCGCCTTAACGTCCAATCGGAGAGATGCGCCAGATCGTGCCGTTACCATCTTCGGCCACGAGTAGCGCGCCGTCGTGAGCAACGGCCACGCCGACGGGACGGCCCCACACGTTGCGGGCGTCTACCACGAATCCCGTGAGAAAGTCTTCGTACTCGCCCGTAGGAACGCCGTGATCAAGGCGCACGCGAATCACCTTCTGGGCGGTGCGAGTGCTTCGATTCCACGAGCCGTGCAGGGCGGCAAAAATATCGCCGTGAAACTCCGCTGGAAATACCGCCGCACCTTTTTTAGCCGTATAAAAAGTGAGCTGCAGTGAGGCGGAGTGCGCCTGTATCAGCACATCAGGGACAATGGCCTGGCCGGCGAGATCCGGACGCACGCCCGCATGACGAGGATCCTCGGTGTTGCCGAGGTAGTACCACGGCCAGCCGTAGAATCCGCCTTCTTTCACGCGAGTGATATAATCCGGCACCAAGTTGTCGCCGAGGCCGTCGCGCTCATTTGTCGACGTCCATAGTTCGCCCGTCGTTTCGTCCATGGCCAAGCCCACGCCGTTGCGAATGCCAGTCGCAAAGGTGCGGAGAGGTTGGTGGCCCTCGGGATCGGTCACGAGAATGTCGGCGCGATTGGTTTCGGAACCCCATGCCGCACCGCGTCCGTGTTCAGTTTCCCAAATGCGGATGGCCTCGGGATCTTTTTTGCCAATGCCTTCCGCGACGTTTGATCCGGAGCCGACGGAGATGAACAGGCGTTTGCCGTCTTTGGAGAAAACCACGTCGCGTGTGGAATGGCCGCCGGTGCTTTCGGTCAGGCGTGGTACGATGACTTGGGCGGCGCTGCTGGCCTTGAGATCGCCGTTGCGATAAGCAAAGCGAACGACCGAGTTGTTGTTCGCCACATAGATCCACTGCGGATCATCGCCGGATGGATGGAAGGCGAGGCCGAACGGACGGTCGAGGCCGTCTGCGAAAATCTGATTTTCAGAGGGAGTTTCCGCGCCATCGGCAGCTCGAATAACCCTGACGCGATTCTCACGTGTCTCTGCGACGAAGATATCTCCGTTGGGCGCCACGCGCAGCACGCGAGGACCTGAAAGCCCCGCGACAAATAACCGAACCGTGAATCCCGGCGGAACGGACAAGCCGGCATTTTCAGGCCGCTCTATCACCTGCGGACTGTTACCGGACGAAGTGGTGCTGTAGGGCGGCGGCAAATCCGCGAGCGTGATGTGATGCTTCACGCCCGGAGCGGCATTTTGCCAATCGCCGGCGTCGGCTTTTGACGGGGCCGTGGGCACCGGCGCGAGATCGGCGGCTCGGGAAACACCCGCAGGCGCGATCAAGGTCGACAGATAAGCGATCAGATCCTGGCGATCCTGCGCTTTGGGAACCACCAGCGGCATGATCGTTCCCGGAACGGCGGTCGTCGGATTTGTGAGGAAACGGTCCAAGGTGGCTGCATCCCAAGTGAGCCCCGATGCGGTGAGGGCTTTCGAGTAATTGAAGTTTGAGCCGGAGGCCGCGCGCCGTCCGACGACTCCGACGAGACTGGGCCCTTGTCCGGTGACCACTTCGTTTCTCTGTCCCAGGCTTGAAGCGTGGCAAAGTACGCAGTTTTGCTGGAAGAAGATTTTTCCGCGGGTGGCATCGCCCGGTTGCGCGGTTTCGGCCGAGGCTTTATCGGCCAAACTGAAGATACCAAAAAACAAGAGGCTGCGGACAAGCGAACGGGTGAATGAGTGCATAGGGGAGGAGAGGACTGAAACCCGTCTTGGCGAGTTAACAACTCGTGATGCGAAGAGGACTTGGACGGGGCTCACCGAGGACGGTTCGCCGCATTCACGGAAGGGAACCGCTAATGGGATATCCCAACGGGGTCCCCTTGTTCTGTGGCTGCGGCTAATGTAACCGCTACGCCCAAAGGGCACCCGCAACGGTCACCCCTTCGCTCCGCTTCGGAGC
>CBRAFL010000129.1:0-14092 GCA_967755055.1 uncultured bacterium
GGTTTCGCAAAGGTTTTTTTGGATACGGTCCATGGTCACCGCATCATTTTATGTGATATCAAAAAGGCGATCACAACGATGTGATCGGCCCCATTTCAATGATGCAATTTCGAATTTACCCCAAACCATCGGCGCAGCGTCTGTGCACGACGTCGCGTGTGCGTCAACTTTTCGCCTGCGGGGCGCTCGTTCTTCTGGCGATCGCGACGAGCGACAGAGCAGCGGCCGAGGCGATCGTCGCACCGGCTGTGCGCTCTTATCAGGGCACTCGCTTGACCGGCACTCCGCCGGTAATCGACGGACATCTCGACGATGCCTGCTGGCAGGGACTCGGCACGTGGACCGGTGATTTTGTTCAACGCGAACCGCGCGAGGGCGCGAAGGCTTCGCTCCCCACCGAGCTGAAAGTGCTCTACGATGACACGACGATCTATGTCGCGATTCGAGCTTACGATCCCGACATTGCTTCGCGTCCGCGCACGATGGGTGGGCGCGACGAATTCACCGGCGAGATGGTCGGTATCAATTTCGACAGCTACCACGACCGTCGCTTCGGTTTCGAATTCGATGTCACTTCCGGCGGTTCGAAAATTGATCTCCTCCTGCGTGATGATGGCAGCGTTGATCTGAGCTGGAATGCCGTCTGGGACGTAAAAACCGCGATCGAGCGGGACGCGTGGACGGCGGAGTTTCGGATTCCACTCAGCCAGCTGCGCTATCTGTCGGGCGCGGAACAGATCTGGGGCATGCATTCCTGGCGCTGGCTCGCCCGGCAGCAGGAGGAAAGTGACTGGAATCTTATTCCGATGGACAACCACGGCTGGGTTCACTCGTTCGGCGAATTGCGCGGCCTAAACAATCTGCCGACGCCGCTGCGTCTTGAGGTTGCACCCTACGTCATCGCGAAAACGCGCCGCTATGCCGCCGAGTCTGGAAACCCATTTCGCACCGGGCGCGACTCGAAGATCGACGGTGGTCTGGATCTCAAATACGGACTCGGAAGCAATTTTACGCTCGATGCCACGGTGAATCCGGACTTCTCGCAGGTCGACGCCGATCCGTCCGAGATTAATCTCACCACGGTCGAAACGTTCCGCTCCGAACGCCGCCCATTTTTTCTCGAGGGCAAAGACGCGTTCGCCTTCCCGCTCGATGACGATTCTGTTTTCTACTCGCGCCGAATAGGTGATGCGCCGCACCTCGATGTATCCGCGGGAGCAATGCACGATGTTCCGGAGGCCAACCGGATTCTTGGCTCGGCGAAACTCACCGGCACCACGCGGAATGGCCTTACGATCGGATTGCTCCACGCTGTCGTCGACCGGACGACGATGCGGGTGGTCGACGCCACGGGCGAACGGCGAGTCACTGCCGAACCCGGAACAAACGATTCCGTCGTCCGTCTCCGGCAGGATCTGGCCGAAGGCAACACGCGCGTCGGTGCCGTGTTTTCCTCACGCTTGAGGCGGGGAGACGATGACGAATTGCAAACGCTCCCGCGCCGCTCGTTCACCTACGGCACTGATGCAGCGCAGTATTTCTCCGATCGCAATTATCTCGTCGAAGCCCGCGTGCTCGGCACGACGATTAGCGGATCGCCCGAGTCCATCACCGCACTGATGGAAAGCCCGGCACACAATTACCAGCGCACGGACGCCGACTACCTCGAAACCGATCCGCTGGCGAACCGGCTGTCAGGAAACGCCGGATACGTACGAGCTGGCCGCATCGCCGGGACCTGGCGCGGGCAGGGCTTCGTGTCATGGCGCTCACCTGGCACGGACTTCAATGACCTCGGCTATATGCAGACGGCCGATTTCATTACGCCCGGCGGGCAGATCCAATATTACGACGCCTCCGCCGGATCGCTCCTGCGCCGACGCGACGTGCGCCTGAAATTCACGCAACCGCAGAACTACGGCGGCGAGGTTCTCAGTCGCAAGGTGAAGCTCGAAGCGGAGTTTGCCACGATCAGTGGCGCGTATTTTTCAGTCGCGAGTGGCATCGAGACCGCGCTGCTCGACACTCACGTTCTGCGCGGCGGCCCGGCCCTGCGCCTCGCCAACCGCTATCCGCTCTACTGCTATTTCGAGACGCCCGCCGGCCGTCCGCTCCAATTCAAGTTTACGGGGGAAGCGTCCACGTCAGACGAAGCAGGAGCACTGACGTTGCGCAGTGCGCCCGGAGTGGAATGGAAGCCCGTTGATCGATTTAGAGCCGGGTTCACCGTCGACTATTCACGCGAACGGCAACCGACACAGTATGCCGGCGTCGCGACGGGCGGCGCCTCGCCTGTTTACGTCATGGGCCATCTCGACCAGCAGATCCTCGCTGGCACGTGCAAGATGAACGTCAATTTCAACCCAGCCGTCTCGCTCTCGTATTACGGCGGGCCCTTCGTCACGACGGGCCACTACGACCAGTTTAAAGCGGTCGCTCATCCGCGCGCTGCCTCCACCGCGGATCGCTACGACGCGCTCTCGTCGCAGTCGGCTGCGTCGGGCCATTACGAGGCCGACTATCGCGGTGCGCACCTGGAGTGGAATGATCCCGATTTCAATTGGCGTGAATTCAAATCCAACCTCGTGCTTCGTTGGGAGTACCGCCCGGGCTCGTCCGTCTACTGCGTCTGGTCACAATATCGCTCCGACGCCGCAGACATCGGCGGATTTTCCGCGGCACCCCAGTACGAGCGTCTCTTCTCCGCGCACCCCGATAACACTCTCCTGATCAAACTCAGCTACTGGTTTTCGATCTGATGATGAAAGATTCCTCGGCAACAAACTTCCAAATCAGTGACAGCCCCTATGAAACATCCTCTCATTTCATTCCCGCTATCTCGTGCTTGCCGCTCGTGGTTCGCTTGTGCGGTTTACGCCACGCTGACGATTGTCGCCGCGGCTCACTCGTCGCCGGCGGAACCCACCAGTCAACCCGCGGGAGAAACTCGGGTCGTCCAACTCTTCACGCGGCCCATTGCCGAGTGCGCGGGCCAAAGCGTGACGTTGTTGCAGGTGTCTTATGCGCCGGGTGCATCGACCCCGCCACACCGCCATTCCGGCTCCACCCATGTCTACGTGCTGAGTGGCGTAGTGGAAATGCAGGTACAAGGCGGACCACTGGTGACGCTTCACGAAGGGCAGACGTTTTTTGAGGAGCCGGGAGCGGTGCACGTCGTTTCCCGCAATGCGAGTGCCACGCAGCCCGCAACCTTTCTCGCCTACCTGATCGGTCCGACCAACCAACCCACCACGCTGTCGCTCGATTGACCAACGTTTCAACCGCAAGCTAATTTCTTTTTTCTTCATCATGTTTCGCTTCATCCTTTCCTGCCTGTTCGCCGCGTTGATCGCGCGGGGCTCGGTTCACGCCGCGGCATCCGCCGCTCCTTCCTCCGTGCGTGAGCGCGCCAACTTCGATGCCGACTGGCGTTTCGCTTTTGGTCATCCGTCCGATCCGGCGAAAGACTTTAACCACGGTACCGGCTACTTCTCTTATTTTGCGAAGGCGGGCAACGGCGACGGCCCCGCCGATCCGAAGTTCGACGCGAGCGCGTGGCGTCGGCTCGACCTGCCGCACGACTGGGCTGTCGAGGCGCCGTTCGATGGCAAGGGCAGTCACAGCCACGGCTACAAGGCGATCGGGCGCAGCTTTCCTGAGCGGAGCGTCGGTTGGTATCGAAAGACGTTCAAGGTTCCCGCCGGCGATCTTGGCCGGCGAATCACGCTCGAGTTCGATGGTGTTCACCGCGACTCGCTCGTGTGGGTGAACGGTTTTTTCCTCGGCCGGCAGCACAGTGGCTCGACGAGTTTCCGCTACGACATCACCGACTATCTCAACTACGGCGGCACCAACACCGTCGCCGTACGCGTCGACGTGACGATGGAAGAAGGTTGGTATTACGAAGGCGCGGGAATCTACCGACACGTGTGGCTGACCAAGACCGCGCCGCTACATGTCGCGCAGTGGGGGACGTTCGTGACGACGGACGTCAGCGATGATTTTTCGCATGCCGAAGTAACCGCTCGGGCGACGATCGCGAACGACGGCACGGCTGCGGCGACGTTCCAACTCGAGCAGACGGTCCTGAGTCCCGACGGCGGAAACATTGCGACGAAAACACTCTCCACTCTCAGTGTGGCGCCCGGTGAGATGGCGGAGTTTTCTGTCGCGCTGCCTGTCGCGCAGCCGCGACTCTGGTCGGTCGAGACACCGACGCTGCATCGACTCGTCACCGTCGTGCGCGATGCGGCTGGCAACGTGGTCGACCGTTACGAAACGCCGTTTGGCATTCGCACGATGCGCTGGGATCCGAACGCGGGTTTCTTTCTCAATGGAAAACACGTGCTGCTCAAAGGGACTAACAACCATCAGGATCACGCGGGTGTGGGCGTCGCTGTGCCCGATGCGTTGTGGGATTTTCGGATTCGCCGGCTGAAGGAATTTGGGAGCAATGCCTATCGCACCTCACATCATCCGCCCGCGCCGGAGCTGCTCGAAGCATGCGACCGGCTCGGCCTGCTGGTGCTCGACGAAAACCGTTTGATGGGCGCGAGCCCGGAGCAACTCGGGGCCTTGGAAGCGATGATCCGTCGCGATCGCAATCACCCGAGTGTGATTATCTGGTCCGCGGGCAACGAGGAATGGGCCATCGAGGGCAACGAAAAGGGCGCTCGTCTCTCGACAACGATGCAAGCGCTGGCGCGCCGGCTCGATCCGACGCGCCGCACCACGGTGGCGATCAGCGGAGGGTGGGGTGGTGGGTCTTCCAGCACGGCGGATGTGATGGGCTACAATTATTTCACCCATGGCAGCACCGACGATCAGCACGCGAAGTTTCCGCAGCAGCCGGGCGTCGGCACCGAGGAGACGACCGACCAAGGCACGCGTGGGATTTATTTCGACGACAAGGCGCGCGCGCATCAGATCCCGCCCGTGAAGGGCGACTCCGGCGGCAACGTCGAGATCGGTTGGCAACACTTCGCCGCGCGGCCTTACCTCGCCGGTCTGTTTTACTGGACGGGCTTTGATTACCGCGGCGAATCCAATCCGTTCGGGTTTCCCGCGGTCAGCTCGCAATATGGAATTATGGATACGTGCGGGTTTCCGAAGGACCAGTATTACTTTCTGAAATCCTGGTGGACCGACGAGCCGGTGCTGCATGTGTTCCCGCACTGGAACTGGCCCGACAAAGTCGGTCAGTCACTCAAGGTCGGCTGTTACAGCAATCATGAAGCCGTCGAACTTTTCCTCAACGGCGTATCGCTCGGAAAAAAAGACATGCCCCGCAACGGCCATCTCGAGTGGCAGGTTGTCTATCAGCCCGGTGTGCTCGAAGCGCGCGGCTACCGCGGAGGGAAAGTCGTCCAGACCACTCGCGTCGAGACCACCGGCGCGCCGGCAAAGCTCGTGCTCACAGCTGATCGCGGCGCGATCAGGGCCAACGGCACCGACGTGGTCGTGATCGATGTATCCACGATCGACGCACAGGGCCGCCACGTGCCGACGGCGAATCAATTGGTGAAGTTCTCGGTCGTGGGCGGCCGGATTATCGGCGTCGGCAACGGCGATCCGAGCTGTCACGAATCCGACAACGGCAGTGAGCGCAGTCTCTTCAACGGGTACGCGCAGGTCATCGTGCAGGCTTCACGTGAGCTGGGCAAGATTCGGCTCACCGCTCAGACCGACGGTCTGGCTTCCGCGGAACTCACCGTCGTAGGCGCTGACGAGAACGCGATCTTGGAAAACGAAACGCGGGTCGTTTCAGGCTTTCTCCTCAACAACAATGTGTGGGGTAAACCAAGTTCCCCGACTGGCTGGCAGCTCGTCGATGTCGCCAAGCCAGGCGAAGCGTTGTCATGGAATGTTCGATACAACTGGCCGGTGGGCACGAATCCTCACGGCGTTAAGTGCTACCCGAGTATCGTCACCGGCTGGCAGTGGGGCGTGTGGTCGACGGATGGAAGACTGCCCATGTCCGTTTCGGAACTCAGCCGGCTGGTGAGTGGCGCCTCCGCCACGCTGACGAATCCCGGGGTGCAGAACCTGGCTTACGACTTGTGGTTCCACGCCGCCGCTCCGGTGCGGAGCGAGGACAAGCCGTCGGACGAGTTGATGATCTGGATGGGACGCTATGGCGGAGCCGGTCCGCTCGGCGCCCTTCGGGAAAAAGTTCAAATCGACGGTGTCACCTGGAGCCTTTACGTCGGCGACATCGGTTGGAAAGTTTTCTCCTTTGTACGGGAGGAGAACGCCGCGTCCTGGCGCGTGGACGTGAAGGCCTTCATCGATCACCTCGTTCGAAACGGCCTCATGGCGGAGACCAAACAGCTCTCGAGTGTCCAATTCGGAACGGAGGTCTTCTCCAGTCCGGGCGATGCCCGCCTGGATATTACGGAGTATTTTGTGCAGATCGAAAAACGGTCGAAATGAAGTCGGATTAGGGCGCGTCTTCGAAATACCCGGCGGGAGGAAACCGCTAATGGGATCTGCCAATGGGCAGATCCTTGGGTACCCTTACGCCTGATCGGCTCCAGAATAAGAACTGGGGCCTGCTGATCGCAGTGCGCGATGAGCGGATTCCAATCACCTCAAGGCGCAGGCGATTAGCCACCCGGGGAGCGCGGGGACGTTTCAGTTGGGTCAATTCACCCTGCGGCAGGCGCCCGCGAATTCTCCCTCATTGGTCTTCCCGGCGAATATTGGTGTACCGGGCCACGGCTTGAGCTCGCGAGTGGACCTGCAGCTTTTCGTAAATCCGACGAATGTAAGTATTCACCGTTTGAATGCTGATGCCCAGGGTATCCGCGATTTCCTTGTACAAATATCCCTGGGCGAGCAGCGCCAGCACTTCGTTTTCGCGCCTGGAGAGCTCGTCGGACGGCTGGAGGTTTTTTTTCGGCTGCAGCAGCAGTTGCACCACCTTGCGAGCGATGTTGCTGCTCATGGGTGATCCACCGGCATGCACCTCCCGAAGGGCGTTGATCAAAGCTTCGCGAGAGGTCGTCTTGACGAGGTACGCGGTCGCGCCGGCCGCGAGCGCGTCGAAGATGTGATTGGAATCCTCATACACTGTCTGCATCACGAACTGCGTGTGAGGGGTGAGGGGCTTCGTTTGTCGCACGCATTCCACCCCGCTCAGTCCGGGGAGATTGATATCCATGAGGACGACGTCTGGTTTCGCCTTCACAATTTCGGGTGCGGCGCTTTCCACATCTGGAAATACGCCCAGGCAGGTAAAGCCGTCGGCCTCCTGTATCCAACTCGTGAGTATGTCACGAACAGAGGTGTCGTCCTCGACAACCATCGCAGTGATGGTGCCAGATTTTGCGGAGTGTGAGCTGAGAGATTCGGTTTTCACAGGGCGAAGGTGATTTCTAGGATGTGGAGTGAGAAGATGGTTGATGCGGACTACCGACGAGGGGAGGCGGTGGGGCGGGGGCGTGGCCCTTTAAGAGCACAATGAGGGATACGCGCGTGCCCTGACCGATTTCACTGGCGAGTTCGCAACGCCCGCCGAGACGGGCGAGCCGCTTTTCCATGTTTAAGAGACCATTGCCTGAACTGAGCCGGCCGGAATCGTTGGAGTCGCTCCGACCGGGATCGAAACCACGCCCGTTGTCTTCAACCATGAGGACAAACGAGTCCGAACGCAGGCTGAACGAGATTCGAATTTCAGTGGCGGCAGCGTGTTTGAGCGCGTTGTTGAGGGCTTCTTTGAAAGCGAGAAACAGATTGTGCCGGGTCTCGGCCGTGAGTGGCCACGCCGGGACCACGACCGGAAGATCAAGCCGGCACCGCACGTTCGCGCTGGCAAGAAAGTCTTGGGCAAATCTGCCCATGTAATCCACGAGGCTATCGAGCGTGTCGTGACGCGGGTTGATCGCCCATACGATTTCGTCCAACGCACGTGTCACTTCGCGAGCAGTGCTGTAAATGCGCGAGAGTACAGCGGCCGCGCGCTCAGGTTCGGCCAGCTGGCTGCGGGTGGGCTGGCTCAGCATTGCGATGCGGGAAAGACTGGCGCCGACGTCGTCATGGATGTCTTGCGCGATGCGGGCGCGTTCGCGTTCGAGCGTATGGCGGCGCTCCATCTCTTCCATTTGCCGGTGCATGCGGCGGCGGGTGAGATAGCGAACGAACACGGTGACCACCGTGACTGCCGCCAAAACGCAGATGGTGAAGAACCACCATGTCTGCCAGAAAAACGGCGCCACCGTGAACGCGAGTGACGCGCCTTCCATGTTCCAGACTCCATCGTTGTTGCAGGCGATCACGCGAAAGCGATACGTGCCCGCAGGAAGACGGCTGTAGAACGCGGTTCGCTTCGGGCCGGCCTCAATCCATGTTTTGTCGATTCCGTCGAGACGGTATTTGAAGAGAACTTTGCTCGGCGCCACGAAGCTGAGGCCGCTGAAGCGGAACTCGAGTCGCTCGTGATCCGGGGGCAGGGAGTCCGACACGAGGCCGTCGGTGAGTTGCGCCGCTTTTCCGTCCCGCCACATCGAATCGATCACGACGGGCGGCTGAATCGGATTCGACTCGATGCGCGCAGGGTCGACGCTCACGAGTCCCTTGCTGCTGGTGAACCAGAGGCGACCGTCGGTTGACTTGCACGCGACGGGTTGGAAGCCGCTGGTAAATTCCGTGATCGGCAGTCCATCACTTCGATCGTAGACTTGGCTGGAGAACGTTGTGCTCACGCCGTCGGCACAGCGGTTCAAATCGCGTTTGGCGATCCGCTGGATGCCATGATGAGTGCTCAGCCAAAGGTAGCCGGCCCCGTCGTCGAGAATCGCGCAAACGGCGTCGTCAACCAGCCCTTGCGCGCGGCCGATATTCGAGAAGCGGCCATCTTTGAAACGGCTCAGGCCCCGGTCCGCGGTGCCGACCCAAAGCATGTTATCGTCATCGACGCACAACGAATACACGGCATCGCTTGCGAGTCCCTCGGGAGTACGAAACAGAGTGACACGCCCGTCGGCAAAGCGGGCCACACCACCGAGGGCGAATCCGCACCAGACGGCGCCGTTCTGTTCGCGAGCAATCGCGCAGATCTCGGGCGCGGGGGTCTTGGGGGATGTGACGAGCCAGGTCGAGTGGCCGTCTTTCCACTGTCGCAAACCGTCGCGGTTGCCGATGAGCCACTCGCCGCCGCCCAACGGAAGGAGGGCGTACACGGGATTCGAGTTCTCTTCGATCCCGGCCGCACGGCTGAAATGGTTCTGTTGTAATCGATAGGGGCTACCCCACCCGAAATCGCTCGCCCAGACGTCTCCTTCCGGACTGACGGCGAGGGACGGGACGTAAGCGTTCGTCAGCCCGTCTTCGCTTCCGTAGTGCTTCCAACTTCCGGCAGAATAGTGATAAAGACCCGCGCCATCCGTGCCAACCCAGAGCGTACCATCGGGAGCCGCTGCCACAGAAAGCAGGCTGCACCCCCGTGTCTCTTCGGGCGAATGCACCACCGAGAAGGCCGTCGCGTGAATCGAAGCGAGGCCCGCGCTACCGGCGCCGGCCCAGAGATTGCCTTCGCGGTCTTCGTAAAGAAAGCGCACCCAGTTTTGCGGCAGGCCATTGCTCCGGTCCAGATGGACGAGGGGGCGACCGTCTTTGAAAGCCAGATACAAGCCCGCTTCGAGTGTGCCGATCGCCAGGGTGCCGTCGTGCAGCTCGAGGCAGCACGCCACCCCGCCGAGCCAGGGGCATGCGCCGCGATCCTCCACCCATTGATTGTCCTTCCATTTGCGGATACGACCGTCGCAAATGATCCAAGCGCCGCCATCGCCCGTGGCTCCGACGCACATGACGTAGTTGTTGCTCTGCGGTGCCGGAAGTGACGCCACGGCCAGGTTCCCCTCCACCAGCCGGGCAGCCTGTCCGTTCGCGGAAAGCCACATGTTACCCTGCGCGTTCGCCGAATAGCTCATGACGCCCGGCCGATCGGTGCCGATCAACGACGGGACGCGGGTGCGGCCATCCAGGGAATCGAGACGACCGTTTGCCCGCATCGCCCACAGACGCCCATGCTCATCGCTGCCGAGACCGATGATTATGTCTCCGATGTTTCCAGCCGGAAGCGGCATCGGTTCGAAATGACCGGCGCGATAGCGCGTGATGATGCCCGAGTCGTGGCCAATCCAGAGCGTGCCCTGCGCATCGTCAAATAGACGGGTTACGCGGCGGTCCAGCAGGGCGGGAGTATTGGCAGGCTCGAAGATCTGAAACCGCTCGCCGTCGAAGCGCGCCAAGCCGCTGTACGTGCCGAACCAAAGGTAGCCGTCGTGGGTCTGAACGGCGGACGTCACCATGTTTTGCGGTAGTCCGTCTTCGGTTTGCCAGACGCGGATCGAGTAACCCTCAGCCAAAAACGTGGAGGCGAGGCTACCCGTCGCGAGCAGCGTAAACACGAGCGTCGAAGCCGCGAGCGACCGGAGGGTAATCGTCATGAGACCGGGGTGGAGATCACAGAAAGTGCCGAATGAAAGCCACACTTCCGCGGAGCAAGGTGCTCCCTTTTTTTGGCTCCATGCGGCGCGCACTTCCCGTATTCAATCAATACTCGCGCGGATTTGAGGCTGGTATTCCCCAAAGTCGATGCTCCCGTTTGCAAGACGTGTCATGAAAACTAGGGACAAGTATGCGCTTTCGTTACACGGGTGGACGCGTTCAGATACGGCGAGCGTTCGATAAAGTGCTCACCCATCACGTCTGTCTGACGGACCCGGAACGCTGAACTGCCGCTCTATTTCCATTCCAAGTCTTTATGAAATCATTCTTGTTTTCGCGCGCAGTTCGTTTCCTCCCCGCGGTCATGGCGGCTCTGTCCGTCATGGTGAATTTTAACCTTGTTGCATCTACTGAAATTCCTGGTTGGCAGCGCGGCTTCGAGGGTCAGCGCAAAGCCGACATCGGCAACGGCTCCTACTTGAATCCAATTCTCGCGGGAGATCATCCCGATCCGTCGGTGCTGAAGCACGGGCAGGACTACTACATGGTCCACTCTTCGTTCGAGAGCGTTCCAGGACTGCTGATCTGGCATTCGCGCGATCTTGTGAATTGGGAACCGGTGGGCTCGGCGCTCAATCGTTACGCAGGAAATATTTGGGCGCCCGACTTGGCGTATCACAACGGCCGTTTCTACATCTATTTTCCCGCGCTCAAGGAGAACAGCCTCACCAATATGGTGGTTTACGCCGACAACATCCGAGGTCCGTGGAGTGCGCCCGTCGACCTGAAGGTGGGGAACATTGATCCCGGACACGCGGTGGGAACCGACGGCAAACGCTATGTCTTCCTCAGCGGCGGTCACTACGCGCCGCTCTCCGACGACGGGCTGAGCGTGACCGGACCGGTGAAGAAAATTTACGATGGCTGGAAGTATCCGGATCACTGGGACGTGGAGACGTTCGCACAGGAGGGACCGAAGATCATGCGCCACGGTGACTACTATTACATGGTACTAGCCGAGGGTGGCACGGCGGGGCCGGCGACGAGTCACATGGTGATCATGGCCCGCTCGAAGAGCATCGATGGCCCTTGGGAAAACTCGCCGTACAATCCCGTTGTCCACACGAGCACAGCGGAGGAAAAATGGTGGTCCAAGGGACACGCCACCCTGGTCGAAGGGCCGGACGGCAAGCAGTGGTACCTCGTCTATCACGCGTATGAGAACGGGTACTACAACCTCGGTCGCCAGACACTGCTCGAGCCTGTGGAGTGGACCGATGACGGTTGG
This sequence comes from uncultured bacterium, assembly GCA_967755055.1. Lineage (GTDB taxonomy): Bacteria > Verrucomicrobiota > Verrucomicrobiia > Opitutales > Opitutaceae > Opitutus. Next base: position 11,738 of record CBRAFL010000129.1, read on the forward strand.
GTGAAAGCATCCGGTTTCGATGTCGCCAAACCGATTCCCATGCCGGTCGGTGGCTCGGCAGTTCCGCACGGGCTCGCATTCTCCGACGATTTCAGCGCGAACAAGATCGGCATCCAATGGAGTTTCTTTCATCCCGCTGGTCCTGTGGCGGAATGCTCTCGCTACGAGAAGAGCGCGTTGGTGCTGAAAGCGGCCGGAACCTCTCCGAAGGATTGTGCGCGGCTCTCTTTTGTCAGCGGCGATCAAGCCTACGAGATGGACGTTGAAATCGATTGCGATGACGGCGCGTCGGCCGGGTTACTTGTGTTTTACAGTGAGCGCCTCTTCGCTGGGCTCGGATTCTCCAAAGAAAACATGCTCGAGTTCAGCAAGGGTGATACGTCGAGTTTCCCGAAGCAAACGCCGATCGGACGGCATTTCTTTCTGCGCCTGAGAAACGATCACCATATCGTCACGGTCTGGCACAGCTCCGATGGTGAACACTGGACGAAGCACTGGATGCAGTTCGAAGTTTCCGGCTACCATCACAACGTCGCGGGCGGATTTCTCAGTCTGCGTCCCACACTGGTTGCCGCGGGCGCAGGAGAAGTTCGGTTCAAAAACTTCAAATACAGGGCGCTGCCTTGAGTGGCGATGCGGTGAGGGCTACCCTCCGAGTGAGCTCGGCGGGACGCCTCGCATAGTAGTACAAAGATCGGACCGCCGATGTAGCACAGGCCTCCGTGCCTGTGGTTTGGGTATAAGCGGTTTAGAACGGCAGGCGCGGAGGCCTGCCGCTACGTTTTGCGAGAACCAACGCAATGGGTTTGGCTCGGCGACCTCTGTGTCCGAGCGGTTTCGTCTGCGTCGGCTTCGGCGTTGTCGACCGGACAATGCGCGACCGGGCTTCGATGCGTCGGCATGGAGCCCCGTCGCCGTTGATGGCGATGACGTGACTAATTTCGTCCCACAGCCTGACGAGCCGGTGCGCGCAACTGAGCTGCTGACTGCTCGCGCGCGCACCACGCCTGCGCCGGGCGAATATGTTTACGATCTCGGACAGAACATGGTTGGCGTTGCACGCGTAAAACTGACGGGGAAAAAGGATCAGACCATTCGCATCCGCTATGCGGAGGAGCTCTACCGTTTGGGCGACCAGCGCGGCTGTCTCTACACGGAGAATTTCCGCAGCGCGAAGGTAACCGACACCTACACTTTCGCGCGCGACGAAACCGTCGTTTACCAGCCCACCTTCACGCAGCATGGTTTTCGCTATGTCGAAATTACCGGTATCGACATCCCACCGGAGCCGAGCGATGTGCAGGGGGTCGTGCGCGGTTCAGATCTGCCGCCAATCGGCGATCTGCGGCTCTCGCATCCGATGCTCGATCAGCTCGTGCGAAACATCAGCAAAACGCGCCTTTGTCGATGATGACGTTGCGATGATTGGTACGATGGACGAGTCCTTCGGCGACGAAAACGATCCGGTCGATGACATCCCCGGAAAGCATTGTGTGGCGGTCTGGCGAATCGGCAGTGATTCATATTCCAATGTGATCAAGCTGCCGCATCCGCCAGGAACGTTGATGCCGATCGGCTCTGATTTCGTCGTCACATTTTACGAGCATCCCCGGCTGTATGACCTGCGCACGGGCGCGTTGCTGGGGGAATGGCCCCTCGACTCAGGTAAGCAGGCGGGCAGTATCACTTGGAATAATCTACCTCCGCCCAATGCGCTTCAGTCCGCGCGCGCTCGGTTTGCGGTCGCAACATCGTCTGCCATTCACGTTGTCGAAATCGACGTTAGCGCGTTGCCGGCATAAATTTTGACGCGGCGTTGATCCCTTCGGGAGGATGCCTTGCCGGTCCCTAAAGCGCGGGAAGAATCAAAATTTCCTGGAAGATTTTTCGAATGCGGTCCGGACGTTCGTCTACCGTTCGTCGATAGAGTGGAGTGCGAGCAACCGGCCCGCCCGAAAGCCAGTCATGATGTACTGAGGATACTGAAGCTCCGTGATCGCGGAGGTTGCGACGAACTTCTTTCATTCACACCTGTCGTGCTCGAAATCTGCTTATGAACAAACCCATCCCAAAAAATACGATCTGTCTTTGGTTCAATAAAGACGCTCAGGACGCGGCCCGCTTTTATGCGGCGACATTCCCTGATAGCAAAGTGACCGCGGTGCATAACGCACCGAGCGATTACCCGTCGGGTAAAGCAGGCGACGTCCTCACGGTGGAATTCACCGTCCTCGGCATTCCCTGTCTCGGCCTGAATGGCGGGCCGGATTTCAAACACAGCGAGGCCTTTTCCTTCCAGGTCGCGACCGACACGCAGGAGGAAACCGACCGCTACTGGAACGCGATCGTCGGTAA